>NZ_JBBHKA010000001.1:1280505-1600632 GCF_037572775.1 Ramlibacter sp. PS4R-6 | reverse complement strand
TGTGGCGCGTGAGGTTGATCTCCGCCAGCACCGCCAGCGACAGGCCCACCTTCTCACGGTCGACCAGGGCCGTGTAGCCGCGGATCACGCCCGTGGCCTCCATCTCCTTGACGCGCTTCCACGCCGGCGTGCTCGACAGCCCGGCCGCATCGCCCAGCTGCTGCACGGTCTGGCGCGAATCGCGCTGCAGCTCCGAAAGGAGAATGAGATCGTGGCGATCGAGGGTATCCATGGAAGGATATTCTCCCACTGCCTACGCAGGAAGGGAAAAGAGAACCCTTTTCCCCGCTGCCCCGCCTAAGCTTGGCGGATGGCCGCAACCGCCCTTTCCTCCCCCGTCGCCCGCCCCGATTACCAGCTCGCCGACAGCCTGTGGGCGCGCTCGGGCGCGATCTTCCTCACCGGCACGCAGGCGCTGGTGCGCCTCATGCTGATGCAGCGCCAGCGCGACGCGGCCGCGGGCCTGCAGACGCAGGGCTTCATCAGCGGCTACCGCGGCTCGCCGCTGGGGATGGTCGACCAGCAGGTGTGGAAGGCCGGCAAGGAGTTCGAGGAAGCGGGCATCCGCTTCCTGCCCGCGATCAACGAGGAGCTGGGCGCGACTGCGGTGCTGGGCACGCAGCGCGTCGAGGCCGACCCCGAGAAGACCTGCGAAGGCGTCTTCGCCATGTGGTACGGCAAGGGGCCCGGGGTCGATCGCGCGGGCGATGCGCTCAAGCACGGCAACGCGTATGGCGCATCGCCCCATGGCGGCGTGCTGATGATCGCGGGCGACGACCACGGCTGCGTGTCGTCGTCGATGCCCCACCAGAGCGACCAGGCCTTCCAGTCGTGGCATGCGCCCATCGTTTCTCCGGCCAATGTGGCCGAGTACCTGGAGTTCGGCCTGTACGGCTGGCAGCTCTCGCGCTTCTCGGGCAACTGGGTCGGTTTCACGGCGCTGTCGGAAGTGGTCGAGAGCGCATCGACCGTGGACCTCGACCTGGTCAACGCACGCGTCGCCGCGTGGCAGGACGCGAAGACGGTGATGGAAGCGACCGGCTACACGCCACCCGCCGGCGGCCTGCACTACCGGTGGCCCGACCTGCCGTCGCTGGCGATCGAGCAGCGCCTGCACGCCAAGCTCGACGCCGTGCGGGCGTTCGCGCGCGTGAACTCGATCGACCGCCACGTCGTCGAAAGCCCGCACGCCACGGTGGGCATCGTCACCGCCGGCAAGGCGCACTACGACTTCATGGAGGTGCTGCGGCGCCTGGAGATCTCGCCGGAGACGCTCGCGAAGCACGGGGTGCGCATCTACAAGCTGGGGCTCACGTACCCCATCGAGCCGACGCGCATGCAGGAGTTCGCGCGCGGCCTGAACGAGATTCTCGTCATCGAGGAAAAGGGCCCGGTGGTCGAGCAGCAGATGCGCGACCTGTTCTACAACGGCCCGCTGCGCCCTGTGATCATCGGCAAGAAGACCGCGACCGGCACGCCGCTGGTGTCCGGGCTGGGCGAGCTGCGCCCCTCGCGCCTGATCGAGATCGTCGCCGACTGGATCGCCGCGCACTACCCGGACCTGGACCGCCGCCACCTGGTGCGCGACTTCACGCTGCCGGAGCTGCTGTCCAACGACAGCGACTCAGTCAAGCGCCTGCCCTACTTCTGCGCGGGCTGCCCGCACAACACATCGACCAAAGTGCCCGAAGGCTCGCACGCGCAGGCCGGCATCGGCTGCCACTTCATGGCGAGCTGGATGGACCGCGACACCGAGGGCCTGATCCAGATGGGCGGCGAAGGCGTGGACTGGGTGTCGCACGCGATGTTTACGAAGATCCCGCACGTCTTCCAGAACCTCGGTGACGGCACGTACTACCACTCGGGCTACCTCGCGATCCGCCAGGCGGTCGCGGCGCGCAGCACCATCACCTACAAGATCCTTTTCAACGACGCGGTGGCGATGACGGGCGGCCAGCCGGTCGACGGCATCATCAGCGTCGACGGCATCGCACGGCAGGTGGAAGCCGAAGGCGTGAAGAAGGTCGTCGTGCTCTCGGACGACATCCACAAGTACGACTCGATCCACGACCGCTTCCCGGCCGGCACCGAGTTCCACGACCGCGCCGAGCTCGACGCCGTGCAGCGCCGCCTGCGCGAGATGGAAGGCGTCACCGTCCTCATCTACGAACAGACCTGCGCCGCCGAGAAGCGCCGCCGCCGCAAGAAGGGCGAGATGGTGGACCCGGCGCGGCGCGTGTTCATCAACGACCGCGTGTGCGAAGGCTGCGGCGACTGCTCGGTGCAATCGAACTGCGTGGCCGTGCTGCCGCTGGAAACGGAGCTGGGCCGCAAGCGCAAGATCGACCAGAGTTCGTGCAACAAGGACTACTCCTGCGCCAAGGGCTTCTGCCCCAGCTTCGTCGGCGTGCTCGGCGGGCAGGTGCGCAAGCAGGCCGGCGCGCTGGCCGGCGGTGCGGCGGAGTTCATGAAGCGCGTCGAGGCGCTGCCGCGCCCGCCGCAATGGAACTGGACCGGCCCCTACGACCTGCTCGTCACGGGCGTCGGCGGCACCGGCGTCGTCACGGTCGGCGCGCTGATCTCCATGGCCGCGCACCTCGAAGGCAAGAGCGCCAGCGTGCTCGACTTCATGGGCTTCGCGCAGAAAGGCGGCTCGGTGCTGAGCTTCGTGCGCCTGGCCGACGTCCCCTCGCGCCTGAACCAGGTGCGCATCGACACGCAGCAGGCCGACGCGATCCTGGCCTGCGACGTGGTCGTGGGCGCATCGCCGGAGGCACTGGGCACCGTGCGCCACGGCCGCACGAAGATCCTCGCCAACGTGCACGAAGTGCCGGTGGCGGAGAGCCTGCGCAACCCGGATGCGCAATTGAAGGTGCCGGCGTTGCTGGAGAAGCTGAAGTTCGCCGCCGGCGCCGAGCGCGTCGAGACGCTTGACGCGCAGACGCTTGCCGAGGCCTTCCTCGGCGATTCCATCGTGGCCAACATCCTCTCGCTCGGCTACGCCTGGCAGCGCGGCCTGGTGCCCGTGAGCCTGGAGGCGCTGATGCGCGCGATCGAGCTGAACGCCGTCGCCGTCGAGAACAACAAGCTGGCGTTCTCGCTGGGCCGCCTGGCCGCCGCCGACCCGGTCGGCATCGATGCGCTGCTCGCCGGGGAAGACGAACACCTGCACGCCAGCAACGAGCCGGAAACCGTCGAGGCGATCATCGCCCGCGGCGTCGCGCACCTCACGGGCTACCAGAGCGCGGCCTACGCCAGGCAGTTCGAGGACTTCGTGCGCGAGACGATGCGGCGCGAGCACGCGGCGGGCGGCGATGCGAGCCTGCCCTTCACGCGTGCCGTCGCGCAAAGCCTGATGAAGCTGATGGCCTACAAGGACGAGTACGAAGTCGCGCGCCTGTACACCGACGGCGAATTCCTCAAGGCACTGCACCACCAGTTCCAGGGCGACGTGCGGCTGGAGTTCTACATGGCGCCGCCGGTGCTCTCGCGCCCGAAGGACGGCCAGCAGCCGCGCAAGGTGCGCCTGGGCCCGTGGATGATGCCGGCGATGAAGCTGCTCGCGCACGGCAAGCGCCTGCGCGGCACCGCGCTCGACCTGTTCGGCCGCACGCACGAGCGGCGCTTGGAGCGCGAGCTCGTCGCGGCCTACCGCGCGCGCATCGAGGAAGTCTCGGCCCAGCTCGCGCCCGCGCGCATGAAAGCAGCGTGCGACATCGCTGCACTGCCCTTGTCGATGCGCGGCTACGGCCACGTGAAGCTGGCCAACGTGGCGCTGGCCCGCGTGCGCGAGGCGGAGCTGCTGCACCGCTTCGACCCGCAGAAGTACCCGCGCCCGCCCGCTTCGAAGCAGGCCGGCCAGATTCGCGGCATCCGCGTGACCACGGCGGCCTAGGCGCAGGCTGCGGGCACAATGCCGGGCATGCTCGGCTCCGTGCTCTCGATCGCCGCCGGCGCGTCCCTCGGCGCGTTGCTGCGCTGGGTGCTGGCCGTGCGTTTCAACCCGGTGTCCCCGCAGCTGCCCCTCGGCACGCTGGGCGCCAACCTGCTGGGCGGCTACCTGGTGGGGTTGGCGATCGCGTACCTTGCCGTGCGCCCCGACCTGCCGCCGGAAGTGCGCCTGTTCGTCATCACCGGCTTCCTCGGCGGCCTGACGACCTTCTCCACCTTCTCGGCCGAAGTCGTCACGCAGATGCAGCAGGGCCAGTGGCTCGCCGCCCTGGCCACCGCGGCGGCGCACATGCTGGGATCGTTCGCGCTCACGGCGCTGGGCATCGCCACCGTGGTCCTGCTTAGGCAATCGCCTTAAGCCCGGTTTCCGCATTGCCTTAGTGCGCCGGCACGCCGCGCCGCCAAAGTTGCGGCATGGCTTTCAGCAGCGCTTACGACACCCTCTACCGGTGGGCCCGCAAGACCTCGACGTCGCTCGGGGACCTGCGCTTCCTGCCGTCGGCAGTGGAAGAAGCGGCCTGCGAGGGCGACACGCTGGTGTACCGCCTGCGCCAGTGGCCCAACCTGCCGCCCGTGCACCGCACGGCCGCCGTCTACAAGGCGCTGTCGCTCATGAGCAACCGCCCTGTCAGCCGCAACTGGTTCGTCCGGCACTCGCGCATGAAGGCGCAGCAGATCGACCGGCTGCTCAACTCGCTGCTCGCGCAGGGCGCCGTCGAAGTCGTGGACGTCTCGGCCTTCCCGAAGGCCGCCTGATCAGGCCGGCTTCGGCGCCGGTTCCATGGGGCCGGCGCGCAGCACGATCCGTTCCGTCAGGCGCTGCATGTTCGACAGCGACGCCAGGTGCATGGACACCAGGTGCAGCTCGCCCGAGCGGAACAGCGACAGCGCGATGGCATCGGGCAGCGTCATCAGCCGCGGCTCGTCCACCACCAGCAGGTTCGACACGGTGAAGCTGCGCCCGTCCTTCAGGTGCGCCTGCGCGTTCATCTCCTTGAACAGGCCGAACTGCTCCAGCCGCGCGCAGAACATCTCGGTGCGCGCGAACTCGCGCTGGTAGTTCTCGAGGAACTGCACGGCGTTGGCCAGGAAAGGCGTGTTGCCGCCCTGCTCGTCGAAGAGCGCCTCGCCTTCCTTGGTGTTGAAGCCGCCGTAGGCCTCGTCGATGCACACGCCCAATTGCTCGCCGCCCAATTGCGCCAGCACGAAGGGGTAGCGCCGGATGAACGCCGGGACGTAGACGGCGTCCCAGCGCTCGCCCTCGGCGACGAACAGGTTCTCGCGGGTGCGCAGGCCGAGCATCGCCACCGGTACGACGCGGCCGTTGGCCGCGCGCGTGAAGACGATGGCGTATTCCTTCATCGCCTCGTTGAACTCCACGCCCGCCAGGTAGACGGAATTGGCCTTGCGCGCGAACGCGAAGCTCGTGCTGGTGCGCACCCGCAGCCGCTTGTGCTTGGCCCGGTCCAGCAGGACCGGCTTTTCGTAATAGACCGCGTCGGACACGTCGCTAACCCTCCATCGCCTTTGCCACCTTCGGGACGTGCTTCGCGAGCACCTTGTCGATGCGCTTGCCGTCCAGGTCCACCACCTCGAACACCCAATGCGAGGACTCTATCTTCTCGCCCACCCCCGGCAGGTGGCCCGTCACCGTCATCAGCAGGCCCGCCAGCGTGTTGTACAGGCCCCGGTCCTCGTCGGGCAGGTCGCGGATCTCCAGCCGCGCCTTCAGCTCGGAGACGGGCATCAGCCCGTCCAGCAGCCACGAGCCGTCCTCGCGCTGCGTCGCCCAGGCCTCCACGTGCGCCTCGGGCTTGAGTTCGCCCGTGATGGCCTCCAGCAGGTCGTGCGGCGTCATGAGGCCTTGCACCACGCCGTATTCGTCCACGACGAACACCATGCGGCCCGACTTGGCGCGGAACTGCTCCAGCAGCTCCATGCCGGTGAGCGTCTCCGGCACGAAGATCGCCGGCAGCGCGAGCGCTTCCAGCATCGTCGCGTCGTCGTCCCGTCGCGTCAGCAGGTGCGCCACGCTGACCATGCCCACCACCTCGTCGAGCGAGCCGCGGCACACCGGGTACCAGGAATGGGGTTCGCCGGCCGAGATGTGGTCGAAGCACCGCACCGGCGTGAGCGACGCGTCGAGCCACTCGATGTCCGAGCGCGGCACCATCATCGACGTGAGCGGCCGGTCGTCCAGGTGGAAGACGTTCTGCACCATCTGGCGTTCGTGCTGCTCGATGACGCCGGCGTCCACGCCCTCCTCCAGGCTGTGCGCGATCTCTTCCTCGGTCATCCCGCGCACGCGCGAGGTGTCGATGCGCAGCAGCTTCAGGATGGTCTGCGTGGTGGTGGCCAGCAGCCACACGAATGGCGAGGCCGCTTTCGCCAGCCAGGCCATCGGCCGCGACAGCCAGCGGCTGACCGGCTCGGGATAGAGCTGGCCGACCCGCTTGGGCACCAGCTCGCCGAAGATGATGGTCACGAAGGTGATGGCGGCCACCACGAGCGCGGTGGCCACGATGCCCGATGCGCGCGGCGACATGCCGAAGCCCTGCAGCCACAGGCCGACATCGGCGCTGAAGGCCGCCTCGCCGACGATGCCGTTGAGCATGCCCGTGACCGTGATGCCCACCTGCACCGTCGACAGGAACTTCGTCGGGTGCTCCATGAGCCGCAGGGCCGATTGCGCGCCGCCGTCGCCTTCCTCGGCCATGGCGATCAGCCGCGCCTTGCGCGAAGACGCCAATGCCATCTCCGACATGGCGAACACGCCATTGAGCAGGGTCAGCACGACGATCAGCAGGGCATCCATCGGTTCGGTGGACAATGATTCTCGATGGCACTTTATCTGATCGGCGACGTGCAGGGCTGCGACACGGCGCTCGGGCGCCTGCTGGAGAAGGTGGGCTTCTCGCCGAGCCGCGACACCGCCTACCTGCTGGGCGACCTCGTCAACCGCGGCCCCGAGTCCGACGCGGTACTGCGCCGGCTGATGGGATACGGCGACGCGGCGCGCTGCCTCCTGGGCAACCACGACCTCAGCCTGCTCGCGGTGGCGCACGGCAACCGCGCGCCGCACCGCAACGACACCATGGACCGGGTGCTCAAGTCACCCGACGGCGGCGAGATGCTCGAATGGCTGCGCGCGCAGAAGATGGCGATGCGCGAGCACGGCCTCCTGATGGTGCATGGCGGGGTGCTGCCGCAATGGGATGCGGCACAGGTCCTGTCGCTCGCCGCCGAAGTCGAAGCCGTGCTGCGTGGCCCGGAGCTGTTCGACTTCCTGCCGCAGATGTACGGCAACGAACCGGCGCAGTGGCGCGACACGCTGCGCGGCGCCGAGCGCCTGCGGGTTGTCGTCAATGCGCTCACGCGGCTGCGCTTCTGCACGCCCGAAGGCGTGATGCACCTGAAGGCGTCCGGCGGCATCGCCGACGCACCCGCGGGCACCGTGGCCTGGTTCGACGTGCCGGGCCGCCGCACGGCGGGCGAGACCATCGCCTTCGGGCACTGGTCGCAGCTGGGCTACCTGCGCCGGCCCGACGTGATCTCGCTCGACACGGGTTGCGTGTGGGGCGGCTGCCTCTCGGCGCTGCGGCTCGCGGCCGACGGCGGCCACGAACTGGTGCAGGTCGACTGCGAGCAGGCGCAGGCGCCGGGCGAATGAAGGGGCTTGCTTTCTTCGGCGCCCTGTTGGCGCTGGCGGCTTGCGACACCCCCGTCGACCCGGCGAAGCTGCGCGCGGACGACGCACAGGTCGTCGCGCAGGGCCGCGCCATCTACGCAGCACGCTGCGCGTCGTGCCACGGCGAGAAGCTCGAAGGCCAGCCGAACTGGCAGTTGCGCAACGCCGCGGGCCGCCTGCCGGCCCCACCCCACGATGCCAAGGGCCACACCTGGCACCACCCGGACGAAGTGCTGTTCAACCTCACGAAGCACGGCATCGCGAAGGCCGCAGGAACGACGGGTTACGACTCGGACATGCCGGCCTTCGCCGGCGTGCTGTCCGACCTGGAGATCAACGCCGTGCTGTCCTTCATCAAGGCGCAGTGGCCGGAGCGCATCCGGCGGGCGCAGGAAGAAGTGGACGCCGCGCACCGGCGCGGGAAGTGAAGCGGTGGTCCGTCCCGGCGTCAGGGTTGCCGGGCCACGCGGCGCCACAGCTCGTAGGAGCTGACCGGATGCAGCAACTGCGGCACGATGATCCAGACGGCCGTGAGGAACATGAAGAAGCCGCGCTGCATCAGCCAGTAGGGAACGAAAAACAGCAGCAGCCACAGGCCGTGCAGGTCCGGCCTGGCGGCGTCGAACTCGAAACCCATGTAGCGGAACAGGCCGTAGAAGCTCACGCCCAGCACCACGCCCGACACGTAGAAGACGGCGCCCTGCATCGCGCGCTCCGCCGCGAAGAGGGTGCGCAGCGATTCGCGGCCGCGGCCGAGCGAGCGCCCGCGCATGTACAGCAGCGACGTGAAGCCGAAGAAGATTACCAGGAACGGCAGGCAAAGCGCCGCCAGCGGCTCGAAGTCCATCGTGTACACGTGGTGGCCCACGATGCCGAGGAACACCGCCCCCGTCGCGGCGCAGACGAGGCGCAGTGCGAGGCGGCGCAGGTGGTTGCGCGTGGCGCGGGTCATGCCGGGCTCCTCGTGGTGCAGGGTCAGGCGTGCCGCGCGAGCGCCAGCGACCACGCGGTCAGCGCGGCATGCGGGTTTTGCGCGGGCGCTGCGTCGGGGCGCGGGCGCGCGGCGGCCGGGCGCCGTTCACCCGGGCGAACGGCCTTGAGCGCCTTTTTCGCGCGGTCCGCCCCGTCGTTGCAGCAAGGCTTCGCAGGCCGCGACAGCCGGTCCAGGATCGCGCAGTGCGCGGAGTCGTCGCCGCGGCATTCCTGCACCAGCTTCTCCAGCGTGCCGCGCATCTGGTCGAGTTCGCGCTGGCGCTGTTGCAACTCCTCCAGCTGCCGCTGCGCGACTTCCTTGACCTCCTTGCTGTGGCGCGAAGGGTTGCGCCACAGAGACAGCAGCGACTCGATCTGCTGCATCGAGAAGCCCAGGCCGCGGGACTGCCGGATGAACTGCAGCATGGCGACTTCACGCTCGCCGTAGAGCCGGTAGCCGGCGTCGGTGCGCTGGGGCTCGGGGATGAGGCCCAGCATCTCGTAGTGCCGGATCATCTTGGGGGTCACGCCCGCTGCGGCGGCTGCATCGCCGATGTTCAAGAGTTGCATGGCTGCTCCTTGGGAATGGCGCAAGTTTCAACCTTGACGCGGTGTCAAGGTCAACCCCCCGCGCCCCGGCCCCGCTCCCTTGACCTTGCCATCGGGTCAGGGTTGAACCTTGCGGCTCCAACACACCCAAGGAGCCCCCATGAACCCCGTCTTCCTGCTTTCCGCAGCGGCCGACTGGCTGCAGCGCCTGGCACGCCGCTGGCGTGAAGCGCGCCGCGCGCAGCGCGACCTCGAACTGCTGTCCACGATGAGCGAGTACGAACTGCGCGACCTCGGCATCACCCATGCGTCGGCCGCGGCCGAACTTCGCTACGTCACGCGTTGCGAATGAGGAGCACGGCCATGAAAGAGACGACCCGACGCCGCGAATTCCTCGCGCTTGCCGCCGCCTTGTCCGCGAGCTTCGTCACCGCCTGCGCCGCAGCGGGTGTCAGGCCGCCGGCAGCGGGCCCCGAGTACGCGACCGAGCGCGTGTCGGCGCACGGGGCCTTCCGCGTTTCGTACGCGACCGAAGGCACGATCCCCGTCGGCCGCCTGCACGCATGGAAGCTGCACGTGGCGCGCACCGACGGTTCGCCCGTCACCGATGCCGCCATCGCGATCGACGGCGACATGCCCGAGCACCGCCACGGCCTTCCGACGCGCCCGCGCATGACCCGCAACCTCGGCAACGGCGACTACCTCGTGGAGGGCATCAAGTTCCAGATGGGCGGCTGGTGGGTGATGGACTTCGACATCACGGCAGGTGGCCGCACGGAGCGCGCCAGCTTCAACCTCCAGCTGAAGAAGTAGGAGGCCGGGAATGTTGCGCAGGCTGCCTTCGCTGCTCACCGCTGCCGCCGTCGTGGCTGCGGCGCTCGCATCGCTCGGCTTTGTGCGGGCCCCGCTGTGGTCGGACACGGAAATCGAACGGATCGGGCAACTTTCGATCGCGAACCTGCCGCCCCTGCCCGCCGACCCGTCCAACCGCGTGGCCGACGACGAGCGCGCGGCCGAACTCGGCCAGCGCCTCTTCTTCGACGGCCGCCTCAGCGCCAACGGCCAGGTGTCGTGCGCCAGTTGCCACCTTCCCGACAGGCAGTTCCAGGACGGCACGCCCCTCGCCAGGGGCATCGGGACGACCGATCGCCGCACCATGAGCATCGTGGGCACCGCCCGCAGTCCCTGGCAATTCTGGGACGGCCGCAAGGACAGCCAATGGTCGCAGGCGCTGGGCCCGCTCGAGAGCCCGGTCGAGCACGGCGGCGACCGCACGCAGTACGCGCACGTGCTTGCGGGTGCCTATCTCGCCGACTACGAGAGGATCTTCGGGAAGATGCCTGCGATCGGGCACTTGCCGAAGAATGCGGGCCCTGTGGCGAATGCGCAGGCCGCAGCAGCCTGGCAGGCGATGCCCGCGCCCGATCGCGACAAGGTCGACGCCATCTTCGCGAACCTCGGCAAGGCCATCGCGGCCTATGAGCGCAGGATCGAGCCCGGCCCCTCGCGCTTCGATGCCTATGCCGACGCGGCGGCGCGGGGCGATGCGGCGCGGATGGCGGCGACGCTGTCGCGCGACGAGATCGCGGGACTCAAGCTCTTCATCGGCCGGGCCAACTGCATCCAGTGCCACGCCGGGCCGCTCTTCACCAACAACGAGTTCCACAACACCGGCGTGCCGCTGGCGGCGGGCGGCAAGCCGGACAGCGGCCGCCTCGCAGGTGCGCGGCAGGTGCTGGCAGACGAATTCAACTGCCTGGGCCGGCACAGCGACGCGAAGCCGGAGCAATGCGGCGAGATCCGCTTCCTGGCGGAAGGCTCGGACAATCACCTGCGCCAGTTCCGCGCGCCGTCGCTGCGCAACGTGGCCGAACGTGCGCCTTACATGCACGCGGGCCAGTTCGCCACGCTCGAAGACGTCGTGCGGCACTACAACCGCGCGCCCGCCGCGCCGCAGGGGCACAGCGAACTGCAGCCGCTGGGACTGGACGCGACCGAGGTGAAGCAGCTCGTCGCTTTCCTCAAGACCCTGAGCGGGCCTTTGCGTTCCGGGGAGAAGTGGCTGAAGGCGCCGGCGCGCTGATCTAGCGGCCGAGGCCGCGGGTCCAGGCCGCCAGGCCCGCGTGCGGCGCGTCTTCGGGCGTCACGACGTGGCACGCCTGCCGGGCGGGCGCGGTGGAGCCGGCCCGCACCTTCTTCAGGTTCTTGCGCGCGTCATGACCAGCCGCCGCGGCGTCTCCGGGCGACGCGAGGGTTTCGAGGATGGCGCAGTGCGGGTCGTCGTCGCCGCGGCACATCGACACCAGGTCGGACAGCATGGCCCGCATCTCGTCGATCTCGCGCTGGCGCTCCTCGAGCTCGGCCAGCTGCTGCTCGGCGATTTCCTTGACTTCGCGGCTGGCGCGGCCCTCGTCGCGCCACAGGGCCAGCAACGTCTCGACCTGCTTGACCGGGAAGCCCAGGCCGCGCGCCTGGCGGATGAAGCGCAGCATCGCGACCTCGCGCGGCGAGTACATCCGGTAGCCGGCTTCGGTGCGCTGCACGCCGGGAATCATGCCGAGCGATTCGTAGTGGCGGATCATCTTGGGCGTCACGCCGGCGGCTGCGGCCGCGTCGCCGATGTTCATGTGGGCCATTTCCAGCTCCTTCCCGGGAGGGACTCTGGCCGCGCGCCCGGGCGCTGTCAAGCCGCGGGCGGTTCAGTGGTGGTGGTGTGCGTGCACGACCGCATGGCCGCTGCCCCTGGCAATGAGCCAGCGGTTCACCGGATAAGCCGCGGCGCCGGCGACAACCAGCGAAAGGCCCAGTGCCCCCCAGAACAGCGCGGAGCCGAGGTGCGCATCCATCGCGCCCGGGATGGCCAGCATCACCGTGTTGTCGACCAGTTCCATGATGCTGATCGAAGCCGTGTCCGCGGCGAAAGCAAGCGTTGCCGCGCGCTTCGCAGCGATTCCGGCCCGCAGCAGGGGCGTCATCGTGAACGCATAGCCGAAGACGAACGCAAGAACGACCGACAGGACGACGGTGGCCGCGTTGCCGAGCCCGAGGCCCGTGCCGATGACCATGCCCAGGACCTCGCCGACGGCACAGCCTGAAAGGCAATGCAAGGTCGCGAAGAAAGCGGTGACGTTCAGGCTCGGATGCTTGCCGTGGCCCGGACCGTGATCGGGGTGGTGATGGCCGTGGTGCATGGGCTCATGACGCCGGGGCGTACCCGGCCTCCGCGAGGGCTGCGACGATCTCCTGCCGCTCGGCCGTCGACACGACGCTGACCTGCTTCGAGGCCAGATCGACGTCGACCGTTGCATTCGGGTCGACTTCCTTGACGGCCTCGGTGACTGCGCGGGCGCAGTGGCCACAACTCATCTGGGGGATGTTGAACTGGATCAAGTGCCTTCTCCTTTGTTGCAGGTATCTTGCACCTTCCCACCGTGGCAAGGTCAAGGCCCTGCGGCCGCTTGACCTTGACATGATGGTAAGGTTCAGACTGCATCCATGGATACCGCAACCCTCACCCCCATCCGCCTGAGCATCGAAGGCATGACCTGCGCGTCGTGCGTGGCGCGCGTCGAGAAAGCCCTGCGCAAGGTGCCCGGCGTCAGCGAAGCCGAAGTGAACCTGGCGACGGAGACCGCCGAGGTGCGCGCGCCGGCGGCGCTGGATATCGCCCTGCTCACCGCGGCCGTCGAGAAGGCCGGCTACAAGGCTGCGCCCGTGGCGGACGCGCCGCCGAAGGAGGCCGCGTCGCCCGTCCCCGTCCTGCTGGCAGCGGCCCTGTCGCTGCCGCTCGCGCTGCCGATGGCCGCAGCGCTGGTCGGCATCGAATGGATGGTCCCCGGCTGGCTGCAACTCGCGCTGGCGACGCCCGTGCAGTTCTGGCTGGGCGCGCGCTTCTACGTCGCCGGGTGGAGGGCGCTGCGGGCGCGCGCCGGCAACATGGACCTGCTGGTGGCCATCGGCACCAGCGCTGCCTACGGCCTGAGCGTGTGGCAGCTGCTTCGCCATGGCGACCACGCGATGCAGCACCTGTATTTCGAGGCATCGGCCGTCGTGATCACGCTGGTGCTGCTGGGCAAGTGGCTGGAAGCGCGCGCCAAGCGCCAGACCACGGAGGCGATCCGCGCGCTCAACGCCCTGCGCCCCGAGGTGGCGCGCGTG
This sequence comes from Ramlibacter sp. PS4R-6, assembly GCF_037572775.1. Lineage (NCBI taxonomy): Bacteria > Pseudomonadati > Pseudomonadota > Betaproteobacteria > Burkholderiales > Comamonadaceae > Ramlibacter > Ramlibacter sp. PS4R-6. The sequence goes on along the minus strand of NZ_JBBHKA010000001.1, from coordinate 1,587,314 downwards.
CGCCGCGGCGGCGCGGAGTCGGAAGTGCCGATCGCGCAGGTGCGCGTCGAAGACGTCGTGGTGGTGCGCCCGGGCGAGCGTATCCCCGTCGACGGCGTCGTGATCGAAGGCGCGAGCGAGGTCGACGAATCGCTCATCACCGGCGAGAGCCTCCCGGTGGCGAAGCACGAGGGCAACCGCGTCACCGGGGGCTCGGTCAACGCGCAGGGCCTGCTCGTCGTGCGGACCGCCGCGATCGGCGCGGAGACGACCCTGGCGCGCATCGTGCGGCTGGTCGAATCGGCGCAGGCGCGCAAGGCGCCCATCCAGCGGCTGGTCGACCGCGTGAGCGAAGTGTTCGTCCCGGTCGTCATCGGCATCGCAGCCGTCACGCTGGTGGCGTGGGGCATCGTGTCCGGCGATTGGGAGCAGGCCTTGCTCAACGCCGTCGCCGTGCTGGTCATCGCCTGCCCGTGTGCATTGGGCCTCGCGACGCCGACGGCCATCATGGCCGGCACGGGCGTGGCCGCGAAGCACGGCATCCTGATCAAGGACGCCGAGGCCCTGGAGATCGCCCATGCGATCCGGCGCGTGGCCTTCGACAAGACCGGCACGCTCACCGAAGGCAAGCCGCGGCTCGTCGCTGCGGAAGCCGCGAACGGCGACCGCAACGCGCTGCTGGCAGCCAGCGCATCGATCCAGTCGGGCAGCGAACACCCGCTGGCCCGCGCGACGGTCGAGGCCGCGGGCTCGATCCCATTCGAGCGCGCGTCGAACGTCAGCGCCATCGCGGGACGCGGTGTTGCCGCCCAGGTGGGGGGCCGCGAACTGCGGCTGGGCAGCACGCGGCTGATGAAGGAGCTGGGGGTGGACCTATCCGCGCTGCAAGCGCGCGCACGCGAGCTGCAGGACCAGGGGCGCACGGTGTCGTGGGTCGCCGACATCACCGCCGCACCGCAACTCCTGGGCCTGCTGGCCTTCGGCGACACGGTCAAGCCGACAGCGCGCGACGCCGTCGCGGCCCTGAAGGACCACGGCGTCGAATCGATCCTGCTCACCGGCGACAACACCGGCAGCGCCACCGCCGTCGCGCGCGAGCTCGGAATCACCGACTTCCGCGCGGAGGTCCTGCCGGAAGACAAGGCCCGCATCGTCGCGGAGCTGAAGCGGCCCGGCGAGATCGTGGCGATGGTGGGCGACGGCATCAACGACGCACCCGCGCTGGCCGCTGCCGACGTGGGCATCGCGATGTCCACCGGCACCGACGTGGCGATGCACGCGGCCGGCATCACGCTGATGCGCGGCGACCCGGCACTGGTGGCGGACGCGATCGACATCTCGCGCCGCACCTATTCGAAGATCCGCCAGAACCTGTTCTGGGCGTTCATCTACAACGTGGTGGGCATCCCGCTTGCCGCGTTCGGCCTGCTCAGCCCCGTCATCGCGGGCGCGGCCATGGCCTTGTCGAGCGTGAGCGTCGTGACCAACGCGCTCACGCTGCGGCGCTGGAAAGGGGTTGCGAAATGAACATCGGCGAAGCCGCGAAGCTGTCGGGCGTTTCCGCGAAGATGGTGCGGCACTACGAGTCGCTGGGGCTGTTGCCCGCGGTGGCGCGCACCGATGCGGGCTACCGGCAGTATGCCGAGCGCGAGGTGCACACGCTGCGCTTCATCCGCCACGCGCGCGACCTGGGCTTCTCGATGGCGGAGATCGGCGAGCTGGTGAAGCTGTGGCAGAACCAGCGCCGCTCCAGCGCCAGCGTGAAGAAGATCGCGCAGAAGCACCTGGCCGACATCGACGCGAAGATGGCCGAGATGGCCGCCATGCGCAAGACGCTGCAGCACCTGGTGCACTGCTGCGGCGGCGACGACCGGCCCGACTGCCCGATCCTGGACGAGCTGGCGTCCTGATGTCATCCCGGCGAAGGCCGGGATCCAGGGGCCTGCGGGCAGAAAGACACTGGGCCCCGGCCTGCGCCGGGGCGACGCCTTCCCGTTACGGCGTCGCCTTGAAGAGGGCCGCGACCTTGCGCTTGGTCTTGATGTTGCCGGACACGCGGGGCGCGGCCTGCTTCGCGCTCTTTTCCCACGCGGGCATTGCCTCCGCTTCGGCGGGCGCGGCCGACTCGTAGGGCTTGTCGAAGAACGGGTCGGACGGCGCGCGCGCGGGTTCGCGGCGCTGCGGAGGCGGACGGTCGCGGTCGCGCGGCGCGTCGAGCACGTCGCGCGGGTCGCCCACCTCGCCGCGGTCGCGCCAGGTGCGGCGCCCATCGTTGATGCGGCCGCGCGGCCGGTCTTCCTCGAACTCGATGGGCTCGATCTCGATCTTGCGCTTGAGCAGCTTCTCGATGTCGGCGACCAGGCGCTGGTCCGACGGCGCGACGAAGGTCACCGCCAGGCCCGAAGCGCCGGCGCGGCCGGTGCGGCCGATGCGGTGCACGTAGTCTTCCGAGTTGAACGGCACGTCGAAGTTGAAGACCGCCGGCACGTCCTTGATGTCGAGGCCGCGCGCGGCCACGTCGGTGGCCACCAGCAGGTCGACTTCGCCCGCCTTGAATGCGGCGAGCGCCTTGAGGCGCTCGTCCTGGCTCTTGTCGCCGTGCAGGGCGGTGGTCTTGTGGCCGTCGCGCTCCAGCGAACGTGCCAGCCGCGCGCAACCGAGCTTGCTGTTGACGAACACGAAGGCCTGTGACAGGCCGCGCTCGCGCACGATCTGCTTGAGCGCGCGGCGCTTGTCGTCGTCGCTCACGCTGTAGAAATGCTGCTCGACGGTGGACGCTTCCTGGTTGGGCCGCGCCACTTCCACGGTGATGGGGTCCTGCAGGTAGCTGTTGGCCAGGCGCTTGATCTCGGGCGAGAACGTCGCGGAGAACAGGAGCGTGGTGCGCTGCTTGGGCAGGAACGACAGGATGCGCTGCAGGTCGGGCAGGAAGCCGATGTCCAGCATGCGGTCGGCCTCGTCGAGCACCACGTACTCCACCTGGTTCAGCACGCAGTTCTTGGCCTCGATGTGGTCGAGCAGGCGGCCCGGCGTGGCGACCAGCACCTCGACGCCGCGCTTGAGCTCGGCCGTCTGCGGCTTCATGTCGATGCCGCCGAACACCACGGTGCTGCGCAACTGCGTGTACTTGGCGTACATCTTCACCTGCTGGGCGACCTGGTCGGCCAGTTCGCGCGTGGGCAGCAGCACCAGCGCGCGCACGGGGTGGCGCGCCGGCGAGGTCGAGGCGTTCTCGTGTTTCAGGAGGCGCTGGAGCAGCGGCAGCGAGAAGGCGGCCGTCTTGCCGGTGCCGGTCTGGGCGGCGCCCATGACGTCTTTGCCCGTGAGCACCACGGGAATGGCCTGGGCCTGGATGGGCGTCATCTGCTCGTAGCCCATTTCGGCTACGGCGCGCGCCAGCGGCTCGGCCAGCTGGAGATTCTTGAAGGAACTAGGCATCAACCCGCCATTTTCGCATGACGGGATGATTGCTGCAGGCGCAGCGGCTCAGAGGTCCCGGGAGGCGAAGGTGTCGCAGGCCTTGACGCTGCCGGTCTGGTAGCCGGTCTGGAACCACTTCTGGCGCTGGGCGCTGGAGCCGTGGGTGAAGCTTTCGGGCACCACGGCCCGGCCGGCGTTCTTCTGCAGCGCGTCGTCGCCGATCTTGGCGGCGGCGTTCATGGCCGACTCGATGTCGCCCGGGTCCAGCCACTTCTTGCCCTGCTGCGAATGGTGGGTCCACACGCCGGCGAAGCAATCCGCCTGCAGTTCGACACGCACCGACACCGCGTTGGCCTGCGCCGGGTTCATGCGCGAGCGGGCCTGTTCGGCCTTGCGCGTGATGCCCAGCTCATCCTGCACGTGGTGGCCCACCTCGTGCGCGATCACGTAGGCCTGCGCGAACTCGCCGGGCGCGCCCAGGCGGGTCTTCAGCGTGTCGTAGAAGTTCAGGTCGATGTAGACCTTCTTGTCGGCGGGGCAGTAGAACGGCCCCATCGCGCTTTGCCCCGTGCCGCACGCGGTGCCCACGGCCCCGCGGAACAGCACCAGCTTGGGCTGGTGGTACTGCGCGCCACCGGCCTGGAACAACTTGCCCCACACGTCCTCGGTGTCCGCCAGCACCACCGAGACGAACTTCGCGCCGCGGTCGTCGGCCGGCGGCGGGTGCGCCGGCGCCTGCTGCGCGGTGGGCGCGCCGCCGCCACTGAGCATCGACAGGATGGTCAGCGGGTTGATGCCGAAGATGGCGCCGCCCACCAGCGCGATCACCACCGCGCCGATGCTCAATCCGCCCCCGCCGATGGGAAAGCCGCCCCCACCGGAGCCCCGCACGTCCTCGACGTTGCTCGATTCGCGATTGCCTTCCCAGCGCATGTGTCTCTCCTTGTAGCGGTGCCTCTACGCTACAGTGAACGCATGGTAGCGGGATCAGACAACAGCCCGACCGACTGTCCGACCGTGCTGGTGACCGGCTTCGAGCCCTTCGGCAACGACGTGCTCAACCCCAGCTGGATGGCGGCCCAGGCCCTGCACGGCCGCATGGTGGCCGGCCACCGCATCATTGGCGCGCGCATCCCCACCGTGTTCGACATCGCCGTGCAAGCTCTGCGCGAGGAACTGCTCAGGCACCTGCCGGTTCTGGTGGTCGGCACGGGCCAGGCCGGCGGCCGCGGCGCGCTGTCGCTGGAGCGCGTGGCGATCAACGTCAATGACGCGCGCATCCCCGACAACGCCGGCGCACAGCCGGTGGACACGGCCGTCGTCGCCGACGGGCCGGCGGCGTACTTCAGCACCTTGCCGATCAAGGCCATGCGCGCCGCCATGCTCGATGCGGGCATCGCCGCCGAGGTGTCGCAGACCGCGGGCACCTTCGTGTGCAACCACACGTTCTACGGCCTGATGCACGAGCTCGCGACGAATCCCCGGCTCAAACGCACGCGTGGCGGCTTCATTCACGTGCCCTGGCTCCCCAACCAGGGCCAGCCTTCCATGCCGCTAGAAAACATCGTGGCGGGCCTGAAGGCGGGCATCGAATGCGCGTTGAGAACAAAGCACGACATCCGCAGCGAGGCCGGCGCGCTGAACTGACAGGAGGCTGAAGGCCCTGCCCCAGCGCGAATGCACCCCCAAACCTAAAATCGGGGCGTGTCCATCCTCAATGCCGACCTGCACAGCCACTCCCTCGTCTCCGACGGCACGCTGACCCCCGAGGCGCTCGCGGCCCGCGCGGCGGCCAACGGCGTGGAGCTGTGGTCGCTCACCGACCATGACGAGATCGGCGGCCAGCGGCGAGCCATGGAGGCAGCGCGGGCGCACGGCATGAAATACCTCACGGGCACGGAGATTTCCGTGTCCTTCGCGGGCCGCACCGTGCACATCGTGGGCCTGGGGTTCGATCCCGACGACGCCGAGATGCTGCGCGGCCTGGTGGCCGTGCGCGGCGGCCGCGACGCGCGGGCGCGCGAGATGGCCGCGGGCCTGGCCAAGGTCGGCATCAAGGGCGCCTACGAAGGCGCGACGAAGTACGCCGGCAACCCCGAGCTCGTCTCGCGCACGCACTTCGCGCGCTTCCTGGTGGAGTCGGGCGTGTGCAAGGACACCTACGAGGTGTTCGACCGCTTCCTCACCGAAGGCAAGCCCGGCTACGTCGAGCACAAGTGGGCATCGCTGGGCGACGCGGTGCGCTGGATCACGCGCGCCGGCGGCATGGCCGTCATCGCCCATCCCGCGCGGTACCGCTTCACGCCGAACGAGGAGTACGCGCTCTTCATCGAGTTCAAGACGCACGGCGGCCGCGGCGTCGAGGTGGTCACCGGCAGCCACACCACGGCCGAGTACGTGCAGTACGCCGCCACCGCCCGGGAGTTCGGCCTGGCCGCGTCGCGCGGCAGCGACTTCCACAGCCCCGAAGAAAGCCATACCGACCTGGGTGCGCTACCCTACCTGCCCGGCGAGCTCACGCCCGTCTGGGAAGTGTTAGCGGACCGCATCCAGTGACGCCCCAATACCACCCGCTTGCCGGCATCGCGCTGGTCGTCGCCGCCTGCGCCTGCTTCTCGGCGCTGGACACGACGACCAAGTACGTCAGCGCCGGCGTGCCGCTGCTGATGGCGCTGTGGTTCCGCTACGCCTTCCAGGCGTTCGCGACCACCATCGTGGTCCTGCCGATGCGCGGCATGCGCGTGTGGCGCACGCAGCATCCCAAGTTCCAGGTGCTGCGCGGCGTGCTGCTCCTGACGAGCAGCCTGTTCGCCTTCGCGAGCCTGAAGTACATGCCGGTGGGCGAGTTCACCGCCATCGTCGCCATCGCGCCGCTCGTGGTCACCGTGCTCGCCGCGACGGTACTGAAGGAGCACGTGTCGCCGCTGCGCTGGGTGCTGGTGGCGGGCGGCTTCGTCGGCACGCTGGTCATCATCCGCCCCGGCGCGGACAGTTTCCACTGGGCCACGCTGCTGCCGCTGGGCCTGGTGGGCACCAACGCCTGGTTCCAGGTGCTCACGAGCCGCCTCGCCCGCACCGAAGACCCGGTCACCATGCACCTGTACACGGGCTGGGTCGGCACGCTGATCGCGTCGCTGGCGCTTCCGTTCGTGTGGGTGCACATCGACCGCGCGTTCCTGTGGGCGCTGCTGTGCTTCATGGGCGTGGCCGCCACCATCGGCCACTTCATGCTGATCCTGGCCTTCCAGCGCGCGCCGGCCGCCACGCTGTCGCCCTACCTCTATTCGCAGATCGCGTTCGCGATGGTGGCGGGCGCGCTCGTGTTCTCGCACGTGCCGGATGGGTGGTCGCTCGTGGGGATGGTGCTCATCGTCATCTGCGGCGGCATCGGCGGCTGGCTCACGGTGCGCGAAAGCCGCGTCAAGCTCGAACCGATCGAGGCCTGAACCATGGCGCAGCTCTTCGAAGTGCACCCGGAGAACCCGCAGCCGCGCCTGCTCAAGCAGGCCGTCGCGCTCTTGCACAAGGGCGGCGTGCTGGCGGTGCCCACCGACTCGAGCTACGCACTGGCCTGCCACCTGGACGACAAGGCCGCCGCCGACCGCCTGCGCGAGATCCGCCGGCTCGACGAGAAGTACCACCTGACGCTGCTGTGCCGCGACCTGTCGGAGCTGGCCAACTACGCGCGCGTGGACAACAAGCAGTACCGCATGCTCAAGCTCGGCACGCCCGGGCCCTACACCTTCATCCTCGAAGCCACGCGCGAAGTGCCGCGCCGCGTGAGCCACCCGCAGCGCAAGACCATCGGCCTGCGCGTGCCGGACCACCACACGCTGCAGGAGCTGCTGTCGCTGCACGGCGCGCCGCTGCTGTCCACCACCATGATCGCGCCCGGCGAGAGCGAGGCGCTGAACGACGCACGCGAGATCCGCGACCGCTTCCAGCACCAGCTGGCGGGCGTGGTCGACGCGGGCGCGTGCCCCTCGAAGCCGACGACGGTGCTGGACCTCGTGCCGATGGGAACCGGCGGCGATGCGGTGGTCGTGCGCGAAGGGCGCGGCAGCCTGGCCGCTCTCGGGCTCTGAGACAATCCCCCGCGTGGGTTCCTCCAACATCATCCAGACCGTCCTCATCTACGCCTTGCCGGTGCTCTTCGCGATCACCATCCACGAGGCGGCGCACGGCTACGTTGCCCGCTACTTCGGCGACAACACCGCCTATGTCGCGGGCCGCGTCACGCTCAACCCCATCAAGCACATCGACCCGCTCGGCACGATCGTGATGCCGCTGCTGCTGTACTTCGCGACGCACGGCGCCTTCCTCTTCGGCTACGCCAAGCCGGTCCCGGTGAACTTCGGCGCGCTGCGGCATCCCAAGCGCGACATGATCTGGGTCGCGCTCGCGGGCCCCGCGTCCAACTTCATCCAGGCCATCCTGTGGGGCATCGCGTTCGTCGTGCTCGCGGGCTCGGGGGTCACCGAGCGCTTCTGGATCGAGATGTGCAAGGCCGGCGTGCTGACCAACCTGGTGATGTGGGCCTTCAACCTGTTCCCGCTGCCGCCGCTCGACGGCGGCCGCGTCCTCGTCGGCCTGCTGCCGCGGCGCATGGCGTGGAATTTCAGCCGCATCGAGCCCTGGGGTTTCTTCATCGTGATGGCGCTGGTGATCGCCGGCATCGTCAGCGACTGGTGGCTGCGCCCGCTCATCGCGTTCGGCTACGTCGTGCTCGACGTGCTGCTCACACCCTTCACGGCCGCCTTCGGATCATGACCGCCCCCGTCCGCTTCCTCACCGGCATCACCACCAGCGGCACGCCGCACCTGGGCAACTACGTCGGCGCGCTGCGCCCCGCGGTGGAGGCCAGCCGCAAGCCCGGCACGGTCAACTTCTACTTCCTGGCGGACTACCACGCGCTGATCAAGGTGGACGAGCCGGCGCGCGTGCAGCGCTCCACGCTGGAGATCGCCGCCTGCTGGCTCGCCTGCGGGCTCGACCCCGAGCACGTGTACTTCTACCGCCAGTCGGACATCCGCGAGATCCCCGAGCTCACGTGGCTGCTCACCTGCGTCACGGGCAAGGGCCTGCTCAATCGCGCGCATGCGTACAAGGCGCAGGTGGACAAGAACACCGCCGCGGGCGTCGACGTGGACAACGACGTGACGGCGGGCCTGTTCATGTACCCCGTGCTCATGGCCGCCGACATCCTGCTGTTCAAGGCGAACTGGATCCCGGTGGGCCGCGACCAGGTCCAGCACATCGAGATGGCGCGCGACATCGCGGCCAGCTTCAACCACCTCTATGGCGAGCACCTCGTGCTGCCGCAAGCGCAGGTGGACGACACCGTGGCGCTGCTGCCCGGCACCGACGGGCGCAAGATGAGCAAGAGCTACGACAACGTGATCCCGCTGTTCGCGCCGCGCGAGCAGCTGCGCAAGCAGATCATGGCCATCGTGACCGACTCCAGCGGCCCGGGCGAGCCCAAGAAGGTCGAAGGCTCGGCGCTGTTCCAGATCTACGAAGCCTTCGCCTCGAAGGAAGAGACCGACGCGCTGCGCAAGGCGTACGCGCAGGGCATCTCCTGGGCCGATGCGAAGCAGATGCTGTTCGAGCGCATCGACCGCGAGATCGCGCCGATGCGCGAGAAGTACGACGCGCTGGTGAACGACCCCGCGCAGATCGAGCGCACGCTGCAACGCGGCGCCGAGAAGGCCCGCGCGCTCGCCGCGCCGCTGATGGCGGAACTGAAGGCCGCCGTGGGCCTGCGCAACCTGGCCGACGTGGCCGGCAAGGCGAAGAAGAAGGAGAAGGCGGCGCTGCCCTCGTTCAAGCAGTACCGCGAGGCCGACGGCAAGTTCTACTTCAAGTTCCTCGACGCCCACGGCCGCCTGCTGGCGCAAAGCCGCGCGTTCGACTCGCCCCAGCAGGCGGGCCAGGTGATCGCCGACCTGAAGAAGGGCGCGCCGGTGGATGACCCGGCCGTGGCCGGCACCCTCGTGCTGGCCGACGGGGTGGCCGCCGGGGAGTTCGGCGCCGCGCTCGCCGCGCTGTCAGCCGCCTGACGGCTGCGGCCCTAGGGCCGCCCGACGGTGGCATGCTAATGCCATTCCTCTTACCAAGGGGGCCCGATCGCGTTATCCTTGGTTCTATGGCCACCGCTACCCCCGAATCCCGTCCGGCCCCCAAGGCCATGAACCTCTACGTCATCGACGACCACCCGCTCATGCGCGAAGCGGTCGTGATGCTGCTGCGCCGCCTGCGCCCGGGCGCGAGCGTCGTCGAGCTCGAACGCATCGGCGGCGTGAGTGCGGCGGTGCGCCAGCACGGCGCGCCGGACCTGATCTGCCTGGACCTGAAGCTGCCCGACACCACGGGCACCTCGGGCATCCACGAGCTGAAGAAGCTCTTCCCCGAAACGCCGCTGGCCGTGCTGTCCGCCTCGCCCGCGGCCGACGCCGAGGAAGGCTGCATCGAAGCCGGCGCCGACATCTACATCGAGAAGTCGGCCGGCGCCCAGGAAATCGGCAACGCGCTGCGGGCGCTGCTCAACGCCGACGGCGGCTTCGAGGAGCTCTCGCCCACGGACAACAAATTGTCCAAGCGCCAGAAGCAGTTGATCGTGATGCTGGACCGCGGCCTCTCCAACCGCGAGATCGCCGACGAACTCGGCATCAGCGAGCACACGGTGAAGGTGCACCTGTGGCGCCTGTTCCGCCGCCTGGGCGTGAAGAGCCGCACGCAGACGATCCACTACGCCCGCACGCACGGCATGCTCACCAGCTGACGCGGCTCACGGGTCGCGCACGCCCCTCATGGCCCGCGTGTAGGTGCGGCGCGAATCCGCATAGCAGCCGCACGACGCGGCTTCCAGCCCCTTGCGGTCCACCACCGAGACCTCGCCGCGCCGGTAGGTGATCAGCCCCTGGTCCTGCAGCAGCGACGCGGCATTGGTCACGCCCACCCGCCGCACGCCCATCACCGCCGCCAGGAATTCGTGCGTCACGTGGAAGTCCGCGCGGCGCGCGCAATCGTGCGTGGTCAGCAGCCGCCGCGCCAGGCGCTCGAGCAGCACGTGGCCGTGGACGCAGCCGCACGAAATGGCGATCTGCTGGATCATGTAGTCGACGTAGGCGTGGAGCGCGGCTCGCAGCGCCGGGCTGCCGGCCAGCTGGTCGCCGAAGGCCGCGCCGTCCACGCGCAACGCCTCGCCGGCGCCTTGCACCACCATGTCCAGCGGCTGCGCGCCTTCCCCGAGCACCAGCTGTCCGCCCAGCGCCCCTTCGTGGCCGACCATCATCACCTCGGCGCCGGCGGGCTCCGTGCGCGCCTGCAGGGACACGTACGCGGACGTGGGGAAGTAGACGCGAGCGATGCTGTGGCGCGAGGCCTGCAGCGACTGGCCGACGCTGAGGTCCACCTGGTTGCCGCTGGCGAAGAGGGCCGCGCGGTCGGCGGCCGGCAGCGAATCGATGAGCTTGTTGTGGGGGGTCACGGACCACGGTGCGCGCATGCGCCCGTGCTGTCTGTCTGCCAGGCCGCTCACGCAGCCGCTGCTTACACCTTGGGGAATTCGGGCAGCAGCCGGCAGTATTCCTTGCGCACGACTTCGTAGCACTCGCACGCGCGGCGCTCGAGGCCCGCGCGATCGAGCACCTGGATGCGCCCGCGCGAATAGCGGATCAGCCCCGCGCGCTGCAGGCGCGATGCGGCTTCGGTCACTCCTTCGCGCCGCACGCCGAGCATGTTCGAGATGAGTTCCTGGGTCATCACCAGCTCGGTGCCCGGCAGGCGGTCCAGGCTCAGGAGCAGCCAGCGGCACAGCTGCTGGTCGATCGCATGGTGCCGGTTGCACGCCGCCGTCTGCGTCATCTGCGTGATGAGGGCCTGCGTGTACCGCAGCAGCAGGTGCGACGTGAGCGTGCCGCGCGAAAACTCGGACATGAGGTCCGCCACCGGCAGCCGAAGCGCGGCGCCCGCGCTCTGGACCACCGCGCGGCTGGAGGTGGAGCCGCCGCCCATGAACAGCGAGATGCCCACGATGCCGTCGTTGCCGATCACCGCGATCTCGGTCGATGCGCCGCTCTCCATCACGTACAGCAGCGAGACCAGCGCGGTGACGGGGAAGTAGGCGTGCGCCAGCGTCACGCCGGGCTCGTACAGGGCCTGCCCGAGGTCGAGCCGCACGCTTTCCATGACGGGCACCCAGCGGTCCATCGTCTCCTGCGGCAGCGCCGCGAGCAGCAGGTTGTGCTGGAGCAGGTCCCTGCCCTGGAGGGCAACACTGACTGCGGACAAGGGGGCTCCCAGGGCGATGTGGTGGAAAGCCCAGTGTAGACCGGCCCCGCCGTGAATTGGCGGTTTGTGCGGTGACGCACACAACGATCCGGGGTCGCGCCGTCAAGCCGCTACGGGCGCTCCCGCGAGCGGCAGGGTGATGGTGAGGGTGCTGCCGCGCCCCGCGCCCTCGCTGCGGGCGTTGACCATGCCACCGTGGCATTCGACGAACTGCCGTGCCAGCGCCAGCCCGATGCCGAACCCGCCGGGCCCGGGGCCCTCGCGGCGCACGCGGTAGAAGAGCTGGAAGATGTTGGCGAGGTCGGCTTCGGCGATGCCGATGCCGCTGTCGGTGACGCAGATCGTCGCGTGCGCCTGGGTGGCGAACACCCGCACCAGGATGCGCCCGCCTTCCGGCGTGAACTTGATCGCGTTGCCCACGACGTTCTGCAGCGCCTGGCCCAGGCGCAGGCGGTCCGCGCGGACCCACAGCGGCGGCAACGGCATTTCCACGGTGATGGACTGCTGCTTGGTCTGCGCCAGCACCGACCAGGCGGCCACCACGCCCCCGACCAGGTCCTGCACGGCATGTCGCTTGAACTCCATGCGGAACTCGTCGGTCACCGCGCGCCCGATGTCCAGGAGGTCTTCGGTGAGGCCGGCGAGCTGCGCCACCTGCCGGCGCGCGATGGGGAGCATGTCCGCGGACGCGTCGTCCGCACGCGCGCGGGCGGCCAGCACGTCGATGGCGCACGACAGCGGCGCGAGCGCATTGCGGATCTCATGAGCCACCGTGGCCAGGTACACGTTGCGGCGCCGCTCGAGGTCCGCCGCGTCGCGGGCGGGCCTTGCCGTGCGTTCGGACGCCATTGCAACGACGACGGGATCGGTGTGTGCAACTTGCGGCGCATCCATTGCGGTGTCCTCGGTGGTGTGCTTGTAGGATGAATGCCACACAGCGAATCGTCGGTGCGCTGGCGCACCCACGGTCGCGCCAGGTGTCACGATGTGTGCGGCCGTGGGCGGAACCTCCCCGCGCGTGCGGGACGGCTCACCCATGTGCGCGGCCCGCCGGGCGCGCCCAATGGGGGCACGATGCCCACGACCCGCACCGCGAACGAGCGCGCCCCGGCCCTGTTGCTGGCCGATGGCGACGAACTCACGTACCGTGTGATGCGATGCGTGAACGACGCCGGCATGCGGGTGCACGTGCTGGGCACGGCGGGCAGTGCGGCGGCGCGGCTCGCGCGCTCGCGGTACTGCGCGGGCTTGCACGCGGTCCGCGCAGGCGCATGGGCTTCGGGGGAAGCCGTGCACGAAGTCAACGCGCTGGCGCACGCGCTGGGCGCGCAGATCGTGCTGGCCTCCGACCCGGCGACGACGCGTTTCGTCGTGTGGCACGGGCGCGGCATCGCGGTGCGCACGTTCCCGGTGCCGGCCGCCGCGGCGTTCGAACGCCTCGTCAACAAGGACTCGTTCGCGCAGGTGTGCGCGGCGCTCGGCCTGCCGCACCCGGCGACCACCGCCTGCGACGGCCCGCAGGAGGTCCTCGAGCTGCTGCAGACGCTGGATGCGCGGCCGGTCATGATCAAGCCCGTCGATGCCCACGCCGGCCATGGCGTGTGGAAACTGGAGCGGCGCGACGAGGCGGCGCTGCGGCGCATCCGCGCGCTGGACCACCACCCCATCGTGGTGCAGGAGTTCATCGAGGGCAGCGACGTCAACGCCTTGCTCCTTTGCAAGGCGGGCGATATCGTCGCCGCGATCGCGTACGGCCTGGACGCCGGCGAATTCCGCGTGGTCGACGAGCCGCGGCTGTGGGCCCTGCTCGCGCGCGCGGCCTCGGCGTTGCAGCTGGACGGCGCGATCGGCTTCGACATGCGCGTGGGCACCGACGGAAGGCCCTGGTTCATCGAGTGCAACCCGCGCTTCACGTACGAAGGTTCGCTGGTGGGCCTGCTCTCCGGCTACAACATCATCCGCGAGTTCCTCGTGCCCGGCACGCTCGCGCCGCGCGCGCAGGCGGCGCGCCTGCACCGCGCGCGCCTGCTGCGCCCCTGGAGCCTGCTGGACGCCGACCGTCGCCACGCGCGCTACCTGCTGTCGGACCTGCGGCACAGCTTCGCGCAGGCGTGCCGCGAGTTCTACGTGACGAAGCTGCAGCGCTCACCGGCGGGTTTTTCAGCGTGAGCGCGGTGCCCGCCGGCTGCATCTTCGACGAGGACTGGTGGCTGGACGCCGCGGCCCCGGGCGGCTGGCAGCGCGTGGAGGTGCGCTGGGACCAGGTCCTCGTCGGCTCACTGTCGTTCGCGGCGACCCGGCGCATGGGCCTGCGCTTCATCGGGCTGCCGCCGCTCACGCGCACGGCCAGCCCCTGGCTGCAGCCGCCGCCGGGCGCACCCGGCCATGCGCTCATGAAGAAGGTCAAGATCCTGGCGGCGCTGATGGCGCAGTTGCCGCCGCACGAACGCTTCGACCTCGCGCTGGGCACGAACTGCCCGAACGCCCTGCCCTTCGTCATGCTGAACTACCCGGTGGGGCACACCTACACCTTCGTCGCCGCGGCGTCGGAGGCGTCGCGCGCCGCGATGCACCAGAAGACGCGCAACGTCGTGAACAAGGCGGCGCGCGACTTCGAAGTCGTCGAGGGCGCGGACCTGTCGCGCTTCTTCGCGGTTCTGCGCTCGCAGTTCGGGGCGAAGTCGCGCGCTGACGCGGCCGACGTCCAGCGGCTGTTCGATGCGGCGCATGCGCGCGGCCAGGCCACCGTGCTGTGCGCGGAGGGCGCCGGCGGCGTCGATTCCGCCTGCGCCGTGCTGGTGTGGGACGCGCGCAGCCTGTACTTCTGGCTTTCGGCGCGCAACCCCGAGTGCGCGAGCACCGGCGCGCTCAGCCTGCTGATCGCGCACGCGGCGAGCCTGGCGCACGGGCGCGGCCTGGACTTCGACACCGACGGGTTCGGCACGCACCGCTCCGGCGCCTTCCTGTCCAAGTTCGGCTTCACGCCCGCGGTGCGTCCCTACGTGAGCCACGGCACGGGGCTGTGGAAGCTGTCGCACCTCGTGTCCAGCGCGCTGCGCGGCGAGCGTGACGACCGCCACTACCGCTACTGAGATTTCACCGCAGGCCCGGTGCAACGCCGGGTAACTTGCTCAGCAGTAACGCGCGCCGACCCGCCTCAAGCCCCCGGCCCGCCGTCACTTGCGCCCCGCGCGGGGGTAACAGCTCATCCATTCCGTTACCTCTTCAGGAGGGGTAGCTCATCCGTCGCTCCTACGATCCGTGCTCATCCATGGCCGGGCCCCCGCCATGGCCCACCTTGCATTTCGAAGGACAGCGATGAGCTTGGAGACAAGAATCCTGGGCCTGGCGATCGTGGCGGCAACGCTCGCGACCCCGGCACGGGCGATCGACATCGGCGTCAACACGCACCGCGGCGGCACCGCAGCCACCAACGACCAGGTCGCCGCCGTCATGAAGCAGCGCAACCTGAAGACCTCGCGCATGGACCTCATCGGCGGCCAGGACCAGAGCGCATTCCGCGACCAGGTGCAGAAGATCCGCGCCAACGGCGGCACCGTCGAAGTGGCGCTGCAAATCTCCTACCAGTGGGACAACAGCTGCAACCCGAACCTCGCCGGCGTCGAGCAGGACGCGTACAACCAGGCCGCGGCGGCCGTGAACGGCGTGAAGGACATCGTGCACGACTTCGAGCTGCTGAACGAGACGCAGCTGCGCCCCGAGATCATGCGCGAGGTGCCGTGGAACAGCGCGGGCACCGCCACGGCGCCGTACCAGGGCAAGCCTTGCGTGGCGACGCTCACCGCCGTGCTGCGCGGCATGTCGCGCGCCATCCGCGACATCCGCGCGAGTTCCGGCGTGCCCCTGCGCACCATCCTCGGCGAGGTCGGCCGGGACTTCGGCTTCCTCGCCTTCATGCAACAGAACGGCGTGCTGTTCGACGTGGTGGGCTGGCACGTGTACCCGCATGCCAACACGGCGAGCATGCTCACCGACCCGTGGTTCGGCACCGGCGGCCCGCTCGCGCAGCTGGCGAAATTCGGCAAGCCGGTGCACGTCAACGAATTCAACTGCGGCGAGATCTACGACGCGGGCTACGAGAACAGCGCCGGCGCGCCGGTGACGGAGGCGTGCCTGAAGGCCTTCGCGAAGCACCTGAAGGACCTGCGCGCGCAGACCATCGCCAACATCGAATCGGTTCATGTGTACGAACTGCTCGACGAACCCACCAAGGCGGCGCCCGAGAACCGCTTCGGGCTCATGTACAACCTGTCGACGCCCAAGCTCCACCTGGCCCTCGCGTCCGCCTTCGCCGGCGGCGCGCTGTCGGCCGCCGAGCGCCTGGCCATCACCAGCCGCGGCCTGCTCACCGATGCCGAGATCACGGCGATGCAGCAGACCGTGGCCAGCGCGCCGCCGCCGCCCACGGCACCCGTCGACACGCAGGCGCCGCTGGTGGGAATGACGGGGCCGGCAGCGGGCAGCGTGTTCGCGCCGGGCGCCACGATCTGGGCGTCGGCCGTCGCGTCCGACAACGCCGGGGTCAAGCAGGTGCGCTTCACGGTGAACGGCTCCAGCTGCGTGGCGACGAGCCCGCCGTTCAACTGCCAGCTGACCTTGCCGAACCGCAAGCACTGGTCGGGGAACGTGCAGGCCCAGGCCACGGACGCGGCAGGCAACGTGGCGTCCGACACGGTGCGCATCTCGACGACGCGCTGACGCAAGCGACGCGGGCGCACTGTTCGCTGGCGAACAGAAGGGGACTGCGCCCGCCTTAGCACTTCCCTCCCCCGCGGCAGGGATGTTTTGACCATCCCGCGCGCCGCCCGCACCCCTAGAGTGGGTCGGGATGGAACGCGGCACGCTCAGGATCCACACGCACGGCCCGCTGTCGGAGCCGGCCAGTTCACGGCTGCCCTGGCCGTGGTCGCTGCTCAAGTCCGCGCTCGATCCCGCCGCGGTGGTGGCCGCCTACGTCGCGGCGCTGCAGGCGTGGGGCGCGGCATTGACGCAGAGCGACGTGGTGGTGCTGCTTGCGGCGACCTTCCTGCTGTTCCCCTCGGAAATCCCGCTGCGCCGGCTGTCGGCGCGCGTGCTGGGCATGCTGGTGTCGTCCTGGCTGCGCATCGCGCTGGCCGCGGGCACCGTGTGGGCCGCCAGCGCCGCGTTCGCGCTGCCGTGGCAGCTGGACGCCCGCGTCACGCTCACATGGCTCGTCGCCGCCCCGGCCGCGATGCTGCTGCTGCACGCCGCGTCGCCGTGGCTGGCGCGCCGGGTGCGGCCCGCCTACCCGCTGCGCAAGGTCGTGGTTGTCGGGGTGAACGACATCGGCCTGCGCATCGCGCATGCGATCGGCCGCCAGGAAGCGGCGGGCCAGGACTTCGTCGGCTTCTTCGACGACCGCAACGCCGCGCGCCTCGCGCTGCATGCGGCCGCGCCCGTCATCGGGTCGCTGCAGGACGTGGGCGACTACGTCAAGCGGCACGGCATCGGCGCCATCTACATCTCGCTGCCGATGGCCAGCCACCCGCGCGTGCTCGGCCTGCTCGGCGCGCTGCGCGACACGACCGCCTCGATCCACTTCGTGCCCGACATCTCGGTGGCCGACCTGATCCAGGGATCGGTCACCACGCTCGGCGGCGTGCCGGTGCTCTCCGTGTGCGAAACGCCGATCAGCGGCGCACCGGGCGCGATGAAGCGCGCGCTCGACCTGCTGCTGGTCGTCGGCTCGCTGCCCGTGGTGTTGCCGCTGTTGGCCGTGATCGCGCTGGCCGTGCGCGCCTCCTCGCCCGGCCCGGCGTTCTTCCGCCAGCCGCGCTACGGCCTGGACGGCAAGGAGATCGTGGTGCTGAAGTTCCGCACGATGACCGGCTCCGACGACGGCCGCGGCGCGTTCGCGCAGGTGACCCGCGACGACGTGCGCGTGACCGCCGTCGGCGCGGTGCTGCGGCGCACGTCGCTCGACGAGCTGCCCCAGCTGATCAACGTGCTGCTCGGCACGATGAGCCTGGTCGGGCCGCGGCCCCACGCGCTGTCGGTGAACGAACAGTTCCGCAAGCTCATTCCCGGCTACATGGTGCGCCATAAGGTGCGGCCGGGCATCACCGGCTGGGCGCAGGTCAACGGCTGCCGCGGCGGCGACGACCTGCCCGCGATGCGCCGCCGCACCGAATACGACCTGGCCTACCTGCGCTCGTGGAGCGTCGCGCTGGACCTGCTGATCATCGTGCGCACGGTCAGGCTGCTGGTGTTCGGCGACAAGCATGCGTTCTGACGCCGTGCATCCCGCGCTGCCGCGCCGCGCACCCGGCGTCACGTGGCCCTGGCTGCGCGCGCAATGGCGGCGCCAGGCGCGCAACCCGCTGGCGCGCCGCTCCGCGTTCGTCATGGGCAGCCAGTTCTCGATCGCCCTGCTGCAGGCCCTGCAATTCTTCCTGCTGGCGCGCGCGCTCGGCCCCGCCGAGTTCGGGCATGTGGCCAGCGTGGTCGCCATCGTCTCCGTGCTGGTGCCGTTCTCGGGGCTGGGCCTGGGCAACATGGCGGTGCTGCGCATCGCGCGCGGCCAGGCGAGCGCCGCCACCAGCCTGGGCAACGCGCTGGCGATGACGACGGGCACGGCCGTGATCGGCGTCGCCCTCGCCGTCGCCATCGGCGCTGGCTTCCTGCGCGAGCCGGGGACGTGGCTGCTGATGCTGCTGGTCGGCGTGTCCGACATCCTGCTCACCAAGTACATCGACGTCGCGGCGCACGTGTTCTACGGGCTGGACCGGCACCGCTTCCCGGTGCTGTTCTACAACCTGCACATGGCCGCGCGCGTGCTGTGCGCCGCCGCGCTCTGGGCGGGGCTCACGCCGCCGACGGCTCTCGCGTGGGCGGGGCTGCACCTCGCCTCGGGCGTGGTGGCCGCCACCGCCGTGCTCGCGACGGCCATCGCGATGCTCGGCCGCCCGCGCACCGCGCTGGCCAGCGCCATCGCCGATGCGCGCAGCGGCTTCTTCTTCTCGGTGTCGATCGCCTCGCGCAGCGTGCAGTTCGACATCGACAAGTCGGTGCTGGCCCGCAGCGCGTCCACCGCCACGGCCGGCGTGTACACGGCCGCGTTCCGCATCGTCTTCATGGCCTGCATGCCGGTCTTCGCGCTGATGGTGGCCGTGCAGGCGCGCATGTTCCGCAAGGGGCACGAAGCGGGCCTGCCCGGCACGCTGCGCGCGGTGCGGCCGCTCGTCATGGCCGCGGCCGCCTATTGCGTGGTGCTGGGCGTGGCGCTGTACGCCGGCGCGCCGGCGGTGCCGTGGCTGCTGGGCGAGTCCTACCACGGCTCGGTCGAGATCATGCGCTGGATGTGCCTGCTGCCCGTCTTCTTCACGACGCACACCATCGCCGCCGCGGCGCTGGCGGGCGCCGACGCGCAGCAGCCGCTCGGGCTCGTGCACGCCCTCACGGCGGGCGTCGCGCTGGTGCTCAACCTGCAGCTCGTGCCCGGATTCGGCTGGGCCGGCGCCGTGATGGCCGCCTACGGGTCGCACGCCTTCCTGCTGGCCGGCATGCTGGTGCTCATCGTCGTGCGGTTGCGCAAGCCGGTGCCGCAGGCGGTGGCGCCATGACGGCGATCGCGCACCACGCGAACGTCGCGGGACGCCCTGCGCGCGCCGCGCCCGTGCCGGCCGGGCGCACGGCCGAGTCCGTGCTGTGCGTCCTGCTCGCGGCCTACCTGCTGTCGCTCGCCGTCGAAGGCCCGCTGCGCTACGTGCTGGCCACGGCCGGCCTGCCCGACGCGCTGTACCTGCGCGACGCGATTCCCGTCGGCTCGCTGGCCTTCCTGTTCATCCGCTCGCTGCTGCACGGCAAGCTGGAGCTGGCGATCGCCATTCCCGCGGCGGTGCTCGCGCTGCACGCCGCCTACGCCGCCGTGGTGGGCGTCGGGCTCTTCCCGATCGCGTTCGGCCTGAAGATCTTCATGTTCATCCCCTACGGCATCGCGATGTGGCCGCTGGTGCGCCGGCGCTGGCGCGCGGCGCTCGGCTTCATGTGCGTGGTGTTCGCGGTGACGCTCGCTGGCGTGTGCCTGAACTTCGCCGTGGGCACGCTGCCCTGGGAAGGCCTGGAGTACCGCACGTCGTTCGGGCCGGTCTCCACCACCCGCACGTGGTGGATTCCCGGCGGCATCTCGCGCCTGCCGGGGTTCACGCGCACGTCGTTCAACGCCGCGATGATCCTGGGCATCTCGGGCCTGCTCGCCATGCTGTGCTTCCGCCGCATGTGGGCCCAGTCCGCGATCGCCGTGGCCGCGTTCGCCGGCATCGTCCTCACCACCAGCAAGGGCATGGTGCTGGCGTTTCCCGTCGCTGCCGCCTGGGTCGTCCTGCAGTCCTTCCGCCCCGGCTCCGGCGTGCTCCTGGTCCGCACCCTGTGCGTGGTGACGCTCGTGCTGCCCCTGGTCATCGTGTTCGGCGATGCGTCCGCAGCCATCGCGGCCGATTCCTTTCCCCCGCTGCTGATGTCGGTGTGGGAGCGCTTCACCATGATGTGGCCAGAGGCCTTCGCGCTGCTGCCGCAAGGCCCCGCAGCGGTGCTGGGCGCGGGGCCGGGCAGCATCGGCACGCCGCAGGTCTACGGCGACGCACCGCATCTTTTCAACGCGGCGGACAACATCGCCGTGTTCATGCTGGTCAGCCTGGGCGTCCCGGGCGTGGCGTATTACGCGTTGCCTGCCGTCGGCATGCGACGGCTCGCGCTCGCCGAGCGCCCGGAGATCGCACGCGCGGCCGCGGCGATGCTCGTCATCGCCTACGGCTACGGCATGTCGATCAGCATGGTCGAAGAAAGCTTCTTCTGCGTCGTCTTCGGCATGTGCTTCGGCGCCGTGCTCTGCGCGTTCGCGGCGCGCCCGCGCGCCGGCGGGGGGCAGGCATGAGTTGGCGCTGCTTCGCGCACCTCGCATGCGCCGCGGCCCTGGCGGCAACCGGGCTTGCCGCGGGCGCCGCACCCCTCGTGCTCGGGGTGCAGACCCACGTGGGCTACATGCCCGCCCGCACCGACGCAGCCGCGTTCCGCGCGTGGATGCAGCGCTCGCGGTTCGGCTCGGCGCGCGACGAGATGTTCTGGTGGGACGTGGAAACCTCGGGCACGCTGGAGCTGCAGCGCGGCGCGCTGAATTCCACCCGCGTGTGGCAGTCGATGCCGCCGCCTTTCGCCGCGCTGCTCACGCTCGACTTCGGCCACCCGGGCTACGACGGCGGCGGCCAGCCGCAGTCGCCGCGCGCGCGCGCCGCGTTCGCGCGCTATGCCGCCTTTGCCGTCGCCCGCGCGCAGCCGCAGGTGCAGTGGGCCGAGGTGTGGAACGAATGGAACCTCAAGTCCGGCGCGCGCGCCGAAGGCGGCAGCAACGGCGGTGCGCGCGACTACGTCGCGCTCGCCGCCGCGACGTATGCGGAACTCAAGGCCGCCCATCCCGGCGTGCAGGTGCTGGCCGGTTCGGCCGGCGACGACATCCCCGGCTGGCCGTGGATGCGCGAGGCCCTCGCGCACGGCCTGCTGTCGCACGCCGACGGCGTCGCCCTGCACCTGTACAACCACTGCACGGGCGCGGCGGCGGGATCGGACGAACTGGCCACGCGCCTGGACGCGATGCGTGCCCTGATGTCCGCCGCCGGCAAGGCGCAGATGCCCGTCTTCGTCACCGAGGTCGGCTGGCCCACGCACAAGGGCGCGTGCGAAACGGCGGAACCGGCAGCGGCGCTGCACGCGCTGCGCTTCCTGCTCGAGGCGAGCGTGCGGCCCTGGGTCGCCGGCGTGTGGTTCTACGAATTGCAGGACGGCGGCGACGACGCGGCCAACCCCGAGCACCATTTCGGCCTGCTGCGCCGCGACGGCACGGAAAAGCCGGCCGGTTGCGTGCTGCGCGAACTCGGGGCGCTCGTCGCGCAACGTCCGGTGGCGCACGCGGCCGCGGGGGCACTGGCCACGGCGTCGTTCCGCATCGGGTCGACCGACCGCTGGCTGCTCTGGCCGCGCGGCCGGCAGGGCGCGAACGTGCAGCTCGACGCGGCGGGCGAAGGCGCGCGCTTCTCACCCGTCGCCGTTTGCGGCCTGCCCTCGCGCATCGACGCCGACGCGTCCGGGCGCAGCGCCACCTTGCGCATCGCCGCGAACGGCGTGCAGGTGATCGACGTGCCCGCGGGCACGCGCGTGACGATGAGGCAGCTGCCATGAACGCCCACATCCCGCACCCGGGCCTGAAGGTGCTGCACGTCGCGCAGACCGCGCAGGGCGGCGTGGGCAGCTACCTCGAGGAGATCATGCCCGCGCAGGCGGCCCTCTACGGCGCGGATTGCGTGCGCGCGGTGCTGCCCGCCGAACACGCCGCCGCGTTTCCCGGCCTGCTGCCGAAGTGGCTGGAAACCTTTCCGGCCGGCGCTGGGCGCGCGGCCGGCACGCTGCGCATGGCGTTCGTCGCGCTGCGCGCGGTGCGCCGCTGGCGGCCGCAGGTCGTGCACCTGCATTCCACCTTCGCCGGTGCGGCGCTGCGGCCGCTGCTGTGGCTGTGGGGCGGCGCGCCGGCGGTCATTTACTGCGCGCACGGGTGGGCATTCGAGCGGCGCGGCGCGCCCGCGCACCTGCGCGTGTTCCGCTGGCTCGAGCGCGGCCTGTCGCGCCTGTGCCGGCAGGTGGTCTGCGTCTCGCGCATGGACTACGACCGCGGCCGCCAGGCCGGCATCCGCGGCGCGAAGATGACCGTCGTGCGCAACGGCATCGTCGACCGCGCGCCCGCCGTGGCGCGGCGCGTCTCGCCGTGGCCCGGGCCCGGCCTGAAGGTGCTGTTCGTCGGCCGGCTCGATCCGCAAAAGGGCGTCGACGTGCTGCTGGCCGCGATGCGCGAACTCGGCGGGCGCGCCAGCGCGCTCATCGTCGGCTGCGCCGTCGCGGAAGGCGACGCGCCGCTCGACCTGCCGGCCAACGTCGCGGCGATGGGCTGGCTGGCGCGCGAGGACATCGAATCGCTCTACGCGGGCGCCGACGTGCTCGCGATGCCCTCGCGCTGGGAAGGCCTGCCGATGGTCGCGCTGGAAGCCATGCGCGCCGGCCTCACCGTGGTGGCCGCGCGCGTCGGCGGCATCCCCGAGGCCGTCGAGCACGGCGTGACGGGCCTGCTGGTCGACCCGGATTCGCCGACGCAGCTGGCCGCGGCCCTGGCGAGCCTCGACGAGCATTCGCGCCGGCGCCTGGGCGCACATGGGCGGCGCCGCTACGAGGAGCGCTTCCAGGTCGCGCGCGTCGTCGGCGAACTCGACACGCTGTACCGCGCGCAGGCGGCGCCATGAACGTCGTGCTCGTGAACGATTCGGCCCGCATCGACGGCGGCGTGGCGCGCGTCGCCCTCTCCAGCGCCGCCGTGCTGGCGCAGCGCGGCCACGACGTGACGCTGCTGGCCGCCGGCGACGACGAAGCGGGGGATGCGCAGCGCGGCTTCCGCGCGGTCTTCACCGGGCAGCGCGAGATCGCGGACGACCCGAACCGCCTGCAGGCCGCGGTGCAAGGCATCTGGAACGCGCGGGCGCGGCGCGCACTGCACGCGATCCTCGCGCCGCTGGACCCGGCCGACACCGTGGTGCACCTGCACGGCTGGAGCCACGCGCTGTCGGCCAGCGTCGCGGCCGAGGCCGCGCGCATGCGCTTTCCGGCCGTGGCGACGCTGCACGACTACTTCGCCGCCTGCCCCAACGGCGGCTTCTTCAACCACCGCACGCTGCGGCACTGCCCGCTGGAGCCGATGGGCGCGCGCTGCATGGCCACGCATTGCGATTCGCGCGGCTACCCGCACAAGGTGTGGCGTGTGGTGCGCCAGGCCGTCCAGCTGCGCTCGGGCTTCCCCGCCTGCACGCGGCACTTCATCACCGTCAGCCGCTACAGCGCGCGCATCCTGCGGCCCTACCTGCCCGCCGGCGCCGTGGTGCACGCGGTGCGCAACCCCGTGGAAGCCGAGCGCCGCGCGCCGGCCGACGTCGGCGCGCACGACACCTTCCTCTTCGTGGGCCGGCTGTCGCCCGAAAAAGGCGCGCTGCTGTTCGCGCGCGCCGCCGCGGGCCTGGGCGTGCCGGCCACCATCGTCGGCGACGGCGTGTTGCGCGCCGAGGTAGCGCACGCCTGCCCCGCCGCGCGCATGACCGGCTGGCTCGCATCGCCAGCGATCACCGCGGAAATGCGCAGGGCCCGGGCGCTGGTGCTGCCTTCGCTGTGGCACGAAACGCAAGGCCTCGTCGTCGCGGAAGCCGCCGCCGAAGGCGTGCCCGCCATCGTGCCGCGGGAAAGCGCCGCCGCCGAATTCGTCGCCGACGGCATCACGGGCCTGCATTTCACGTCGGGCGACGAGGCCGACCTGCGCGCGAAGATGGCGCTGCTGCGCACGGATGCGGGCCTCGCGGCGCGCCTGGGCAAGGCGGCGTCCGGGCAGTTCTGGAGCGACCCGCCCACGCCCGGGCGCCACGCCGACCACCTCGAGGCCGTGTACCGCCGCGTCATCGGCGACGCGGCGCGGCGGCGGGCCCCGCCATGAAGGCCCTGGTGGTGAGCGCGCTGTACCCGCCGCGCCAGGTCGGCGGCGCGGAGAAGATCGCGCAGGTCGTCACCGAGGGCCTGGCGGCGGCCGGCCACGACTGCGTGGTGCTCACGACGATGCCGGGCTGGGGCGCGCAGCGCTCGCGCGTCAACGGCATCGACGTGCACTCGATCGGCCTGCGAAACCTGTACTGGCCCCACGAGCGCCGCGACCGCATGTTCCCCGCCAAGCCGCTGTGGCACGCGCTGGAGCGCTACAACCCGCTGATGGGCAGGCAGGTCGCGCGCATCCTCGACAGCGAACGCCCGGACGTCGTGCACACGCACAGCCTCACGGGTTTCTCGTGCGCGGCCTGGCACGAAGTCAAGGCCCGCGGCATCCCGCTGGTGCACACGCTGCACGACTACTCGCTGATGTGCCCGAGGACGTCGATGTTCCAGGATGGCCGCAACTGCGACGGCCAGTGCCGCACCTGCGCGGCCTTCACCGGTCCCGCGCGGCGCATCTCCGCGCGCGTCGACGCCGTCGTCGGCGTGAGCCGCTTCACGCTGGAGCGCCACCTCGCCAGCGGCTACTTCGGCGCCACGGCCCGGCGCGAAGTGATCCTCAACGCCATCGCCGCGCCGCGCGCGGCGGTGGCGCGCGACGAACGCACCGCGCGGCCGCTGCGCCTGGGCTACGTGGGGCAGCTGGTGCCGGCCAAGGGCGTGCGCGTGCTGGTCGAGCAAATGCGCGCGTGGTCGCCCCAGCAGTGCCGGCTGGTGGTGGCGGGCAGCGGTGCGCGTGACTACGAAGACCTGCTGCGCGAGGGCGTCGGGCCCAACGTGCGCATGCTGGGCTTCGTCGACCCGCGGCAGGTGTACGAGTCGATCGACGTGCTGGTCGTGCCCTCACTGTGGGAAGAGCCGCTGGGCATGATCGTGCTGGAGGCCTACATGCAGGGCGTGCCGGTGATCGCCGCGCACCGCGGCGGCCTGCCCGAGATCGTCGACCACGGCGTGACGGGGCTGCTCTACGAGCCGGGGCAGCCGCAAGCGTTGCACGATGCGATCGACGGCCTCGTGCGCCACCGCGGGCGGCTGGATGCGTTGCGCGCGGGCGCGCTGGCCAAGGCCTCGGCGTTCCTGGGCACGCGCATGCAGGCGCAGTACGCGGCCCTCGTGGCCACGGTTGCAACCGCCGCCTAGCGGTCGTTCAGCACGACGCCGGCGATGGCGGCGGGGCTGCGGCCCAGCTGCTCCAGCAGCTTGCGCAACGGCGCGACGCGCGTGTGGCCGCTGCGGCCGACGACCAGCACGCGGCCGGCCTGCACCGCCAGCACGCGCGCGTCCGGCCCGCCGGCGTTCGCGGGCGTGTCGACGATCACGTGGTCGAAGCGCGCCAGCGCGTCTTCGAGCAGCAGGCGCATGCGCGGCCCCTGCAGCAGCTGCAGCGGGTCGTGCGCGCTGCGGCCGGCCGCCAGCAGGTGCAGGCCGGCGATGCCCGCGACCGCCTGCACCGCGTCGGATTCCGGCACCTGGCCGCAGAGCACCTCGGCGAGCCCCGGGCCCATGGGCATCTGCAGCAGCTCGTGCTGCGACGGGCGGCGCAGGTCGGCGTCGATGACGAGCACCGCGCCGCCCAGCTCGCTGAAGCTCACCGCCAGGTTCGCCGCGATGTAGCTCTTGCCGTCGCCCTCGTCCTGGCTCACCACGGCGAGCGCCCCCGGCCGCTGCGACACGAGGGCGGACTGGACCAGCTCCGTGCGCAGCGAACGGAACTCCTCGGCCTGGTCGGAGAACGGCAGCGCCAGCGCGACGAGGTCGTGGTGGATGGCCGCACGTGCGTTCACGTACGGCGCGAGCGGATAGTGCGAAGGCTCCGGGCGATCGCGTTCGCGCGTGGCGAGCGCGCGGCCCGCGCTCACGTCGCGCACGCGCCGCCGCTCGACGAACGGCGTCGCCGGCTCGGGCGGGTCGAAGGCGTGCGGGTGCTTCATGGCGCGTGGGCCCTCATGCATGGGAAAGGCGTGGCGCAGGCGCGGCCAGCCGCGCGCGGGACAGCACGCCGAGCAGCGGGCGGTCCAGCAGCTGCATCACGTCGTCGGGCAGGCGCAGGCGGCGATCGCGAGCCTCGCGCCAGAACGCCGCCGCGATGCCGGCGATGAGGCCGACGACGAGCGCCGCCACCAGGTTGACGATGGGGCGCGGGAACGACGGCTTTGCCGGCACCGACGCGGCGCGGACGATGGAGGCGGAGCCGCGCGCGGCGCTGCTGTCCCAGCCCGACTCGTTCATGCGCAGGATGGCGCCGTCGTACGCGCGGCGCGCGAGGTCGACGCCGCGTTGCAGCCTTGCGGCTTCGTCGCGCGCGGACTTGCCGCCCAGCACCTTCGCGCGCTGCGCGTCCATCGCGGCCTGGATCGACTTCACGCGCTCGGCGGCGATGCGGCTTTCGGCCGCCGCGCTCGACGAGGCCCGCCGCGTCGCGCCGCCCACGCGCGAGCGCCAGGTGTCGACGATCTTCTGCTGCTCGATGAGCCGCGGGTGCGCGCTGCCCATGCCGGGGCGTAACTCCTCCAGCCGCGCTTCCTGGCGCACCAGCTCCGCGCTCATCATGGTGACCAGCGGGTCCTTGAGCACTTCGTCGGTCGCGCCGCGGCCCGAGCCGGCCTGGCGCTCTCGGCCCGTGGCGGTGGCCGCGGCCATCTGCGCCACCACGTACTGGGCGTTGAGTTCGGCGAGCCGGATGTTGTCGGCGTCGAGCTTGTCGTCGGTGGTGGTGATGCCATGCTCGCGCTGGTAGGCCGCGAGCTGCGCTTCCGCGGTGGTGACCGCGTCCTGCAGCTGGCGCGTGCCGGGCTCGAACGACGCGGATGTCTGCGCCACGCCTTCCTCGCGGATCTGCGTCGACGTGCCGAGGTAGGCCTGCACGAAGGCGTTGGCGGTGGCCGCCGCGCGCGCGGGATCGGCCGCCGAATACGCCACGGTGAGGATGTTCGATTCGCGCGCGGGCCGCACGTCCAGCCGCCGCAGCAGCTGCTCGCCGGCCCACGATTCGAAGTCGCCGCGCCCGCCGGTGTCTTCCTGCCAGCGCGCCTTCATCGCGGGATCGGCCTGCAGGCCCAGGAGCCGCAACGCGGCGACGGACACGCGCTCGCTGCGAACGAGGTCCGCCTCGTTGGCCACGTGGTTGGCCATCGCGGGCACGGCCGCCGACGTGCGCGCCTGCACCAGCACCTGGGCACGTGCCGTGTACTGCGCGGGCATGAACAGTGTCGCGGCGGCCGCGAGGCCGACGATGCCGGACAGCACCACGACGAAGGTCGTGAACCGGCCGGCGAGGACGGCCTGGAACCGGGCCCATGTCATCGATAAGACTCCCTGTGTCGATCGGGACACTCTAGGGCGGGGCTTGTCCCGCTGTCCATGGCCGAATCGTCCCGGGAGCCCGCCGGGCGCGCCTTCGTCGCTCGGCAGCAGGGAAACACTTTGTGCGCACGCGCACGCACCGCCGTGCGCGTGCAGACTGCGCCGATGAAACACAGCAAGGCACTGCCTTTCGGCCCGCCGGTCGGTAAATGGACGCACGAGCACTGGACGGGCGCGGTGGTCGTCTTCGCGCTCGCGGCGGGCATCGCGCTGCAGTTCTGGCCGGGATGGGACCGCCTGCACGGCTGGCTGCAGTGAACCCCTCCTAGCGATTTGGGGACGGTTCACCCATGGGTCACCGGCGCGGCGGCCCTAGATTCGGGCATGGCAAGCGTCGCAATCATCGGGGCGGGGCCCTACGGCCTTTCACTGGCGGCGCATCTGCGCGCGGCGGGCGTGGACTGCCGCATCTTCGGCAGGCCCATGGCGACCTGGCGCGACCGCATGCCCGCGGGCATGCTGCTGAAGTCCGACGGCTGCGCGAGCAACCTGTACGAGCCCGGCGGCTTCACGCTGCGCAGGTACTGCGCGCGGCACGGCATCGCGTACGACGACCGCCAGCTGCCCGTGCCCCTGCAGGCCTTCGTCGACTACGCCCTCGCGTTCCAGAAGGAGTTCGTTCCCGATCTCGACACACGCGAGATCGTGCGCCTGGAACGCGCGGCGGGCGGCGGCTTCGTCCTGCATCCCTCGCGCGGCCAGCCGGTCACCGCCGACAAGGTCGTCGTGGCCGTCGGCGTCAGCCACTTCCAGCACGTCCCGCCGCTCTTCGCGGCATTGCCCCGCGAGGCGCTCACGCACAGCTCCGAGCACACCGGCTTCGCGCCGTTCGCGGGCCGCGACGTGCTCGTGGTCGGCGGCGGCGCGTCGGCGCTGGACACGGCGGCGGCGCTGCACCGCGCCGGCAGCCGCGTCGTGCTCATGTCGCGCCGCAAGTTCATCGACTACATCACGCCGCCCCAGCCGGAGCTCACGCTGCTCGACCGCATCGCCCGGCCGCCCACCGACCTCGGCCCGGGCTGGCGCCACCTCTTCTGCACGGAAATGCCGCTCGCGTTCCACTTCCTGCCGGCGCGCCTGCGGCGCGAGATCGTGCGGCGGCATCTCGGCCCGCAACCGGGCTGGTCCATCCGCGCGGAAACGGAAGGCCACTTTCCCTTCGTCCTGGGCGCGACGCCCGTCGGTGCCCGCATGAACGACGGCCGGGTGAGCGTGACGGCGGCGATGGCCGACGGCAGCTCGCGCACGCTGGCGTGCGACCACGTGATCGCGGCGACCGGCTACAAGGTGGACCTGCGGCGCATTCCCTTTCTCGGGCCCGAGCTGCTCGCCGGCATCCGGGCCAACGACCACGTCCCGCGCCTGTCGCTGCACTTCGAGAGTTCGCTGGGGGGCCTTTACTTCACGGGGCTGGCGGCGGCGGAGAGCTTCGGCCCCGTGCTGCGCTTCGCGTGCGGCGCGAAGTTCGCCGCGCCGCACCTGTCGCGCCACCTGGCGCGCGAGCTCAGGGTGCGGGACGCTGCAGAGCCGGCGCCGACCACCGGCGGACCACGTTCCTGAGCCGGGCGCGCGCCTGCGGCGACAGCCGCGCGGCGAGGCCGCGGCGCACGCGCGTCGCCATCACGAACGCCCGGCCGCGCGCGGAAACCGCGACGACCCAGGTCGACGTCTGCTCCACGTGGTTGCCCCAGAAGGCCTTGAACCGCTGATCGCCCATGCGGAAGTCGCAGTCCATCCGGCGTTCCCAGGCCCACTGCAGCACGCGCTCGCGCAGCAGCTGCGCCGGGCTCAGGCGCGCATGCTCCGGCGCGCTGGCGCACATGAACCATTCCATGCGCGCGCCGTCCAGGCTGCACAGCAGCGTGGCGACGATGGCTTCGCGCAGGCGCAGCACGAACACCAGGCGCTCGCCCTTCGCGCCGAAGGCCGACAGGCTGGCGGCGAGGAACTCGCGGTGCCCCGGCGGCGCGATCCATTCGTTCTCGCGCCCGGTGTCTTCCAGCCATGCGAGTTTCTGCGCGAGCGACCAGTCGATGGCCGCGGTGGCTTCCAGCGGGTCGCGCAGGATGTCCAGGCGCACCGGCCCGGCCTCCTCGAACCGGCGCTTCTTGCGGCCGAGTTCGCGCCTTTCGTGCGAGTCCAGTGAAGCCGCGTAGTCGTCCCAGCTGGCGATGCCCTGCCAGCGCACGGACACGGCGGCGAGCGAACCCATCGCGATGCTGCGCACCGGCGATGGCTGCGTCGCGAGCAGCTGGCCCAGCAAGGCCGCCGAGCGCACGTTGGGCAGCTCAAGGCGATCGCACAGGCACGACTGCGCGATCAGGCGCACCGCCGCGGCCACGCGCTGGCGCGCCAGCGGCCCGTCCTCGACGAGCACGTCGGCGTACTCGCTGGTCTCCGAGTCGAGCGGCCTGGCGATCGCCGCGCCCGCGCCGTCGCGCAAGGTGGCCAGGGGCCACACCAGCACCAGGCGCCCGTCGTGCCAGGCGGCCACGCACGCCAGGCCGCGCCCGCGCGGGCGGGCCACGGTGTCCCAGCACAGCCGGGCCCACGCGAACGTCTGCCCCAGGAAGTGGCCGGGGCTGCGCGCGCACAGCGCGTCCCACGGTGCGCGCAGCGCCAGGAACGATTCGGGTGCGGTGACCAGTTCGTAGCGGTCCACGGCGTCAGCGCGAGCCGTCGAGCATCGGCATGATGGTGCGGATCACCTGGATCACCGCCGGGCCCATGATGACCATGATGATCGAGGGAAAGATGAACACCACCAGCGGGAACAGCATCTTGGTGGGCACTTTCGCGGCGAGTTCCTCCGCGCGCACCTGACGGCGGTAGCGCAGGTCGTCCGAGAAGACGCGCAGCGAGTCGCCGATGCTCGCGCCGAAACGGTCGGCCTGCGTCAGCATCGACGCGAACGTCCGCACCTCCTCCAGCCCCGTGCGCAGCGCCAGGTTGCGCAGGGCCTGCTCGCGCGTGGCGCCGGCGCGCATCTCCAGGTTGGTCAGGTGCAGCTCGTCGGCCAGCGCGCTGCTCTTGCGGCGCACTTCCTCGGCGACTTTCGTCAGCGCGGAATCGAGCCCCAAGCCGGCCTCCATGCACACGAGCATCAGGTCCGCCGCGTCGGGGAAGCTCTCGAAGATCTCGCGCTTGCGCCGGCGCACCAGCCACCCCAGCACCAGGTTGGGCAGGTACACGCCCACCAGCGCGGCCAGCAGCACGTAGAGCGCCATCGACAGGCCCCACACCGGCTGCGCGGCCCGCAGCGCCACGAAGGCGAAGCCGGCCATTGCGAGCGGCAGAACGGTCTTGGCGCCGTAGTACAGCAGCCGCGCCTCGGGCTGGCGGATGCCGGCGTTGATGAAGCGCAGCCGCAGCGGCGAGGTGTCCCAGTCGCCTTCGGGCGTCGACAGCCGCGCGAGCGGCGCAGCCATGCGCACCACCGTCTGCGTCCAGCTCGCGTCGCGCGGCAGCGCGTGCGTGGCGGCCAGGCGCTGCTCGGTGCGCGAGGGCGTGAGCCACAGCACGCCGGCGGCCAGCGTGCAGGTGACGGCGAGGAAGACGAGGACCGCGATGACGACCATGGGGGACTCCTAGACGCGGATGCGGACGATCTTGACGAGCACGACGATGCCGACGGCCATGAGCACCAGCAGGTACTGCGTGATCGTGATGCCGATGGGGTCGCGCCACATCACGTTCATGAACGCCGGGTTGAAGATGTTCATGAGCGCAGCGAGCGCGAAGGGCAGCAGGCCCAGCACCCACGCCGACAGGCGGCCCTCGGAGGACAGCACGCGGATGCGGGCGTAGAGCTTGAGCCGCTCGCGCACCAGCCGGCCCAGGTTGCCCAGGATCTCGGTGAGGTTGCCGCCGGACTCGCGCTGCACCAGCACGGCGACGACGAAGTAGCGCAGGTCGGTGAGTGGCACGCGCTCGGCCAGGTGCGTGAACGCGCGCTCGAGCGACACGCCGAAGTTCACCTCGTCGTGGACCATGCGGAATTCGCCGGCGGTGGGCTGCGGCATCTCCTCGGACGCCATCTTCATCGCGGCGGAGAAGGAGTGCCCGGCGCGCAGCGCGCGCGTGAGCAGGTCCAGCGCGTCGGGCAGCTGGCGCTGCAGCGTGCGCAGGCGGCGCTGCCGCCGCCACGACACGAAGAGGAAAGGCGCGGCGGCCGCCACCGCGGCCGCGGTGAGGGCCGGCAGCCAGCCGATGCCCAGCTGCGACCGCACCGCCAGCCAGGCGATGGCCGCCAGCGCCGCCATCGACAGCACCAGCTTGCCCACGGTCCAGTCCAGGCCCGACTGGCGGATGTAGCGGTCCACCGCATGCATCGCGCCGAAGCGCCCCAGCACCCGCTGCACCGCGGGCACGTCGCTGAGCATGCGCTCGCGCAGCAGCTGCGTCTGCAGCGCGCGCTCGCGCGTGCCGCCCAGCACCGCCAGCCGGCCCTGCAGCTTGACGGCATGCGCGCCGTAGCGCGCCGTCCAGAACAGGTAGCCCGATTCGAAGAACAGCAGCAGCGCGACGAAGACGAGCACCGCGAGCACGAGGAAGGAATTGCCGGCGAGGTTCATGGCGGCGGCTTTCAGTGGTGGCGTCGCAGCGGGTCGAACATGCCGTCCGGCAGCGCGATGCCGAAGGACTGCAGGCGCGCGGCGAAGCGCGGGCGCACGCCGCTCGCCTCGAAGTGGCCCTCGACCGCGCCGTCTCGCCCCACGCCCGTCTGGCGAAACGCGAAGATCTCCTGCATGGTGATGATCTCGCCTTCCATGCCGGTGATCTCCTGGATGCTGGTCACCTTGCGCCGGCCGTCGATCAGGCGCAGCACCTGCACGACGACGCCGATGGCCGAGGCGATCTGCTGGCGCGCCGCGCGGTGCGGCAGGTTCAGGTTGGCCATGCCGATCATGTTCTCCATGCGCGACAGCGCATCGCGCGGCGTGTTCGCGTGGATCGTCGTCAGCGAGCCTTCGTGGCCCGTGTTCATCGCCTGCAGCATGTCGAAGGCCTCGCCGCCGCGCACCTCGCCGATCACGATGCGGTCGGGTCGCATGCGCAGCGCGTTGCGCACCAGCGCGCGCTGCGTCACCTCGCCCGCGCCTTCCAGGTTCGGCGGCCGCGTCTCCATGCGGATCACGTGCGGCTGCTGCATCTGCAGCTCGGCCGCGTCCTCGATGGTCACCACCCGCTCGTCCACGGGGATGCAGCCGGACAGGATGTTGAGCAGCGTCGTCTTGCCGGCGCCGGTGCCGCCGGAGATGACCATGTTCACCTTGGCGCGCACCAGGGCCTCGAGCATCGCGGCCATCTCGGGGGTGAGCGTCTTGAGGTCGCCGGTGAGGTTGGCCATCTGCAGCGGCACGTGCGCGAAACGGCGGATGGACATCATGGGACCGTCGATCGCGACGGGCGGGATCACGGCGTTGACGCGCGAGCCGTCGGGCAGGCGCGCGTCCACCATCGGGCTCGACTCGTCGATGCGCCGGCCCACCAGCGACACGATCTTGTCGATGATGCGCAGCAGGTGGCGCTCGTCGGTGAAGGTCACCTCGGTCCTCTCCAGGCGGCCGCGCCGCTCCACGTAGATCCGGTTCCACGCGTTGACCAGGATGTCCGAGACCGACGGGTCCGCCATCAGGAGCTCCAGCGGGCCGAAGCCGAGCATCTCGTGCTGGATGTCGCGGATCAGCGAGCCGCGTTCGCTGTCGTTGATGGCGGCGGAGGCGTCGTCGTCGAGCAGCTTGCCGACCAGCGCCGCGATCTCGCGGCGCAACTGTTCCGGCGCCAGGGCCTCGAGCGCTGCGAGGTCCACCTTCTCCAGCAATTCCAGGTGCAGGCGCGTCTTCAGCCGGCGGTACGCATCGCCGCTCACAGTGGGGCCGGGTTTCACGGCGCCCGCCGGGCCGGCGCCACGCAGCTTGTCGGCGAAGGAGACACCAGCCGCATCGCGGCCGGCGGGAACGAGCACGGGGGTCGGCATCTTCAGGCCTTTCGAAAGAGGCGGTCCATCAGGCCGCGCGCCGGCGGCGCACGGGGCAGGAGGCTGGCGGCAAGGCCCGCGAGTTCGCGCGCCACGGCGCCGCCGCGCGCCGACACCGCCAGCGCGCTGCCGTGGTTGATCGCGCTGCTGACCTCGCGGTACGAATTGGGAACGGTGAGCATGTGCGGGGCGCCCAGCGACCGGGTGACCTGCTCCAGGCTGATCTCGGCCGAGCGCTCGTAGCGGTTGAGCACGACGCTCGACTTGGCCGGCGGGTAGCCGAGCGAGCGGAACACCTGCAGCAGGCGCGCCGCGTTGCGCACGTGGGGCAGCGACGACTGCATGACGACGTACACGTGGTCGGCGCGGTCCAGCCCGCGCGTGGCGACCGGGTCGACCACGCGCGGCAGGTCCAGCAGCACGAAGTCGTACTGGGTCACGGCCACGTCGAGGATCGCATCGACGTGTTCGGGCCGCACGTCCAGGGCCTGCGCCATGTCGTCGGGTGCCGCCAGCACGCTCAGCCCCGGCGCGACCTTGGTGGCGCTGGACGCGAGCAGCGAGGCGTCGAGCCTTGCGATGTCGCGCGCGACGTCGGCCAGCGTGACCGCGGCGCGCGCATCGCCCAGGAACGACAGCGCGTCGCCGAACTGCAGGTTCAGGTCGACGAGCAGCACCGAGCGGGTTTCCGCGAGCTGCCACGCGAGGTTGGCGGCGAGGAAGGTCGAGCCGCTGCCGCCCTTGGAGGCAATGAAGGCCAGCACCCGGCCCGCCGCGGCGCCGTGCGTGCCGGTGATGCGCGCCGCGAGGCGGTCGACCGCGGCCAGCAGCGCCTCGGCCGGTGGCGGCGAAGGCAGCACCTCGCGCACGCCGGCGCGCATCGAGGCGATGAGGAACTCGGGCGTGTGCGATGCGCACAGCAGCATGACGCGCAGCGCCGGATGCAGCGCGGTAACCTGCTCGACCAGCGCCAGCTCGCCGGGGTCGCAGCACATGCCGTCCACGATCATCAGGTCGGGCCGCTCGTCGTCGGCGATGGCGCGCATGCGGCTCTTGCCGCCTTCGGCCGGCACGACGGTGTGCCCCGCGGGCTGCAGGAGCGCCGCGATGTCCTGCAGGTGCCGCGCGTTGGGCGAGAGGATGGCGATCTTCATGGCGTGGCGGCTTTCAGGAACACGCGGTCGCGCTGTTGGGGTCCTGGCGCATGCGCTCGCGCGGCAGGGAGGTCGAGAACGCGGGCATCGCGACCGCGGCGCGCGCCGCAACGCCCGCGACCGGCGAGATCCACTGGTAGTTCAGCCCGGTGACGGCCACCGTGACGCCTTCGCAGGTAGACGGCACGCAGCCGGCGGGCGCCCAGGTGACGCTGGCCGACGTGATCTGCGGCAGCAGCAGCTGCATGCGCGAGAGCACGGCCGCCGACTGCGTGGTGTCGTCGCACACGACGGCGTAGCGCGCGCCCGCGCGGGTCGCCTCAGCCGCCGCGTTCCAGGTGAACAGCATGCGCCCGAGGTCGGTCACCGCCAGCAGGAAGGTGAGGAACAGCAGCAGGCCCAGCGCGAATTCCACCGTCGTCGCGCCTCGTTCACGGTGCTTCATGCGGGACTCCTCATGGTGGCGGAGATGTCCGAGTAGGGCACCGTGCCGAACGGCAGCCCGAACACGGACGGCCACATGGACTGGAACGAATAGCCGGTGATGGTCACGCGCACGATGCTGATCGGCGGGTTGGTACCCACCTGCGCGGCGGGCCACGCCGCCGAGACCATCGTCGTGGCCAGGCCCGGCGCCAGCGGGACGCTGCCGCTGCCCGTCGTCCCGTACACGACCAGGTTGCGCGCCTCCGCCATGTGCGTGCCGGGCGTCTGCATCGTGAGGTAGCGCGCGGCATCGCGCACCGACTTCGCGAGCAGGTTGTACTGGTAGATCGCGCGCCCGAATTCGGCCACGAGCATGGCCATCACCAGCAGGAACGGGATGACCAGCGCGAGCTCGACCAGCGCGACGCCGCGCTGGCTGCGAAGGCGGGCGCGCGTGTTCATCGCACGAGCACCGGCACGAGCGGGCCCGCGGTCCCGCCGGGCAGGCCGTTGGCCGAGCATGGGCTGCCCACGGCGGCGGCGTTGCCGATGAATTCCAGCTTGACGTCGTTGGGCAGGCCGGGCGTGAGCGGCTGCAGCATCAGCATGCAGGCGTAGTCGGCGACCGATCCGGGGTAGCTGCGCGTCACCGGCACGAGCACGATTCGGCGGTTGGTGCCCCAGCGCTGGTGGCCGGTGGCGGAGGCCGTGCCGCCTTCGATCAGGTCCTTGAAGCTGTTCAGGGCGATGCCGGTGAGCGCCGCGCAGTTGGCGACCGACTGGTTGCTGACCGTGGTGCTGACGACGCAGTTGGCGCGGTTGGCGCGCATCGTCTGGAAATTCGCCGCGTTGGCCGGCGCCGCGGGCGGCCGGTTGCCGCCCCAGGCATTGCTCTGCGACGGCCATGTGGAGGCGGTGTAGATGTAGCCGCTGCGGTCCGGCTGCATGTTGGCGTCGTACGGGTGCTGGTTGTTCTTGTAGATGCCGAAGCGCCAGTTCCAGTTGTCGACGATGCTGCTCTGCACGCCGGGCGTGCCGAGGTTGGTGCCGATGGTCACGCCGCAGTAGCCGTTCATCTCGGCGGTCGTGTTCGACGCGCTGTTGGTGCCGTCCAGGTTGGCCCAGCCGGCGTAGCCCGGCGAGCCGGTGTCGGTCTTGGTCAGCAGCGTGACCCATTCGCCGGGCGCGTAGCCGAAGTTCGGCGCGGCGGCGCCCGCCGTCTTGGGCCGCAGCGCGATCGGCAGCGGGCAGGTGCTCTGCGCGCTGCCCCTGGTTGCGACGGCCAGCGCGTTCACGTTGCGGGTGTTCACGGCCAGCGCGGCGTTGCCGCCGAATGCGCCCAGCGCCTGCAGCAGCCACGTGGGCGAGCCCGTGTGCGTGTGCTGGCATTGCGAGTAGCGGGCCGCCGCCGGGGCGGCCGTCACGTTGTAGGTGGCGTCGCGGAAGGTGATGCCGGAGGCCGCGTCGAGCAGCCCCAGGCCCCGCCACACGGCCGACTGGAAATCGACGCGGTTCGCGTCGGCGGCGCTCTTGCCCGCGTTGCGTGCGCGCACGAGCGCGTCGCCCTGGCCGTCGAGCTCCTGCGCCGCGGCCAGCGCGCAGCCGTCCATCGCCGTCTGCAGCTCGGTGCGGATCACGAACAGCCGGCCGAAATCGAGCGCGGCGCCCATGAAGCCCAGGAGCAGCAGCGTGACGAGCGCGGCGGTCACGAGCATCGCGCCGCCCTGGCGGCGGCGCGAGCC
Source organism: Ramlibacter sp. PS4R-6 (assembly GCF_037572775.1). Classification (NCBI taxonomy): domain Bacteria; kingdom Pseudomonadati; phylum Pseudomonadota; class Betaproteobacteria; order Burkholderiales; family Comamonadaceae; genus Ramlibacter; species Ramlibacter sp. PS4R-6. Next base: position 1,550,355 of record NZ_JBBHKA010000001.1, on the reverse strand, counting down.
TCGGCGTGCAGGACGGGTGGCCATGGTCAGGTGCACACGGGCCCCATGAGGCAGTTGGCCACCCGCGTGATGAAGCTGCCGAACTGCCCGCTGACGAACACGGGCTGCAGGGCCAGCACCAGCGCGATCGAGACGACGCCGATGATCAGCGCGTACTCGACCACTTGCGCGCCGTCGTCCTCGCGCAGGAAGGCGGCGGCGGCTGTGGACATGCGGTCGTTCGGCATGGTGGTGTCGGCGCCGCCGTTTGCGTCACGTGCAGGTGGGTGTCGTCAGGCAGTTCACGACGCGCGTGATGAACTGCGTGAAGCCGCCGCCGTTGGCGGTCAGCGCCTGCAGCGCGACGACCAGCGCGATCGAGACGACCGCGATGATCAGCGCGTACTCGACGACTTGCGCGCCGTCGTCCTCGCGCACGAAGGCGCGCAGGGTGTTCAGGATCTGGTTCATGGTGTTACCTCTTTGGAAAAAGTTGGGGGAAAGGAAATGGGGTCGGGGTGCGCTCCGGGTCAGTCCATGGCACGGCCCTCCTTCCGGCTCGGCGGGTTCACTGGCCGCCCTTGGCCGCGCCGCCGATGTTGATCACGTTCACCACGGGCGGCGGCGCCCGGAAGCTTTCCTGGTAGCGCTCCTGCGCCTCGTGCGCGGCGCGCCCGTCCATGCCGGCGACCGCGTCGCCCGTGGCCGCTGCGGGGTTGAGCGTCATGCGGGCCCGCGCCTCGCGCACGGCGCTGCCGAAGCGCAGGTCGTAGTTGGGCGTGGCGGTCTTGGTGGCCGCGCAGCCCGCGAGGGCGCAGCACAGCGTGGCGATGGCGATGCGGTTCATGGCGTGGCTCCTGGGGTTCATCGCGTGGGCCCGCCCGGCGAGCCTTCGGACTTGCCGCGCATGAAGGCGTCGGCCGGCGTCGGCGCGATGTGGTTGTCGGTGGGCAAGGTCACGGGGCCCGCCAGCGGCTTGACCAGGCGCGCGGTGATCACGAACATCAGCTCGGTCTGGTCGGTCTGGAACTCGGTGGAGCGGAACAGCGCGCCGAGCACGGGCGCGTCGCCCAGGCCGGGGAACTTGTCCAGCGCCTGCGTCAGGTTGTTCTTGATCAGGCCCGCCACCACGAAGCTCTGCCCGTCGAGCAGTTGAACGGTCGTGTCCACGCGCCGCGTCGTCATCGACGGCAGGACGGACGTCACGCCATTGACGGACGTGAACGGCGACCCGGCCTGCGACAGCTCGGAGACTTCGGACACGAGCTTGAGGTTGATGCGCGTGCCGTCCAGCACCGTGGGCGTGAAACGCAGCCCCACGCCGAATTCCTTTTCCTCCAGCGTGATCGTCGAGCCGCCGCTGCCGTTGCTCTGCGCGACGGGGATGAAGATCTTGCCGCCCGACAGGAAGCTGGAGGCCTGGCCGCTGATGGCCATGATGTTCGGCTCGGCGAGCACGCGCACGATGCCGTCCTTCTTCTGCGCGTCGATGCCCAGCAGCGTGGCGCCGCGCGACGTCGTGCCGAAGTTGGCGGTGGCCGCACCGCTGCGGCCCCCGACGGAGCCCGCCGCGCTGCCGTTGATCACGCCGCCGCCGCCGCTGAAGCGGCCCAGCGCCGCCGCGCCGCCGCCGATGATCCCGGAGATGATCGACGACGTGAGGCCGCCGGCGGAGGTGACGAGCCGGCTGAAGTCGAGCCCGAGCGAATCGAGCAGCGTCTTGCTGACCTCGGCGATCTTCACTTCCAGCATCACCTGCTGCGCCGAACCGACGCGCATGAAGTTGACGACCTTCTTGCCGTCGCCGTAGGCGCCCGCCAACGCCAGCACCTGTTCCATGTGCACAGGGTCGCTCACCGTGCCGGTGAGGACGATCGTGTCCTCGGCGGCGCGCACGCGCACGCCGGTCTCGCCGGGCATGATCTGCCCGATGGTCGACTGCAGCGTGGCGGGGTCCACCGTCACGATGAGGTCCTTCACCACGCAGCGGCCGTCGGCGCTTTGCAGCACGACGTTCATCGCGCCGGACTTGCGGCCCAGGAAGAACAGCTCGGTGGGCGACAGCAGCGTGATCTCGGTGTCGGCCACGCCCGCGGCGCCGGCGCCCGCCGGGCGGCCCGCGGGAGCGGGCGCGGCCGCGGTGGCCGCCGTCGCGCGTCCTGCCGGGCTGGTGCCCGCGCCGCCCACCATCATCCGCGCGGCCGGGAAGTCCAGGCGGATCACCTGCGACTTGCCCAGCGTGAGGTAGGTCGGCTCGTCGACCTTGACCGACTGGCACGGCTTCAGCGCGGGCGATGGCGCGGCGCGCACAGCCGGCGCCGCACGCGGTGCGGTCGATGGCGCAGCGGCGGGCTCCGCGGCTTGTTGCGCGGCGGCGCCGAGCGCCGCGCTGGCGCAGCAGGCCAGCAGGGCGGGTCTGAAGAAGGGGTGTTTCACGGATGACCTTTCAGAAGCATTCGCTGGCGCGCGTCGCGTTGCGGATCACCTCGACGCATTGGGCAGAGGCGGCACGCGCCTGCGCCGGTCGCGGCGCGCTGCGCGGCGCGGGCGGCCCACCGGCGACGCGCGTGTCCACCACGGGACGCAGGCGCAGCAGGTCGACCTTGGTGACGCCGCTGGTCGGCACGCTGAGCTTGTCGAGCTGGTTGCGCAGCACGAGCGACAGGGTGCCGACACTGCGCGCGAGGTCCAGCTTCTCGGCGTCTTCGGGCGCGAGCTCGAGCGTCACCGCGCTGACCACCTTGGGTTTCGTGTCGTCGCGGCTGGCTTCCTGCGCGACGGCCAGGACCAGCACGTGTTCCAGCACCGTCATGCTCACGGGTACCGGCGCCTCGCCGCGGGCGTGGTCCTGCTGCGAGTTGACCATCACGTCCACGTAGTTGCCCGGCAGCGCGAAGCCGGCGACGCCGACCACGTCGTTCACGCGCACGGTCATCGCGCGCTTGCCGGGCGCGATCACCGCCGACAGCCCGCCCTGCGTGCCCGCGGGCGCCAGCTTGCGGTCCAGGATGGCGTCGCCGCGCAGCACGCCGACCCGCAGCACGCGGTCCTGCACGTCCTTCAGTTCGCGGAACGCGCCGGGCGGCGTCGAGCCAGTGGGCCACTCGACGGTGGTGAGCATCTGCGGGTGCATGCGGCTGCCCAGCTCGATGTCGACGGCCGCGACGACGACCTGCTGCGACGCGACGCTGGCGCGCTGCGCGACCCAGCCCGCCGCATACAACGCCGCCGCGAGCCCGGCCGCGACGGCGATGCCCAGCAGGACGGTGGCTTTCATGTTCCTCATGTCGATCTCCTTGTCTGTCGGTTCATGCCTGCAGCGCGCGCCATGCGAGCCAGGCCGACGTTCCCAGGCACACGCACACGCCGTAGGGCAGCTTGCCCACCGATGCGATCGCGCCGGTGGCCGGCCGCTGCCGGTGCACGGCCGCGAGCGCGGTCACCTGCAGCAGGTCGCGGGTGTTGGCGACCATGCGCCCCAGGCTGCCGCGCATCGCCGCGAAGCCGAGCGCCAGGGCGCCGCCGGCGGCCATCGTGAGCAGCAGCGCGAAGAAGACGTCGGGCACGCCCAGGAAGGCGCCGGCCATCGCCAGCAGCTTCACGTCGCCGGCCCCGGTCACGCGCAGCAGCCACAGCGGCAGCAGCAGCGCGAGGGCGGCGGCCGCGCCGAGCACGCTCGAGCCGATGCCGATGCCGTGGGGCAGCACGCTCGCGAGCAGCCCGGCAGCCGCGCCGCCGAAGGTGAGCCAGTTGGGCAGGCGCGACGTGCGCCAGTCGATGACGGCCGCTGCGACGAGCAATCCTTCGAGGAGCCAGTGTCCGGGGGGAAGCAGGGCCAGCGCGTTCATGGAGAGCCAGAATAGAAGTGGCGCGGCCGCGGGGTATGGGCGCGTGCTCCCGACTTGGGTGGGAGGGCTCCCGGTGCCCGCCGGGACGTTGCTCAGGCGCTCAGGTGATGGTTTCGAGGTGGCCGGCCACGAGCTTCACGGCGATGCCGGTGAAGCCCGCGCCGCGCTCCATCCGCACGATGCTGCCGCTGGCGGTGAACTTCATGTTGGCCTCCTCCAGGTCCATCTCGAAATGCAGCGTGCCCTCCAGCGCCGTGTCGCCGGCGATGCGGAAGTACAGGCCCGAGGGACTCACGTCGCGCGTCACCGCGGCCAGCCCGTCGCCGACCTTCAGGGGGAGCGCCATGACGACGCGCGGCTCGCAGCGCTTCTCGAGGAACATGCGCCAGTGTGCGGGGCACGGCGGCGCCGACGGGGACGGAACCAACCGTTTTGGAGGGGATGCCCTCCCCCGCCGCGCGCGTTCGCCACCGCACACAAGGCGCCCGTTTTCGTACGCCGCCGCACATACAGCGCCGCGCGATACGCGGCAGTGGCTGCAGATTCGGAAAGGCGCGCAAGGCTTTGCAACGCGAACGCACAAGTGCTCACACGCGCCCCTACCATCCGCCAAACGCTTGCCGCCTTTGCAATGCGAAAACAAGGGAGCCAGGATGTCCGTGATTCGAATGAGTGCCGCGCGCGTATACGTGATCGCGCCGGCGATGACGTCGTGGGGCCTCGAGCGGCTCCTGCAATCCGGCCATCCGCACATCGAGATGACCGGCGCGGCGCGCACCGCCGGGGTCGCCCTGGCGGAGATGGCGGGGCGTCCCACCTGCCTGGTGGCCATCGCCATCGACTGCGACGCCGACCTCCTGGAGCTCACGCTGCTGCACGACAGCCTGCCCAGCGCGCGCTGCCTCATGATCACGGGCTCGCGCGACACCACGCTGGCCGACCGCGCCGTGCTGGCCGGCGCACGCGGCGTGGTCAAGAACTGGGAAGCGCCCGAGATCCTGCTCAAGGCGGTGGAGAAGGTGAACGAAGGCGAGCTGTGGATCGACCGCGGCGCCACCAGCCGCCTGTTCATGGAGATGGCGCGCCAGAAGGCCGCCGAAGGCCGCGACCCGGAGAAGTCGAAGATCGCCACGCTCACCATGCGCGAGCGGCAGGCCATCGCGGCGATGACCCGCGACTGCGCCGCGCCCGCGAAGGTGATCGCCGGGCGCCTGTGCATCAGCGAACACACGCTGCGCAACCACCTCACGTCGATCTACAGCAAGCTCGAGGTGTGCAACCGCCTGGACCTGTACGCCTACGCGATGCGCCACCAGCTCGCGGAAGCCGCCTAGTCGCGCTCAGGGCATGCTGACCAATTGAAGCGTCGTCGACGCCGCGGTCGCCCGCTCGGCAGCCTGCTTCGCGTCGGTGGGCTTGAGCGTCAGGCGGAACACCGTGCCGCGCGCCGGGCGCGACGCCAGCGTCACCGGGTGACCGAGGATCGTCGACAGGCGCGCCACGATGTACAGCCCCAGCCCGAAGCCGTCCTCCGTGCCGGCATGCCCCGGCACCTTGTAGAACTCGCGGAAGATTTCCTTCTGGTGCACGGCCGCGATGCCCAGGCCCGTGTCCCACACCTCCAGCACCCGGCCCGCGCCGCGCTGGCGCGTGGCCAGCAGCACGCCGCCGCGCTGCGTGTACTTGATGGCGTTGGAAACGAGGTTGCCGACGATGCGGCGCAGCAGGATGCCGTCGGTCAGCACGCTACCCGGCGACACATGCACGCGAAACTCCAGGCCCTTGGCCTCGGCCAGCGGCCGGTACTGCAGCTCGATGTCGTGCAGCACCTGCGCCAGGTCCACGGGCTCGATGGCCAGCTTGATCTTGCCGGAGTCCAGCCGCACCAGGTCGAAGAGCGAGTCGAAGAGCGCGTTCACGGCCTTCGTCGATTCGACGATCTTCGGCGCGATCTCGTGCACCAGCTCCGGTTCGCTCCCCAGCCAGTCGGCGTACAGGCTCAGCGCGTGCACCGGCTGGCGGATGTCGTGCGCGGCGCTGGCGAGGAAGCGGTTCTTGATCTCCACCGCGTCCAGCGCCGCCTGCGTCTGGCGCGTCAGCGATTCGATGAGCTGGTTGTTGCGGTACTGCAGCTCGAAGTTGCGGCGGTGCGTGTTGTGCAGGCGCAGGCCGGCCTGGCGCAGCACCTGCCAGAAGATCACCACCAGCGCGATGATCCACCAGTGGTAGAAGGGGCCGCTGAATTGCAGCTCCACGCCGACACGCCACAGGATCACCGCCAGGCTGGTGACGGCCAGCGTGTCCAGCCACAGGAACAGCGTGCGCAGGTGGCTCGAGAGGCTGTTGATCGAGAACATCGCCAGCCCCGCCAGCACCAGCCAGCAGATGAACTGGTCGGCCAGCGGCGAGCGGTCGAAGAACAGGACGGTGGAGAAGCCCCACACGAAGGCGCTCACCGGCCACAGCGCCGCGTACCTGCCGAAGAACTGCAGGTGCGCGCGCGAGCCGGCCGCCATCACCTCGTGGACGTACTTGCGGATCACCGTGAAGCGCAGCGCCGCCACGGCCAGCGCGCAGATCGCCCACAAGGTGAGCGCGACCGCCTCGTGGTCGTCGTAGAGCACGCCGACGAACACCGGGATCAGCAGGACGCCCACCGCCTGCGTGTTGCGCGCGATGCGCATCAGGCTGCGCACCAGTTCCGCTTCGACCCACTGCGTTTCCGCGGGTGTGGCGATCGCGGGCGTGACGTCCGGCTTCATGGGGCGAGTCTAGTCGAGCCGTTCGCCGGGGCGCTATGCTGTGGGCGAAACGCCGCGGCGCCATGAGCAGTCCCCCCGCCCCTTCCCGCCCTTCCCTGCACGCGCTGCTCGCATGCCTGGTGCTGGCGGCCCTGCTGCCGATTGCCGGGGTGGTGGCGTGGCAGGTGCACGGGTCGCTGCGCGCCGAGCGCGAACGCACCGAAGGCGAGCTCGCGCGGGCGGCGACGGAGTTTGCGCAGGCGGTCGACCGCGAGCTCGCCTCCTCGGTCGGCGCGCTGCGGGTGCTGTCGCAGTCGGAGCTGTTCCAGCAGGGCCGCATCACGGCGATGGGCCGCCTGCTGCAAGGACGCCCGCGCCGCGACTGGGACAGCATCTTCGTGCTGGACGCGCAGGGCAACGTGGTGCTCGACACGGCGCCGCGCCCCGCGCCGGCCGCGGCGTTTGCTGACGTGCACCGCGAGACGCTGGCGCGGCTCGCGCCGGTGGTGTCCGCGCTGGGCGACGCGGGCTTCGCGATCGCGCTGCCCGTGATGCAGCAGGACCAGGCGCGCTACGTCCTGGGCGTGCGGCTCGCGGCGTCGCTGTGGCCGCGGCTGGCCGCGGCCGCGCCGCTGCCCGAGGACGGGCACGCACGGCTGTACGACCGCGAGGGCCGTCTGATCAGCCAATCCGGCGGCGCGGCGCCCGCCGGCGCGCGCCTGCCGCCGGAGCCCTTGCAGGCCATGTTGCGCAAGGCCCGCGGCGTGCAGCGCTCCAGCGAAGCGGACGGCAGCGAGGTCTACGCCGCATGGGACCGCGTGCCGCTCTCGGGATGGCATGCGCGCGTGTTCGTTGCCGCGCGGCCCGTCGACGCCGCGCAACGCGACCTGCTGGCGCGCGCGTTGTCCACGAGCGGCGTGGCGATCCTCGCGGGGCTGCTGCTGGCGGCGGCCATCGCCGATGCGATCGTGCGGCGCGTGCGCCGGCAGGAAGCGCACGCGCGCACGCACGGCGACTTGACGGCGATGCTCACGCACGAATTGCCGAACCCGCGCGGCCCGCGATCGGCCGCCACCGGCCATCCCGCGCGCACCGGCAAGCGGCGGTGAGTGCGTTACCGCACATAGCACTTGGTGCGGTGTAGGACAGAGCGCCGAAATAGCGGCCGGCGCTTTCGGTTTCACCGCCGCGCTAGTACAAGGAAGCTGTCGAGCGATCTTGCCCGACCTACATCGCGCCCGGCTCCTTGCCCGCCGGGCCAGCCTGAAAGGCGGTTCCCATGTCATCCACCTACGAAGAGGCGCTTGCCGCCGACGAATCGAGCGTTTCCGCGACCCGGTCCCGCGCGATGCGCGGCTTCGCCGCCATGGACCCGCAAAAGCAGCGCGAGATCGCCAGCCTCGGCGGGCGCGCGGCGCACCAGAGCGGCCATGCGCACCAGTTCACCCCCGAGGAAGCGCGGGCAGCGGGCCGCAAGCGCCACCAGAAGAACCTGGCCAGCGCCGTGTAGGACGACGCCGCCCGATCCGCACTGCAGAAAAGGAACAGCCATGACATTCAACGAGCAATCCCCCACGGACAACGGCGAAGTGCGCACGCCCGTCTCGCGCGCGCGTTCACCGCGCGGTTTCGCGGCGATGGACCCGCAGAAGCAGCGCGAGATCGCCAGCCTCGGCGGCCGTGCCGCCCACCAGAGCGGGCACGCGCATGAATTCACGACCGAGGAAGCCCGCGCGGCCGGGCGCAAGCGCCACGCGAAGGCGCGCGGCGAGGACATCGGCGAACCCGCCAGCAGCGGCTGAGCTGGGGCGAATCCGCACGCCCGCTGTCGGAAACGGCGGGCCGGCCCTCATGCCGGGGGCTGACAAACGGACAGGGGCGCCGTTCCTAGGATGTGTCCACACATTCCAGGAAACACGCCCCGATGCAGTCCCTCCCGGCGCCTTCCCCCGATGCCCAGCTCCAGGAGCTCGCACGGGCCTGCCAGTCCCTGTGGCTCGCCACCTTGTCGCTGATGACGGCGTACATGCACAACGGCGCGCCGGCCCACCGCTTGCTCCTCGCGCGCCGCATCGCGCGCAACTTCAACACGCTGCGCCAGCAGGAGTGCTACGGCGAGCGCTCGCGCGCCCGCTTCGCCAAACTCGCGCAGCGCTGGCAGCGCACGGCCGAACGGCTGTCGCCGCAGGGTGAAGCACCCGTGGGTGTCTTCACGCGCCTGCAGCGACTCTTCGCGCGCTGAGCCCAGCGCTCCTGCGCGGCCTCAGTCGGCGCGCTCCAGGTGGCGCTGCGCGGCCAGCGTGCCGATGCGGCGGCCCATGGCCAGGCCGATCTCGGTCGAGTTGCGGTAGTGGATGCCTTCGTAGATGCGCGCTTCGGCCACTTCCTGCATGAAGTCGTCGATGCGCGTCCAGCGGCGCGTGACGCCCTTGAGCGAACCGCTGGTGGTCGTGAGCACCGGCACCGGCGCGCGGCCCAGTTCCGCCTTCAGCACCGCGCCGACCGTGCCGGCCAGGATGCTGTGCGCGCTCGGGTACTCCGGGTGCATCGGCGAGTCGATCAGCGACACCCAGCCCGCATCGCGCTCGGTCGCGTCGTTGCCGTCCTTGTCGGCGTTGCGGATCGCGGTGACGGGGCGCCAGAACTGGTAGTGGTACTTGGCGTCCATCACCGAGATCATCGCGTCGTCCATGCCTTGCGCGACGGCGGCGTACAGGCGCGCGTTGCGCGCGACGTCGCGGTCGGCCGTGGCGGCCACCGAGCGCACCACGCCGAAGTAGATCGAGGGCAGCGAGAACTCCCAGAAGCGCGCGATCTCGGTTTGCTCCGCCGTGCGGCGCGTGCTGGTGCGGCTGCCCAGGCCCTTCACTTCCTCGAAGTCACGCACCCATAGCGCGCTCTTCATGTCGGGCGGCGGCGCGGGGCGGAACTCGTCGGGGCGCGCCATGAGCCACGGCTTGCGCTGCGCCCATTGCGGCACGGCGGGGACGACCGTCGGCACGTAGCTGCCGGCGTTGGCGGCGGGACGGTAGGCCTCGGGCGTCGCGGCGCCGTCGTCGGCGCGTGCGGCGAGCACGGCGGCCGCAGCCTTCTCGCCGATCTCGATGCCTGCCGCGCGTGAGGCGTTCTCCGGGATCGCGGCGATGGCGGCCTGGTAGGCGGCGCCCAGCGCCTGCTCCTGCGTGGGCAGCGCGCGCGCCAGCACGGCACGGTTGGCCGCGGCGACGGCGGCATCGACGGACGCCTGGCCGGGGCGCGCCGCCTTCACGGCGTCGTGCACGGCCGTCTGCACCAGCGCCATCAGGCGCACGGCGGGCGGCGTGCCCATCCGGGCTTCGGCGATGAGCTCGCCGGCCTTGGTGTTCCAGTCGGTGACGGCGTCGGCCCGGGCCGACGAGAAACCGGCGATCGCGAGCGCTGCCGCGAGGCCGGTAAGGATGCGTTGGGCTTTCATGGGGGGAATCTCCTCCGGTGGTTGGAACCCGCACTGTGAAAGCGGGTGCGTTGCACGGGCGTTCCATTGGTGGCACGCTCGACCCATGGACCGCCGACACCTCCTCCTCGCCACGACGCTTGCCGCCGTGGCCGCCCTCCTCCCCGCGACGGCTTCGGCCCAGGCCTGGCCGTCGCGGCCCGTCACGCTCGTCGTCCCCAACCCGCCGGGCGGGCTGGTGGACACGTCGGCGCGCATCGTCGGCGACGCGCTCACCAAGGTGATCGGCCAGCCGGTGGTCATCGACAACCGCGGCGGCGCCAGCGGCAACGTGGCGTACGGCTTCGTCGCGCGCGCACCCGCGGACGGCTACACCTTGCTCACGTCGTACTCCGCGTACCACGTGGGCAACCCGTGGCTGTCGGCCAAGCTGCCGTGGAACGAAAAGGACTTCACCCCCATCGCGCTGGTGACGGTGGCGACCAACGTGATCGCCGCGCACCCGTCGGTGCCCGCGAACAACCTGCAGGAATTCATCGCATACCTGAAGAAGAACCCCGGCAAGCTCAGCTACGCGTCGCAGGGCAACGGCTCGGTGTCGCACATCGGCACGGAGATGTTCAAGACGCAGACCGGCACCAGCATGGTCCACATCCCGTACAAGGGCTCGGGCGATGCGATCCGCGACGTGCTCTCGGGGCAGGTGCAGGTGTTCATGACCACGCCGCCATCGGTGATGGGGCACGTGCAGGCCGGCAAGCTCAAGGCGTTCGCGGTGACCGGCAAGGGCCGCCACCCGGGCCTGCCCAATGTGCCGACCACGGCCGAAGCGGGTTTGAAGGGCTTCGAGCTCGAATCGTGGGTGGCGATCTTCGCGCCCACCGGCACCCCGCCCGACGTGGTGCAGAAACTCTCGGCCGGCATCAAGCAGGCGCTGGAGACGCCCGAGGCGAAGACACGCGCCGACACGGCGGGGATCGAGCTGCGCTACCTGCCGCCCGCGCAGCTGGGCGACATGGTCAAGCGCGAAACGGAGTTCTGGGGCAAGACGATCAAGGCGCAGGGCATCACGGCCGACTGAGCCTCAGATCGCACCGGCCGCGCGCAGCGCGGCGATGTCGGCGTCGCCGCGGCCCAGCGATCGCAGGATCGCATCCGTGTGCTCGCCGATGGCCGGGATCGCGTCCATGCGGTAGTCGAAACTGGCGTTGAGGCCCGGCGGCACCAGCGCCTGCAGATCGCCTTGCGGCGAGCCGACCGAGCGAAAGCGCCCGCGTGCCTTCAGCTGGGGGTGGTCCCACAAAGCGCCGACGGTGTTCACGTGCGCGTTCGCGATCTGCGTTTCATCGAGGCGCGCGATCACCTGTTCGGCGGAGAGGGACGCGAACGCTTCCTCGATGATGCGGCGCAGTTCGCTGCGGTGCTCGCTGCGTTTCGGGTTGACGTCGAAGCGCGGGTCGACCGCGAGTTGCGGCTGCAGCAGCACCTTGTCGCAGAAGGCCTTCCACTCGCGCTCGTTCTGCAGGCCCAGCATCACCTCACGGCCGTCGCCGGCGCGGAACGGGCCATACGGGTAGATCGTGGCGTGCGCGGCGCCGTTGCGCGTCGGCGCGGACTGTCCCTCGTACGCGTAGTACATCGGGAACCCCATCCACTCGGCCAGCGCCTCCAGCATCGAGACGTCGATGTTCGAGCCCACGCCGGTGCGCCCGCGCAGCAGCAGCGCCGACAGGATGTTCGTGTACGCGTACATGCCGGCGGCGATGTCGGCGATGGAGATGCCCGCCTTGCAGCGTTCATCGGGCGTGCCCGTCACGTCGAGGAAGCCGCCTTCGCTCTGGATCAGGAGGTCGTAAGCCTTCTTGTCGCGGTAGGGCCCATCCTCGCCGTAGCCCGAGATGCTGCACGCCACGAGCTTCGGGTTGAGCCGCTGCAGTTCGTCGTACGCCAGGCCCATGCGCGCGGCGGCGCCCGGCGCGAGGTTCTGCACGAACACGTCCGCGGTCTTCAGCAGGTCTCTCAGCAGCGCGAGCGCCTGCGGCTGCTTGAGGTCGAGCGTGAGGCTCTCCTTGGAACGGTTCACCCACACGAAGTGCGACGACAGGCCTTGCGCGCGCTCATCGTAGTCGCGCGCGAAGTCGCCGCCACCCGGCCGCTCCACCTTGATCACGCGCGCCCCCAGGTCGGCGAGCTGCCGCGTGCAGAACGGCGCCGCGATTGCATGCTCCAGCGATACCACCGTGATGCCGTCGAGCGGGCGCACCATGTCAGAAGCTCCGCGGCAGGCCCAGCAGGTGCTCGGCCACGTACGAGTAGATCAGGTTGGTGGAGATGGGCGCCACCTGGTACAAGCGCGTCTCGCGGAACTTGCGCTCCACGTCGTATTCGTGCGCGAAGCCGAAGCCGCCGTGCGTCTGCAGGCACACGTTCGCGGCTTCCCACGATGCCTTGGCCGCGAGGTACTTCGCCATGTTGGCCTCGCCGCCGCAGGGCTTGCCGGCGTCGAAGAGCGAACAGGCTTTCCAGCGCATCAGGTTCGCGGCTTCCGTCTCGATGTACGCGTCGGCGATGGGGAACTGCACGCCCTGGTTCTGGCCGATGGGCCGCCCGAAGACGACACGCTCGCTCGCATACGCGCGGGACTTGTTGGCGAACCAGTACGCGTCGCCGATGCACTCGGCCGCGATCAGCGTGCGCTCGGCGTTCAGGCCGTCCAGGATGTACTTGAAGCCCTTGCTTTCCTCGCCAATGAGGTTCTCCGCGGGAACCTCGAGGTTGTCGAAGAAGACTTCGTGGGTCTCGTGGTTCACCATGTTCATGATCGGCCGCACCGTCATGCCCTTGCCGAGGGCCTGGTGCAGGTCGACGAGGAAGATGCTCATGCCCTCGCTCTTCTTCTTCACCTCGGCCAGCGGCGTGGTGCGCGCCAGCAGGATCATCAGGTCCGAGTGCTGGATGCGCGAGATCCACACCTTCTGGCCGTTGACGACGTAGCGGTCGCCCTTGCGCACCGCCGTCGTCTTGAGCTGCGTGGTGTCGGTGCCGGTGGTGGGCTCCGTCACGGCCATCGTCTGCAGGCGCAATTGGCCGCTGGCGATGGCGGGCAGGTACTGCTGCTTCTGCTGCGGCGAGCCGTGGCGCAGGAGCGTGCCCATGTTGTACATCTGGCCGTGCACCGCGCCCGCATTGCCGCCGGACAGGTTCACTTCCTCCATCACCACCGACGCTTCGGCCAGGCCCAGGCCCGAGCCGCCGTACTCCGCCGGGATCATCGCGGCGAGCCAGCCGGCGCCGGTGAGCGCATCGACGAACGCCTCGGGGTAGCCGCGCGCGGCATCGATACCCTGCCAATACGCGGAGTCGAAACGGCCGCACAGGTCGCGCATCGCGTCGCGGATGTCCTGGAATTGGTCCGGGGCGGGGATCTGCGTTTTCATTCGAAGTGCGCCTCGGCGCGCATGGTGAGCCAGCCTTCGTGGTCCTGCGCCCAGAGGTTCGCCATCTTGCCGTCGGGCTTGCCGCAGATGCGAAAGGCGTCCATGTCGAAGACGGGCCGCACGGCCTTGAAGTCGAAGCGGCGCAAGCGCGCGCCGGGCCTGTTCTCCTGCGCGAGGCCTGCGAGCAAGGTCGCGATGAGCGGGCCATGCACGACCAGCCCGGGATAGCCTTCCACCTCGGCCGCGTAGCTGCGGTCGTAGTGGATGCGATGGCCGTTGAAGGTCAATGCCGAATAGCGGAACAGCATCACCGCATTGGCGCGGACCTCGCGCGACCACGCCGCATCCGTCGGCGCGGGTTGCGGCTGCGGAACGGGGTCGCCCGGCTGCGCCGGCGCGCGGTAGACGATGTCGTGTTCTTCGGTCAGCGCCAACTGGCCGCGCGCCGAGACCTCGTGCCGCACCGTGACGAACACCAGGTCACCGGACCGGCCCGCCTTGTGCTCGATGGCGGCGATGCGCGAGACGCGCGTCGCCATGTCGCCGACGCGCAGCGGCGCGAGCCACTCGAGCCGCCCGCCCGCCCACATGCGCCGCGACAGCGGCACCGGCGGCATGAAGCCGCCCAGCTTCGGATGCCCGTCACCGCCCAGCTGCGACTGCGGCGCGCGCGTCGCGAAGAACATCCAGTGCCACAGCGGCGGGAGTTCGTCGCCGGGCTGCGGGGCTGCTTTGAGGTCCAGCGTCGCCGCGAGCCCGCGCACGGACGCCGCGACGATTTCCTCGTCCAGGGTTTCCGTGCGCCCGACCCACGCGCGCAGGGCGTCTGCATCGATACGGGATGTCGTCAGGGTCATTGCTACCAGCCGAGGCCGAACCGCAGCGCCAGCATAACCCCGGTGCCGCACGCGATGGTGCCGAACAGGCTGCGCTGCCAGGCGTAGTAGGCCAGCCCCGCCAGCGCGCCGAAGACGCGCGCGTCGCGCCACGTGTCGATCAAATGGCCTTGCGTCATGACCAGCTCCGGCATCACCACCGCGGCGAGCGCGGCCGTCGGCGCATAGGCCAGGCCCTCGCGCAGCCAGCGCGGCATCGGCAGGTCGTTCCTGGGCAGCAGGAAGAACGAGCGGCACAGCAGCGTGATCGCGGCCATGCCCAGCGTGGTGAAGAAGATCTCCCAGCTGCTCATGGCGCAGCCCCTGCACGCCGGCGCTTCGCATGCTGCGCGAGCGCGCCCACGGCAACCGCGGCGGCGATGGCCACCACGATGTTCAGGCGCAGGGGCAGCGCGTAGGCGGCAACGGCCGCGCAGGCGGCGACGATGGCCGCCAGCCACGTCGACGCATCACGCAGCAGGTTGCAGGTGAGCGCGAGCAGCGCCATCGTGCCCGCGAAGCCCAGGCCCCATGACGGCGGGATCGCGTGGCCCGCCACGATGCCGGTGATGATGGACGCCTGCCACATCGCGCAGGTGATGAGCGCGCTGCCGAGGAAGTAATCCGCGTAGTCGCCGCCGGGCTGCGCCTCGGGGAACCGCCGGATGAACAGCGCGAAGTTGGTGTCGCCCATCAGGAAGCTGAGCGCGACGCGACGCTTGCGCGGCAGGTGCGCGAAGTAGGGGCGGTAGTGGAAGCTGAAAGCCATGAAGCGCAGGCTGACGCACAGCGTCGCGGCCCACACGATCCACATCGGCGCATCGGCGGCGATCAGCGGCAGCACCGCGATCTGCGCCGAGCCCGCGTACACCAGCACCGACATGAAGACCGCCAGCGGGATGCCCATCTCGCTCTTGGCCATCGCGACGCCGGCCACGATGCCCCAGGCGCCGATGCCGAAGGCCATGGGCAGCGTGTCGCGCACGCCCTCGCGGAACAGCGGCCGCTGCATGAGGGCGGCGGCGCCGGCGCGCAGCGACGAGAAGGAGGACTTCAGGGACACGGCAGCGGCTAGTGTGCCATCCGCTGAGTCGGCTCATGCGGACAAGCCCGCGGCCTGCCATCCTTCGCCGCACGGCCGGGCAGCCTGTCAAGCTCACCCCCTCTATGGCCAGACGCACCCACTCCTCCGCCCGCCTCGCGCGCCAATCCACCGAACTCGCCCTCGCGGCGCCCCAGGTCGTCATGCACCGCATGGCGCGCATGGCGACGGCGGGCGCTTCGCCCTCGGCACGCGACCGAGCCGAGTTCATGCAGATGGGCAGCGAGAAGGTGCTGGCCTTCTACCAGTCGTGGGCGCGGATGTGGATGTCGGCCCTTTCGAACTACATGGCGTTCACGCGGTCGTTCGCGTCGGCCGCCGCGGCGGGCACTTCGGTGCTGAGCGCCGGCTTGGCGCCGGTGCACAGCAAGGCGGTTGCGAACGCGCGCAGGCTGCGCCGGCGCTGAGCCGCGCTTGCGACCCTAGTTGCGCGCTTCGATCCGCGTCGGCGCGAACATGCTGCGCCCCAGCCAGCGCCACAGCTGCTGCCCCTGCCGGCCCGCGCCCTGAACGGCGAGCGCACCGGCGCGGATTTCGTCGGCGGGATCGCTGTCGCCGGTCCAGACCTGGGTGAGCGCGCGCACGGTCGATTCGCAGACCACCGTCACGTCATGCCCGGGATCGTCGCGGCACAAGTCGGCCGCGTGGTCGTGCACGACCAGCCACCACTGGCGCTCCGCCGCGGGCGCGTCGCGGAAGCGGAAGTGCACCACCGTGCGTTGGTCCGGGAACTCGTCGATGCGCGCGAAGCGCCGGATGTCCCACATCAGGAAGCCGGCATCGAGCTGCTCCTTGCGCAGGCGGCTGCCGATCCAGCGCGCGCCCCAGTGGCCGATGCCCACGACGATGGGGCGCAGCTCTTCGCCCGCTTCGGTCAGGTGGTACTCCCACCCCTTGTCCGCCTTGCGGCGCTCGACGACGCCGATGGCTTCGAGCTTGCGCAGCCGCTGCGTGAGCAAGGTGGCCGACATGCGCGGAACGCCGCGGTGGATGTCGTTGAAGCGGCGGCTGCCGCACAGCAGCTCGCGCACGACGAGCGGCGTCCACAACTCGCCCAGCACCTCGGCGCCGCGCGCCACGGTGCAGAACTGCATGTAGTCGATCATGGGCCAGTGTATGCCGCCGTAAGTACGGTGACGACTCCAGATTCTGGACTTGAGCCCTGCGGCCATGCCGACTACCTTGGCCTCTTCCCCAAGGAGCAAAGACATGACCGAAGCCGCCACCCGCCCCGCTGCCACTGCCGCGTTCGACGCCGACAAGTTCCGCGCCACCACGCGCACCCAATGGGAGAACGCCGCCGAAGCGTGGGACCGCTGGGCGCCGCTGCTCAACCGCTGGCTGGGCGCCGCCACCGAAGCCATGCTGGATGCCGCACGCATCGTGCCGGGCTCACGCGTGCTCGACATCGCGGCCGGTGCAGGTGACCAGACCCTGGCCGCCGCGCGCCGCGCCGGGCCGTCCGGCTACGTGCTGGCCACCGACATCTCGCCGGCGATCCTGCGCTACGCGAAGGCCGCCGCGCAGAAAGAGGGGCTGTCCAACGTCGAGACCCGCGAGCTCGACGGCGAGCGCCACGACCTGCTGCCGGCGGAATCGTTCGACGCCGCGATCTCGCGTGTGGGCCTGATCTATTTCCCGGACCAGCAGCGCGCGCTGGCGGGCATCCGCCACGCCCTGAAGCCGGGCGGTCGCTTCGCGGCCGTCGTGTATTCCACGCCCGACAGGAACGCCTTCTTCGCGCTGCCCGTCGGCATCATCCGCCGCCGCGCGCAACTGCCGCCCCCGCTGCCGGGCCAGCCGGGGCCGTTCTCGCTGGGCGGCGAAGGCGTCCTTGCGAAGACGCTCGAACAGGCCGGCTTCCGTGACATCGAGGTTCGCAAGGTGGAGTCGCCGGTGCGCCTGCCGACCGCGGCCGAGTGCGTGCGGTTCGAGCGCGAATCGTTCGGTGCGCTGCTGCAGATGATGGGCGGCATGGACGATGCCGAGCGCGCGGCCACGTGGGACGAGATCGAGGCCACGCTCGCGCAGTTCGAAAGCCCGGGCAGCGGGTTCGTCGGGCCTTGCGAAATGCTGGTGGGGAGCGGGGCGCGCTGAAGCGGGCGTTTTTTGAGCGCGGCTCGGGGGCGGCCAGCGCCGCCCTACCCCAGCAGCCGCAGCTTCTTCAGGATGTCGGCGATGCGGTACGGCTTGGACACGAACTCGAAGCCTTGGACGTTGCCCGCCGACGCGGTGTAGCCCGAGGCGAGCAGGACGCGCGTCTTCGGCGAGATCTCCTTCGCCTTCATCCCCAGCTCCACGCCGCTCAGGCCCGGCATCACCACGTCGCTGAACATCAGGTGGACGTCGTTGGTGCGCGCGAGGATCTCCAGCGCCTGCCGGCCGGACGTCGCCGTGACGACCTGGAAGCCGAGCGTGCGGAACATCTCGCTGGCCATCTCCAGCACGTCGGGCTGGTCGTCCACGACCAGCACCTTGTCGCTGGGGGGCGGCAGCGAGTCCTGGATCGGTTCTTCCGACGAGATGGGGAAATACATCGAGACCGTGGTGCCCTGCGCCAGCTGCGACGTGATCTTCAGCTCGCCGCCGGACTGCTGCACCATGCCGTAGACCTGGCTCAGGCCGAGGCCCGTCCCCTTGCCGACGGCCTTGGTCGTGAAGAAGGGCTCCACGGCGCGCGAGATGACCTCTTCGGACATGCCCGAGCCCGTGTCCTGCACCGACACCACGACGTAGCGCCCCGCCGGCAGGTTGCCGATCTCGTGGGCGTTGAGGTCGCTGACGTGGGTGGCAACCAGGATGCTCCCGCCGTCCAGCGTCGCGTCGTTCGCGTTGACGACGAGGTTGAGGAGCGCGGCCTCGAACAGCGCCACGTCGATCAGCACGGTGGGCAGGTGGCCATGCAGGTGCAGGTCGAACTTGATCGAGCTGCGGGTGGCGCGGCGCAGCACCGATTCGAACGCCGTGATCACGCGATTGAGCTCGCGCGGCTCCGGCGTGACGGGCTGCTGGCGGGCGAACGTGAGCAGCTGGTTCGTCAGCGACGCACCGCGTTGCGCCGCTTTCTCCATGCTGCCGATCAGGTTGAGCGCCGCCGCGTCCTTGACCGAATGCCGCAGCAGGTCCAGGCCGTTGGTGACAACGCTCAGGAGGTTGTTGAAGTCGTGCGCGACGCCGCCGGTGAGCTTGCCGATCGCCTCCAGTTTCTGCGACTGGAACATGGCTTCGCGCGCCTTCTCCAGCTCCTGCGCGGCCTTGCGCCTTTCGGTGATGTCGCGCGTGATCTTGGCGAAGCCGGCGAGATCGCCCGCGTCGGTGCGGATCGCGTCGATCACCACGTGCGCCCAGAAGCGCGTGCCGTCCTTGCGCACCCGCCACCCTTCGGCTTCGTAGCGCCCGTTCGCGGTGGCTTCCGCCAGGGCCTTCACGGGAGTGCCGCGCGCCCGCTCCTCCTCGGTGTAGAAGCGCGAGAAGTGCGTGCCGATCACCTCGTCGTCGTCGTACCCCTTGATGCGGCGCGCGCCCGCGTTCCAGTTGGTGACCTCGCCGGTGGGCGACAGCATGTAGATCGCGTAGTCGGTGACACCTTGCACCAGCATCCGGAAGCGCTCTTCGCTCTCCTTCAGGGCCAGCTGCGCGGCGCGCTTGTCGGTGATGTCGCGCGTGATCTTGGCGAAGCCGATGAGCTCGCCGGCCTCGTTGGTGACGGGATCGATGACCACGTGCGCCCAGAAGCGGCTGCCGTCCTTGCGCACGCGCCAGCCTTCGGCCTCGAACTTGCCTTCTTCCCGTGCGCGGCGCAGCGCCTCGACCGGCACGCCGGCTGCGCGGTCTTCATCCGTGTAGAAGCGCGAGAAATGCTGGCCGATGATCTCGTCGGGCGCGTAGCCCTTGAAGCGCTGCGCACCCGCGTTCCAGCTCGCCACCGTGCCGTCCGGGCCGAGCATGTAGATCGCATAGTCGGAGATGCGGGAGATGAACAGGCGCAGGCGCTCTGCCTCGTCAGTGGGCGTCAGGGGTTTTCCTTCAAACACTGGAAGTATGGGCGGCGGTGCGCCTGCGTGGCGGCGCACGCCGTTTCCCGCGCTTACTGCGGCGCGATCCGGCTTTCCCTCACGATTCGCGCGACAAGGCAGTACATCGGCAGCCATTGTGCCGCAGGGCCATGCTCATCCATGGCTCCAGCGCCGCCGGGCGGCCGCGTTCAGATGCCCAGCAGCTTCTTCGCCTGGCCCAGCGCCGCCATCGATTCCGTGTGCTTCCCGGCCTTGTGCAGGGCTTCGCCCTCCGCGCGCAGCTTGGCGACCTTGTCCGCGTTTTCCTTCGACAGCTGCGGCTTGGTGGCGAGCTTGGCATCGATGGCCTGCATCTCGTTGGGGCAGTTGTGCGCCCAGGCCGTGCTGGTGATGGCCAGGCCCAGGGCAAGGATCAGTGTGCGCATGGGGTTCTCCAGGAAGCGAAGAACGCCACCATAGGCCAGGCCCCATGCACGCGGCACCGGATCAACCCTGACGCAGCGCCGCGTCGATCACCTCGCGCCGCGCCGCTCGCGCGCGCGGCGAACCTGGCGCGTCTCGCCGGCGCGTGCGTCCTTCTCCTGGCGGTCGCGCCGGCGGGCGCGCCACCGCGACGACAACCACCGCGAGACGGCGAAAGTGACGCCGACGCTCACGAGGAGCACCAGCCAGCTGAGGGGGTCGGTCGGCATGCGTGTGGGGTGTCACCGGGCTTCGGCGCGCCGCCATGGTAGCTGCGGCAAGCTGCCGCCCGTCGTGCGCCAGTACAGCAGCGCGAGCACCGCGAGGTTCGCGACGCCGCCGAGCGATGCGTTGACGAACGACACCGTGTAGGTGCCGCAGATGTCGAAGAACAGGCCGCCCTGCCAACTGCCCAGCGCCATGCCGCCCCAGGCGAAGAAAAGCACGATGCCGATCGCCATCGCCGTGCGCCCGGCAGGTGCGTACTCGCGCGCGCAGAGGATGAACGCCGTCATCGCCCCGCTGAACACCACGCCGAAGATGCCGGAGAGCACGTAGAGCGACAGGGTGCCGGGTGCGAAGGGGAACATGAAGGCCAGCGCGGTCTGCCCCGCCGACGCGATGATGTACGCGACGAGGTTGCCGAAGCGGTCGGCGAGGCGCCCGAACGCAACGCGCCCGGCCATGCCGCAGACCATCATCGTCGCGAGCAGGCCGGCCGAGCCCGTCGCGCCCAGGCCGCGGTCGGAGCCGAGCGCCGCGACGTGCATGATCGGCGTGGCCATGCACATGCAGCAGAACACCACAGCGACGCACAGCCAGCCCAGCAGCCACGCGGGCGAGTCCTTGAACTTCGGCACGTTGGCCGCGGCCAGCGCGGCCGACGCGCGCGGCGCGTTGCGGATGTACAGCGCCAGCGGCAGCATCACCGCGAGGTAGCCGATGGCCAGAATGACGTAGGCCTGGCGCCAGCCGCCGGCCAGCACCAGCTGCCGCGCGATGAAGGGGCCCAGCCCCTGCCCCAGCGCACCGCCCGCCGACACGATGCCGATCGCGAAGCCCGGGTTGCGGTGGAACCACTGCCCGGCCAATGCGTTGAGCGGCGACATCAGCGCGCCCACGCCGAACAGCCCGAGCAGCAGGTGCCAGCCGTACAGCTCGGCCGTGCTCGTCATGTGCGAGAGCATGAAGAGCGCAATGCCAGGGATCACGGCGCAGCACACCAGCAGCGGGCGCACGGGCAGGCGGTCGGCCAACAGGCCCATCACGATGCCGCCGATGCCGGTTGCGACCGTGGCGACCGAGTAAGCCAGCGACAGGTCGGCGCGCGCCCAGCCGAACTCCGCGGCCAGTGGCGTGAGGAACACCGCCACGTTCACGATGACGCCGAAGCCCATCGTGATCATCAGCGTGCAGGCCGCGACCATCAGGCGCGCCTGCATTTCCGTCTTGTCGAGTGCCGTGCCGGCCATGAGCGTTCCCCTTGTGGACTGCCGCGACTGTGATCGCCGCGGCGTTCCACGGGCGTTGCACGAGGCTACGCCCGGACCGGCGGGAGGCGCAAGGCTTACTTGGCCTCTGTGGCCAGCGCGGCGAGTGCGCGCAACCCCATCAGGTAGGACTGCGGCCCCAGGCCCTGGATCGTGCCCTTCACGGCCGGCGAGATGATCGAATGCACCCGCCAGCTCTCGCGCGCGGCGATGTTGGACATGTGCACCTCGATCACGGGGAAGGGCATGGCCTTGATGGCGTCGTGCAGCGGCACGCCGTGCTGGGTCAGCCCGGCCGGGTTGACCAGCGCGCCGCGCGCCTCGTCGATGTACTTGTGCAGGAAATCGACCAGTGCGCCTTCGTGGTTGGACTGGATCGTCTCGAGCTGTACGCCCAGCTCGCCGGCCAGCGCGGCGAGCTGCGCATCGATCTGCGCGAGCGTGGTGTGGCCGTAGATGTGCGGCTCGCGGCGCCCGAACAGGTTGAGGTTCGGGCCGTGCAGGACGAGGAACTTCACAGCTTGGACACGCGTTCCAGTTCGGTCCTGAAGAGCGTGACGATAGCCGGGTCGTAGGCCGCGGAGAACTTGTCGTAGACCGGCTTCACCGCGGCGCGCATCTTGGCCATTTCGGCGGCCGGCACGTCGTTGTAGACCATGCCCTTGGCGGTCAGCTCCGAGAGCGCCTTGCTCGACACTTCACGGCTCACCGTGCGCTGCCAGTTCTGCGCTTCGATCGCGGACTCCTGCAGGATCTTCTGCTCCACCGGCGACAGCTTGTCCCAGAAGCGCTTGCTGATCTGCACCGGGTTGGTCGCGTACACGTGGTTGGTGCCGCTGACGTACTTCTGCACCTCGTAGAACTTGCTCGACGCGATGACGGCGAACGGGTTCTCCTGGCCGTCCACGGCCTTGCTCTCCAGCGCGCCGTACAGCTCGGCGAACGGCATCGGCAGCGGGTTCGCGCCAAAGGTCTTGAACGTTTCCAGGAACACCGGGTTGGGGATCACGCGCAGCTTCAGGCCTTCGAGGTCGGAGCCCTTGGTGATCGGGCGCTTGCTGTTGGTGACGTTGCGAAAGCCCAGGTCGAAGAAGCCCAGGATCATCACGCCCTTCTCGGGCAGCTTCGCGGCAAGCGCCTTGCCGAGCGGGCCGTCGACCATCGCGTCGGCCTGCTTGGCGTTGGAGAACAGGAACGGGAAGTCGAGCAGGCCGAACTCCTTCACGATGCCGTTCAGCGACGTGGTGGAGGCCACCAGCATTTCCTGCACGCCGCCTTGCAGCGCCGACTGCTGCTGCAGTTCGTTGCCCAGCTGCGAGGACGGGAATTCCTGCACCTTGATCTTGCCGCCGGTCTTGGCGGCGACGATCTCGGCGAACTTGCGCACGCCCAGGCTCGTCGGGTGCTCGGGGTTGTTCAGGTGCCCGAACTTGATCGTGCGTTCCTGGATGTCCTGCGCGCCAACGCTCGCGGCGGCAAGAAGGAAGGTGAAGGCGGCGAGGCCGCGGCGGGTGATGGGGTTCACGCGTTTGTCTCCTGTGGATGTCGAAGCGGAAGTGGGGCATGATAGGCCGGTACCTTGAACTCCGTTCCAGACCAGAATCGCGTTTCACATGACGAACCCAGCAGCCGCCCCCGTGGGCACCGTCGACCGCACGCTGCGCATCCTCGAGACACTCGCGTCGCAGCCCGAGGGCCTGCCGCTGGCCGCGCTGGCCGATGAAGTGAACATGCCGCGCAGCGCGTGCCACCGGCTGCTGGCCGACCTGGTGCGCTGCGGCTACGTGCGCCAGCTGCGTGAACTGGGCGACTACACATTGACCACGCGACTGCCGGCGCTGGGCCTGAGCTTCCTGGGCGCCGCTGGCATCCTCGACATCGCGCAGCCCATCATCGACCGCCTGGCGGAAGTGTCCGGCGAGCTGGTGCGCCTCGCGCTGGTCGACGCCGACCGCCTGACGTTCGTCGCGAAAGCGCAAGGCGCGCGCGCCGGCCTGCGCTACGACCCCGACATGGGCATCGACGTGCGCCTGTCGTGCAGCGCCGCCGGCCATGCGTGGCTGATGACGCTGAGCGAGGAACGCGCGACGCAACTCGTCGCGGCCGAGGGCTTCGGATCGCCCCGCGAATTCGGCCCCAAGGCGCCGACCACGTTCAAGGCGCTGATGAAGGTGCTCGACGAAGACCGCAAGCGCGGCTTCAGCATGATCGTGGAGATGTATGCGCCGGGGATGAGCGCGATGGCCGCCCCGGTGCTGGGGCGCGGAGGCGTGGCGGCGGGGGTGATCACGATCGCGGGGCCGCTGCAACGGTTGACGGTTGCGCGGATGCAGGAGCTGGGGGCGCCGCTCGTGCAGGCGGCAGGGGAACTGGCGATCGCCGCAACGAGTTCGCCGCTAATGCGGCGGGCGGCTCGCGTGGGCTGAATCCCGGCTTCAGGGCCGCGCTGCCCGCGGCTGCGTGGCTCCACGGAACCCGAGGAAGCGCGAAGCGATGGCCAGCGTGGCCCACAGATACGCTGCCGCCCCGGGCACCCACATCACGAGGCCGCCGAGCTGCTGGTCTTCGACGGGGTCCATGCCGAACAAGGGAGCGCTGGCCGCGTAAGCCGGATACCACGGCGTGGGGGCCAACGTGAGCAGCGCGCCCAGTGCGCTCGTGTGCATCATCGTCGCGAACAGGCACGCCAGCGCCATGCCGCCGCCGCGCGACACGCGCGAATCGCGCCCCAGCACCGCCCACCAGAAGAACAGCGCCGTGCCCAGGAAGCTGGTGTGCTGCAGCGCATGTACGGCTTCGCTGTGCAGCGCGGCCTCGAACGACGCGGGCACGTGCCACAGCCACAGGGCCAGCGCGTGCAGCGCCGTGGCGGCAACCGGCTCGGTGAGGAATGACCAGGTCGCGCGCCACCACCGCGGCCGCAGACCGTCGCCGATGCGTTGGCGGTTGTGCAGCGAGAACGCCCACGTCCACGCGGCCAGCGGCCGTGCCAGCACTATCAGGGGGGCCGAGACGAGCATCAACACCTCATGCTGGACCATGTGCGCCGAAAAGAGCCGGCCGCCTAACGTATCGAGCGGCGAAACGAGCGCCGCGACCAGCGACAGCCACCCGGCCGCGAAACACGCCACCTGCGCCAACGTGATGCCGCGCCCCCTGCCCGCGTTGCGCCACAGGTGCCGGATACCGCGCGCGTACAAGGCCGCCGCGATGAGCAACGGAACGACCACCCAGGGTTCGAAGGTCCAGTGCAGCAGCGCGTCGTGCGCGCCGCGCGCATCGGGCGCGTGCGCGAGGGCCGGTGCGGCCGCCGTCAGGAGAAGCAGGGCGACAGGACCCATGCACCGATCCACATGCCGAGCACCACCAGCGCCGAGATGGCGCCGACGGCGGTGGCGACGATGGCGAGGAAGTGCCGCGTGGTGGACGCTTCACCGTCGTCGTGGTCGGCGCCGAAACGCACGGGCGCGCCCGCCGACCGCGCCAACCCGATGAAGCCCAGGCACAGCACGAGCGCGACGGCCGCGACGGCGTGGATGGCCACGCGCGTCTGGGTGGAGCACGACGGCGTCACCAGCGCGAACATGATCGCTTGCGCGGCCAGTGCGAGAGACGGCGCCGCCAGCAGCGCGAGCCAGATCCTCATGGCTGGCGCCCTCCCCAATAGAGCACGAGGTAGATCGGCAGCCACGAGAAGACGACGAAGTACCAGTACATCGCGTTCTCGCTGATGTCGACGTAGCGCCGTCCCGTGATCCTGTCGGTGAAGAAGAGTGCCTCCAGTACCGCCGTGTCGACCCAGTCCGTCGCCAGGTGCACCGTGTGCAGGCCAAGCAGCAGCCACACCACGGAACCATAGGCGTTGGTGTCCCAGCGGACGTTCAGCGCCGCGAACTCGAAGCCCCGCACGACGAGCAGCGCGGCACCCAGCACCACCATGACGCCCATCCACAGCCGCACGCCATGACGGTCGTAGCGTTCGCCGGCTCTCTTGGCCAGGTGGTTCGGGATCGCGCTGAGCAGCATCAGCACCAGCGCCACCGTGCCCCACAACAGGTCGGGCGGCAGCACCGACATCGGCCAGATCTTCGAGTGGCTGCGCAGGTAGAAGTAGCACATCACCGTCAGCGCGAAGACCGTGCCCTCGATCGCCATCATCCCGAACGTGCCCCACCACATCGGGCTGTGGTGCGAAAAGCGGTGGCTCGGAAGCCCGGCGACGTCCAGCGCGCCATCCCGTACGTGCGCCTGGTTCATGGCCTCTTCTCCAGGGCGAGTTCGCTGTCGACGTCGTGGCGTTTCGGCCAGAACCACGCGATCACCGGGACCGCGACGATGACGGAGCCCCACACGATAGCCCACGGCGTGAAGATGGAGCCGATGAAGAGCACGGTCGTGGCCACGGCCGAAAGGAAGGGAAGCGGCGACGGCGGCGGCGACAGGTAGCGGTGGTCGGGCAGCGCGTCGATGACGGTGGTGACCAGCGCCTCCCTTTTGTCCGCGGCCAGGCCGGCCACGTGCGACGGCTCGCCTTCAGGGGCGCCCTGCCACAGGGGATCGCGGCCGTGCGCGACGGGAATCGCATGGAAGTTGCACGGCGCCGGCGGCGATTGCGTGGCCCATTCGAGCGTGCCCGCGCCCCACGGGTTCGCGGGCGCGGCCGCGCCCGCCCTGGCGCTGCGCACGGCATTGACCAGGCTCAGGAAGATGCCCAAGGCGAAGGTGAACGCGCCGACAGTCGACAGCAGGTTCATGCCGTCCCAGCCCATGCCCGCCTGGTACGTCCACACGCGCCGCGGCATGCCTTGCAGGCCCAGGATGTGCATCGGGAAGAACGCCACGTTGAAGCCGATGAACATCAGCCAGAACGACCACCGGCCGAGCCTCTCGGACATCATGCGGCCGAGGAACTTGGGGAACCAGTAATAGAACGCGCCGAACAGCGGGAACACGGCGCCGCCGATCAGCACGTAGTGCAGGTGCGCGACGACGAAGTACGTGTCGTGCACCTGATAGTCCAGCGGCACCGAGGCCAGCATCAGCCCCGTCATGCCGCCCAGGACGAGGATGAAGAAGAACGCCAGGCAATAGAGCATCGGCGTGCGCAGGTTCAGCTTCCCCGTCCACATCGTGGCGATCCAGCAGTAGATCTGGATTGCCGAAGGGATGGCGATCAGCATGCTCGCGGCCGTGAAGAAGCTCTTGCCGAGTTCGGGCAGGTTCGTCGCGAACATGTGGTGCACCCACAGCCCGAACGACAGGAAGCCCGTCGCGATGAGCGAAAGGACCATCGCCGCGTAGCCGAATTGCGGCCGGCGCGAGAAGGTGGGGATCATCGCGGAGAGGAAGCCCAGGCCCGGGATGAAGATCAGGTAGACCTCCGGGTGCCCGAAGAACCAGAAGAGGTGCTGCCACAGGACGACGTCGCCGCCTTCCGCGGGGTTGTAGAAGTGCGTGCCGATCAGGCGGTCCATGATCAGCGCCGAGCTTCCCAGCATCACGGCCGGCATCGCGAAGAGCACCATGAACGACGTGATGAGCGTCGCCCAGCAGAACAGCGGGATGCGGTTCATCGTCATGCCCGGTGCGCGGAACTTGAGGATGGTCGTGATGAGGGTGATCGCCTCCAGCAGCGCCGACAGCTCGGTGAAGGTGATCATCTGCGCCCAGATGTCCACGCGCTTGCCCGGCGAATAGTCGGGGCCCGACAGGGGCACGTAGGCGAACCAGCCTGCGTCGGGCCCGGTGTTCAGGAAGAACGCGATGAACAGCGTGAAGCCGCCGAACAGGAAGATCCAGAACGCGAACGCGTTCATCCGCGGGAACGCCACCTGCCGCGCGCCGACCATCAGCGGCACCAGGAACACCGCGACCGCCTGCATCACCGGCACGGCGAAGAGGAACATCATCGCCGAGCCGTGCATGGTGAACAGCTGGTTGTACATGTCCGGGCCGACGACGTTGTTGTCGGGCCTGGCCAGCTGCAGGCGCATCACGGCGGCCAGCAACCCCGCGAGCGCGAAGAACACCAGGCACGCCACGATGAACCGCTTGGCGATCGTCTTGTGGTTGACCACGCAGAACCAGCCCAAGAATCCCCGGGGGTCGTCCCAGGTGCGGTCGAGCAGCGCGGCCACTTGCGTGTCGTGCAGGGCCCCGTCCTTCACGCTCATTTCAATCCCCCCAGGTAGGCGACGACGGCGTCCAGGTCCTCCTGCGACAGCGGCGTCGCCGGCATCGCCGTGCCCGGCTTGTGCGTCTGCGGATCGCGGATCCACGCGGCCATCTCTTCGCGCGTGTTCTTCAGCGTGCCGGCCGCGAGCGTCTGGCGGCTGGCGACGTGCGTAAGGTCGGGCCCGCGCTGCGCGCCGGCAAAGTCGGCCCCTGCGATGGCGTGGCACATCGCGCAGCTGGAGGACTGGAAGACCTGCTTGCCGCGCTGCGCCTGGGCATCCTGCGGCTCCGGCGCCGGCTGTTTCTGCCCCGCGACCCACCGGTCGTACTGGTCCTGGGGTTCCGCGATGACCAGCAAGCCCATCAGCGCATGTTCGAGCCCGCAGAACTCCGCGCACTGCCCGCGATAAATGCCCGGATGGTCCGCACGCAGCTGCAACGTTGCGCTGCGGCCGGGGATCAGGTCCTTCTTGCCGGCGAGGTTCGGCACCCACAGGCTGTGGATCACGTCGTCGGCCGAAAGCTGGATGATCACGGGCCGCCCGACCGGGATGTGCATCTCGTTGGCGGTGGTGAAGATGTCGCTGGCGTTGGGCCCGTCGATGTAGCGCACTGTCCACCACCACTGGTGCCCGGTGATCTCGACGTTGACCGCGTTCACCAGCGACAGACGCGCCATCGCGCGGTCGGTGAAGACGCTCGCGACGATGAGGGCGACGAGGGCCAGCGCCGAAGCGACGACCGCGCGCGTGACATGGCGCTTCAGCGCGGGCTCCTGCCGGTTCACGTTGGACAGGTCGGCTGCCGACGATTCGTCGGCCGGCGGCGCGCGGCGCAACGCGATGACGAGTGCGATCAGGATCGCCGCGAAGACGGCCGTGCAGGTGAACAGGAAGATGTTCCAGAGCTTGCCGAAGTGCGCGGCCTGCGGCCCGAAGGCGTGCAAGGCGTCGTGCACCGTATCCACCGGGGTCGCAGCCATCGCATAGTCGGCGAGCGAGAGCATCACGACCGTGACCGCCGCACCGAGCAGGAGACGCATGAATAAATGGATCGCCGGCGTCATGGACGGGCTCCGGGAACGGGGGTCTCGGCCTTCTGGGGCACCTGGGCCTCCTTCGGGCGCGCGTTTTCGGGATTGCCGGGGTACAGCGTGTCGGCCCGGCTGGGCGCCACGTCCTTGCGCAACTGCCCGCCCATCGAGCGCACGTAGGCGACGATCTGCCACACCTGGTCTTCGGGGATGTGGCCGCCGAAGGAGGGCATGCCCTCGGGGCGCCCGCGCATGATCGAATCGAAGATGCTCGCGGGGTCGCCGCCGTATTTCCACTGGCTGTCCATCAGCGCGGGGCCGATGCCGCCGCCCCCCATGGAATGGCAGCCGTTGCAGTTGTACCAGCGGTAGAGGCGCTTGCCCTGGTTCACGGCGTATGCGTTCTCGTCGTACGGGCTCTCGCTTCGCAGCGGCGCGCGGACGTTGCCCTGCTGCGCGATCGCGGGTTGGTTGCTCGACATCCGAGGCGCCGTCTCCGCAGGCGTCTGGTTCTTCGCCGGCACGTCGAAGCGCCGCGCCTCGCGCTCGCACCCGGAGGCCAGCAGCGCGATGGCGATTGCAATGGCCCACTTCGTCATTGCGGCACCTCGTACTCGGCCAGGATGACGTCGATGTCGGCCTGCCGGCGGCGAATGAAGTCGTCCAGGCGCTCACGCAACTCCTTGTCGCCGCGGCGCACGCCCATGGCGATGGCGAATTCGAAATGCGCATCGGCGGGGACCTGCAGCTTCGTCACGCGCAGCGGCGCCGCGGCGCGGCGCGCGAAGTACGCGGCTTGCGGCCCCCACAGAACGGCGGCGTCGATGTCGCCGCGCACGATGGCGTCGACGGCGCGTTCGGCCGAAGGCGTCTCGCCTGCCAGCGTGAAACCCCGCACGTTCTGCGTGTGGCCGTGGCGGGCGAGCAGCTCGCCCGGCGGCGAGGCCGCGAGGTCGTTGCCGATCAGCTGCACGCCGATGCGCAGCTTCGGCAGGCGAGGGTCGTCCAGCGAGTGGACGGGCGGTGCCGCCGTCGCGCGCTCGACGAACACGTAGGTGGAGCGGTAATAGGGCCGCGTGTTGGCCGTGCGCTCGAACTGCGCGGGAACGCCGACGATCAGGTCGCACTTCTGCTCGCCCAGCGTCTTGCGCACGAAGCCGCGGCGGTCGGGCAGCCATTCGTACTGCAGCGGCAGCTTCAGGTCGTCGGCCAGCGTTTGCGCGATGCGGTTCTCGAAGCCGCTGCCGTCGGCGCGCGAGTACGGCAGGTTGTCGGGGTCGGCGCACACGCGCAGCGCGTCGGGCGCGGCCTGCGCGAATGCCGCGCCGGCGAAGTTCAAGGCGAACGCCATCACGCACGCCGCTTTCACTTCGCGGGCCCTTCCAGCGAGAAGACGTACAGCCGCCCACCCTTCTTCGTCGCTTCGCGCAGGTCTCGCATCGCGTACGCGAAGCCCGAGGCGCCCGTGCCGTCGCGCGGGTCCATGTCGCCCGAGACGATCGCGCCCGCCCAGCCCCCGACGCCCGCGAGCACGGCGATGTACTGCTTGCCGTCGGGGCCGCGGTAGCTCACGGGCTGGCCGATGATTCCCGACTCGGTCTTGTATTCCCAGAGCTTCTGGCCGGTCTTCGCATCGAGCGCCTTGAACCAGCCGTCCATCGTCCCGTAGAACACGACGTCGCCGGCCGTGGCGAGCGCGCCGCTCCACACCGGGAAATGTTCGCGCACCTGCCACGCGGCCTTGCCGGCCACCGGGTCCCATGCCGTGAAGAGCCCGCGGTGCCCGCCCGGCCCCGGGTACATCTTGATGTCCATGCCCACGTAGGGCGTGCCGGCGATGTAGCTCGCCTGGCCGGGCACCGCGTCCTGGCACAGGTTCTGGTGCGGGATATAGAGGAGCTTCGTGCGCGGCGACCAGGCGGTGGGCTGCCAATCCTTGGCGCCGGGCGATGCGGGGCAGATGTCGCGCGTGACCTCGCCGGGGCGCGGGTCCTTGTCGGGGTTGTAGTTCAGCTTGCCCGTTCGCAGGTCCACAGCGGTGGACGTCGTGATGTGCACGAAGGGTTGCGCCGCGAGCACCTGGCCCGTCGCCGGGTCCATCACATACATGTAGCCGTTGCGGTCGGGATGCAGCAGCACCTTGCGGTTGCGGCCCTGCCAATCCAGTTCCACGACGACGGCTTCGTTCACGCCGTCGAAGTCGTGCAGGTCGTGCGGGCTCTTCTGGTAGGCCCAGATCGCCTCGCCGGTGGCCGGCCGCCGCGCGATGAGCGCCGACGTCCACTTGTTGTCGCCCGGGCGCTGCGCGGGGTTCCATGGCCCCGGGTTCGCCGTGCCGTAGAAGACGAGGTCGAGCGCGGCGTCATAGGTGATCCACGCCCACACGGTGCCGCCGCCAATCTTCCACGCGTCGGCGGGCCATGTCTTCACGCCCAGGTCGGTGCCCTGGTCCTGCGGATAGAACGGCTTGAAGTTCGGCCCGATGAGCACATCCTTGTCGGGGCCGGTGCTGTAAGCCGTCCATGCGACCTTGCCGGTGGCCGCATCGAGCGCCTTGAGCCATCCGCGCACGCCGAATTCGCCGCCGCTGTTGCCCACCAGCACCTTGTCCTTCACCACGAGCGGAGCCATGGTCATGCTCTCGCCCTTCTTGATCTCGCCGAGCTTCGCGCGCCACAGCTCGCGCCCGGTCTTCGCATCGAGCGCGATGGCCTGGTTGTCGAGCGTGTTGAAGAAGACGCGGCCCTTGTCGTAGGCGGCCCCGCGATTCACCACGTCGCAGCACGCGACGCCCTGGGACCCCGGGTCGGGCTTGGCTTCGAACCGCCACTTCACGCTGGCGCCGGGTTTCGTGAGGTCGAGCGCGATCACCGCGTTGGGATACGGCGTCACGATGAACATCGTGTCCTCGGCGACGATCGTCGCGGCCTCGTGGCCCTTGTGGATGCCCGTCGGCATGCTGAAGGCAAGCTTGAGCTGCCCGGCGTTGGCCGCGGTGACCTGGGCCAGCGGCGAAAACCGTGTGCCGGCGTGGTTACGGCCCGGCATGACCCACGCGCCGTCGTCCGGCGCGGCCGCGGGCACCTGCGCGACAGCAACGGACGCAAGCAAAACGGCGGCGAAAAGGGCAAGCCTCATCGATTCTCCCAACAGCGAGCAACTGACAAAGCCCGGTACCGGAATACATCGCGGCACGATGCATCCACGCCAGAAAAAGGCGCTCAGCTCGACAGTGCAGGCGCCTTGTTCCGGTGCGATCGAGTTTACACAGCGCGCACGTGTTTGGGGCATCATCCAATCGCAATCGATGCAAGCCGCATGACTCTTTCGGGCGATCGACCTCACGTTTCACCGGCCGTAGCGCCCTACTCGCGCGCTACGGTCGCGCTGCACTGGCTGCTCGCCGTGCTGCTCATCGCGCAACTCGTGCTCGGCTGGTGGATGGTGGACCTTCCCAAGTCGCCACCCGGACTGCGCGCCGGGTGGTTCAACGTCCACAAGTCCATCGGCATCGTCCTGGCGGTCCTCGTCGCCCTGCGGCTCGCGTGGCGCGCGTCGCACCCCGCGCCAGCGGCGCACGCCCTGCCCGCATGGCAACTGGCGGCAGCACAGGCGACGCACGGGGCTCTGTATGCCTGCATGCTCCTCATGCCGGTGAGCGGGTTCCTCGGCTCCAGCTTCACCCGCTATCCCATCCGTTTCTTCGGGGCCGCGTTGCCGCTGCCGCATGCCGACTGGCCCGCGGCCAAGCAGCTGATGGCGGACTTCCACCTTGCGGCCGCGTATGCGTTCGTGGTGCTCGTCGCACTGCACGTGGCGGCCTCGGCATGGCACTGGCTGCAGCACGACGGCGTGGCCGCGCGAATGGGGATTCCTTCCCTGCGATGAAAAGCCTTCGCCTCTATGTCGCCCTCCTCGCGCTGCATTCCGCGAGCGTGCTGGCCGCGCCCTTCGCCTACGTGCCCAACGAGAAGTCGGGTAGCGTGAGCATCGTCGACACGCAAACGCAGCAAGTCACCGGCGAAATCCGCACCGGCGGGCGCCCGAGGGGCGTGGCGGTCGGCGCGGACGGCGCCACGCTCTTCATCAGCGAACAGGAGTCGGGTTCGCTCCTGCTCATCGATACGGCGCTTCGCCGGGAGCGCGGGCGGATCGCTCTCGGCGCGTCTCCGGAAGGCATCTCCGTGTCGCGCGACGGCCAATGGCTGGCCGCGGCGATCGAAGAAGAAAATGCCGTCGTGCTCGTCGATGTCGCGAACGGCCGCGTCGCCGCCCGCATCCGCGTGGAGGGCAAGAACCCCGAGCACACGGCCTTCTCGCCCGACGGACGCTGGCTGCTGGCGGGAGCGGAGGACGCGGCGCAGGTCGACGTCATCGACGTGGGCGAGCGCCGGCAGGTCGCGAGCATCGCCGTGGGCCGGCGCCCCCGCGGCATCGCCTTCACGCCGGACGGCCGCCGCGCCGTCGTCGCTTGCGAACTCGACAGCACGGTGCACGTCATCGACATGGCGACGCGCAAGGTAGAGCGCACGATCGCTGCCGGGCAGTTCGCCAACGGTGTGGCGATCAGCCCCGACGGCTCGCGCGCCTACGTCTCCAATGGGCGCGGCGCCAGCGTTTCGGTGGTCGACCTCGCGCGCGGCGAAGTCGTCGCAACGGTGGGCGTCGGGCAGCGGCCATGGAACATGGCCCTCTCGCCCGACGGCGCCCGGCTCTATGTGGCGAATGGGCGCTCCAACAGCGTCACGATCATCGACACCGTGGCGCTCGTGCGCGTGATGGACATTGGAGTCGGCGAGTCGCCCTGGGGCGTGGCTGTTTCCGCGCGCTAGCGGGCGGTCTCCGAACTCGGCGCTAGGGCTCTAAGTCACAAGGTCGCTGCATCGTTGGATGCAGGCGAATCGCGACAGGAGTTCCTGCGCCGCGCCATCCATACAGTTCCAGTCCCTGCGACGCAGTTCCGCGCGCAGCCGCATCTCCCCCGCCAGCGCGCGCGGCGGCTCCCCCGCTGCCCGATCCCCTTCCCTGGATCCCCCCATGAGCACCGTTTCCCGCGTCAACACGTCGACCGCCGACGAACAGAGCTGGTCCGACATCGCCGCCCTGCCCGATGGCGGCTATGTCGTCGCCTGGCACTCCTTCCAGCCCGGAAGCGACTTCGGCGACATCTACTTCCAACGCTACGGCGCCGACGGCAACGCCGCCGGGGCCGAGACCCGCGTGAACACCACGACGGCCAACATGCAGATGATGCCCGCCATCACGGCGCAAGCCGGCGGCTTCGTCGTCGTCTGGACTTCGAACGAGGCGGACGGCAGCTCGGAGGGGGTGCTCAGCCAGAGATTCGCGGCCGACGGCACGCCGATCGGCGGCGAGACCCTGGTCAACACGCAGACAGTGGGCACGCAAAGCGTTGCCGACGCCGGCGGCCTGGCGGACGGCGGCTACCTGGCCGCCTGGGTCTCGGGCGATGGCGACGACTACGGCATCTACACGCAGCGCCATGCGGCCGACGGTTCGCGCGTGGGCGGCGAAGTGCGCGCCAATACCACCACCGCGGGCAACCAGGGCGATCCCATGGTGGCCGGCCTCGCCGGCGGCGGCTGGGTCGTCACCTGGATTTCGCCGGACGTGGGGTTCACATGGGGCGTGTCCGCGCAGCGCTTCAACGCCGACGGCACTTTCGCCGGCGCCGAGACGCGTGTGAACACGACGATCGCCGACAACCAGATGTCGCCGGAAGTGGCCGCACTGGCGGACGGCGGCTATGTGGTCGCATGGACCTCGTACTCGCAGGAAGGCGACCTGGGCGGCATCTACTCGCAGCGCTACGCGGGCGACGGCAGCCCCGTCGGCGGCGAGACGCTCGTGAACACGGTGATCGCCGAAGAGCAGACGGCACCGACCATCACCGGCCTCGATGAAGGCGGATGGGTGGTTGCATGGCATTCGTTCGCGAACGGCGCACCGGTCATCGAGGCGCAGCAGTTCGCGGCGGACGGCAGCCGCGTCGGCGGCGAAACGCGCATCAGCCCCGCCGACTTCACCGACGGGCAGACGCGCCCCGCCATCACCGCTCTCGAAGGCGGCGGCTACGCCGTGTCATGGGAAGGCTACGTCGACCCGGCGAGCGGCCTGGACATCTACAGCACGCGCTTCGGTGTGCCGGCTCCGGTCGACCCGGGCAACGTCGCACCGACGTTCGCGGCGGTCATACCCGGCATGGCCGTGATGGCCCTGGGCGATGGGACAAACGACTACGCGCGCACAACGATCACGCTGCCGGATGGAAAGATTCTCCTCGCGGCCAACATCGACTACAGGACGGCCACCGTGCTGCGCCTGAACGCCGACGGTACCCTGGACACGACTTTCAACGGCACGGGCAGCTCCACCAGCGTCAGCGGTTTTGCGGCGGCCGACATGGTGTTGCAGGCCGACGGCAAGATGGTGGTCGGGGGCACGCAAAACTCGGGCGGCTTCGGCGTCATCCGCTACAACACGGACGGCAGCCTGGACACGTCGTTCAACGGAACCGGCGTTGCCAGCGTCCAGGTCGGCCCCGCCAGCGAGAGCGGCCAGGCTGTCGCGGTGCAGGCCGACGGCAGGATCCTGGTCGCGGGCATGGCCAACTGGCACCCGGTCAACGGCTACCAGACGTTCGCGATTGCGCGCCTGAACAGCAACGGCAGCCTCGACACGACTTTCAACGGGACCGGCTCCGAGCTCATCGGCCTGGGCAACAGGTTCAGCGTGATCCGCGACATCGCGTTGCAAGCCGACGGGAAGATCGTCGTCGCGGGCTCCAACGACAACAGCGACTTCCAGGTGATGCGCCTGAATTCGAACGGCTCCCTCGACACGAGCTTCAGCGGCGACGGGATTGCCACCACCGACTTCGGCTCCGGGGGCCAGTTCGGCACACCCGACTCGGCCACAGGCATCGCGATGCAGTCCGACGGCAAGATACTCGTCGCAGGCGGTTCGGGCGGTTCGTTCGCCATCGCGCGCTACAACACCGACGGCACCCTCGACACCGCCTTCAACGGCACAGGCAAGGTCCTGACAAACCTCGTGCCCACCGCCAACGTATCGGTCCAGGGCATCGCGCTGCAGGCCGACGGCAAGTTCGTGGTGACCGGGTATGCCGATGAGGCCCATTCCGACGTGGTGACCATGCGCTACAACGCGAACGGCAGCGTGGACACCACCTTCAACGGCACCGGCTACGTCCTCACCGACTTGCACGGCAACACCGAGATGGGCGGCAGCGTGTCGGTGCAGGCGGACGGCAAGATCGTCGTTGCCGCCTCCACCACGGAAGGCATCGAGGCCGACGTGCTCGTGGCGCGGTACAACGCCGACGGCAGCCTCGACACGAGCTTCCACGGCGCGCCGGTCGACACGCTCTCCGCAGGCTCGACTTTCATCGAGAACGCGGCGCCGGTCTTCCTCGACAGCTCTGTCGCGGTCTTCGACGCGAACCTCGCCGCGCTCGACGGCGGCGTGGGCAACTACGCGGGCTCCAGCATCACGGTGCAGCGCATGGGCGGCGCGTCGGGCGAGGACACCTTCGCGGGCGGCGGCAACCTGACGCTGGCGGCGGGCGACGCGGTGCTGGGCGGCATCACGATCGGCACCTACACCAACGCAGGCGGCTCGCTCGCGATCGCCTTCAACGGCAACGCGACACAGTCTCGCGTCAACGAAGCGCTTTCGAGCATCACCTATTCGAGCAATTCCGACACGCCGTCCGGCCAGGTGCAGGTGGCCTGGACCTTCGACGACGGCAACACGGGCGCGCAGGGAACGGGCGGCGCGTTGCAGGCCGTCGGCGACACGACGATGCGGCTCATCCCCGCCAACGATGCGCCCACCGGCGAAGTGATGATCTCGGGCACGCCAAGGCAGGGCGAGGTGCTCACCGCCTCCGACTCGCTTGCCGACGCCGACGGCATGGGCACCGTGGGCTACCAGTGGCAGGCCGACAGCACCGACATCGCCGGCGCAACCGGCGCGACGCTCCTGCTGGGCGAGAGCGAGGTGGGCAAGACCATCACGGTGATCGCGAGCTACTTCGACCAGGCCGGCAGCTACGAGCAGGTGGCTTCGGCCGCGACGGCGCCCGTGGCGGTCCTCGTCGCGGACAGCACGCCGCCGGTTGTCACCTCGTTCAGCCCTTCCGACGAAACCGTCGGCGTCCCCATCGGCGCGAACGTGGTCGTGACCTTCAGCGAAGACGTACTGCGCGGAAGCGGCAATGTCGTGCTGCAGAAGGCCGACGGCACGGTGGTGGAAACCTTCGACACGGCGGCCAGCACGCGCGTGTCGATCGCCGGCGGCGAAGTGACGATCGATCCCACCGCCGACCTGGCCGCTGGCACCGAGTACCGGCTGACGTTCGCGGCGGGCACGTTCAAGGACGCCGCCGGCAATGCTTACGCGGGCTCGAGCGACTTCAACTTCATCACGGCGGGCGGCCAGGCACTGGGCGGCACGTCGGGCGCCGACACGCTCGTGGGGGGCGTCGGCGCCGACTCGCTGGCAGGCGGGGCCGGCACGGACTCGCTGGCCGGCGGAGCGGGCGCGGACACGCTCGACGGCGGCACGGGCGCGGACACGATGGACGGCGGCGCAGGCGACGACACCTTCATCGTCGACATCTCGAAGGACGTGGTCATCGAAGCCGCCAATGGAGGCATCGACTCGATCCTGTCGTCGGTGAACATGGTGCTGGTCGCCGGTGTGGAGAACCTGACCCTCACCGGGAGCACGGCCAAGAGCGCCACGGGCAACGCGCTGGACAACGCGATCACGGGCAATGCGCAGGCCAACGTGATCAATGGCGCAGCCGGCGCGGACGTGCTGACCGGCGGCGCCGGCGGCGACCGCTTCGTCTACCTCTCGGCGGCCGACAGCGACGGGCTGCACACCGACGTGATCACGGACTTCCGGCCGGCCGAGGGCGACCACATCGACCTCGCCAAGATGGATGCGAACAGCGCGAAGAAGGGCCTCCAGTCCTTCACGTTCATCGGCAGCGCCGAATTCAGCGCGAACGCGACCGGGCAGCTGCGCTTCGACAGCGCGACGCACAAGCTCTATGGCAGCACCAATGCCGACGGCGCCGCGGAGTTCGTCGTGGAGCTGACGGGGGTGGCCACGCTGGTGGCTTCGGACCTCATCCTCGCCTGAGCGCGTGCGCGGCGGTGCGGCACCGGGCACCGGCTGATCGGCCTTCGGCTGGGGGCGCTGCCCTATGATGTGCCACGCCCATGCTGATTCACCCACCGATCCGGCGCCGTGCGTTCATCGCCGCGTTGTGCGCAAGCAGCGTGCTGCCCGCCGCGAAGGCCGCGCGGCCGTTGCGCCTGATCGTGCCCGCGCCCGCCGGCGGCACGACCGATTTCGTTGCGCGAAAGCTCGCCGACGTCCTGCAGCGCACGGCCGGCCTGCAGGCCGTGATCGAGAACCTTCCCGGCGTGGGGGGCACCGTCGCGACGGATGCCCTCCTCGCTGCGCCGGCGGACGGGTCGGTCTTCCTCCTGTCGCCGGATTCGCTGGTCACCGAAGTGCCGTATACCGTCAAGCCGCGCTACGACCCTTTCGCGGACATCGTGCCGCTGGCGCAAGTCGCATCCACAGGGCTCGTGCTGGTGGCAAGCGCCTCGGTCGGCGTGCAAAGCGTCCCGGACATGGTCCGCTACGTGAAAGCCCAGCCGGCCCCCGTGCCGATCGCGTCGTTCGGCGCCGGCACCGCTTCGCATGTGAAGGTCCTGCAGCTCGCCAAGGCTGCGGGTGCCGACCTGCTGCACGTCGGCTACAGGGGTTCGCCGCCGGCACTCCTCGACGTGATCGCGGGTCGCGTGCCCTTCATGTTCGATGGCATCGCCACTTCGCTGCCGCACATTCGCGGCGGGGCGTTGAAGGCGCTGGCCGTGACGAGCGCAGCGCCCGCCGAGGTGCTGCCGGGCGTGCCGACGCTTGCCGAACTCGGCTACGGCGAACTCACGCAAGCTGTCGGCATCACCCTGTTCACGACGCCTTCGAATCCCGCAGGCATCGTCGCCGACCTGCGGGCGCGCGTGCTCGCTGCGCTGTCGGATCCGACCTGGTGGCCGCTTTCAAGGCGGCCGGCCTGCAGGCCGCATCGCCGCGCCAGGGCATCGCGGAGCTTCGCGAAGCCCTTCGCAGGGACCATGAACGCACCGGCAGGGTGTTACGCTCCGTCGGGTACCAACCCCTCTCATAGCAGCAAGTTGGAGGTGACTGTGCCGCGAAGCAACTCCAAGGGCCTGTTCGCCGTGTCGGTTTCCTACGGCCCATCGATGGTGCTGATAGCGTGCTCGGGGCCCGCCACGGTGCTCGAGATCTGCGGGGCGCTCACCTTCGGCGCCGAAGTCTCGCGGCGCTCCATGCGCCCGCTCTTCCTCTTCGACCTCCTGGCGGTGGACTTCGACGGCACGGATGCCGACCGCGTCGAGATGGGCCACGTGGCAGCCGGCCTCCTGCACGCCGTCGACCGCATCGCGGTGGTCCTGAAGGAAGAACAGAACACGCACCTCGGCGAGCGCCAGGCGCAGCAGGAGGGGCTGCGCATCCGCAACTTCGAAAATCTTCCCGACGCCATCGAGTGGCTTTCGTCGGCGAACACCTGAGCTTCGAACCCCAGCAGTCCTGAAGCTCAGCGTCAACTGGGCGCAGGACAAATTACACCGCCAGCGCTGCTGGTCCACGTGATTGACCCGGAAGTCCCCGCCGCACGCGCTGCGTCCGGACAATCGGCCCCTTTCCGACGATCACGTACGACATGTCTGACAAACGTAAAAAGCAAGCAGTGGCGGCCCTGTTCTCCGGCGTCACTGTGGTCGCGCTTGCCGCGGCGACGACGCAACTCGCGGCGCCACTGGTGACGACGGCTGCGACCGCGCCTGCCGTGACTGCGGCGACGAACCTGCTGAGCAACCCCGGCTTCGAAAATGCCTGGACGGGTTGGGCGAACTGGGGCAACGCGTCCGTCGTCACCGGCCAGTCGAGCTCGGGCAGCTACGCGTTGCGCGTCGGAACCGCCGCGGGAGGTGCCGGCCACGACGTGACTGGCGTGGTCGCCGGCACCACCTACACCCTGACCGCGCAGGTCAAGGTGAGCGGTGCTTCCGAGGTCGGCTTCGTGGGCGTGAACTTCCTCGATGCGGCGGGCAACGTGATTCGGCAAGGATCGGCGACGGTCAGCACCACCACGTATTCGCAAGCACGCGTGCAGGTTGTCGCACCGGCCAATGTGGCGAGGGCCGTCGTCTACGTCTGGAAGAACGCCGGCTCGGGCTATGTGTACGTGGACGACTTCGTCTTCTCCGCGGGCACGGCCACCGCTGCTCCTGCACCCGCACCCACGCCGGTTCCCGCGCCCGCGCCCACGCCGGCTCCTGCGCCCGCACCAGCTCCTGCGCCCGCACCGGCACCGGTACCAGCTCCCGCACCAGCACCCGCGCCCGCTCCTGCCGTGGCACCGGCTCCCGCACCCGTCGTGGCACCGGCTCCGGCAGTGCCGGCGGCACCGGCAGGCCTTCTCAGCAACGGCGGCTTCGAAAGCGCCTGGACCGGGTGGTCGAACTGGGGGAATGCATCGGTGGTCACGGGGCAATCGAGCTCGGGCAGCTATGCGCTGCGCGTGGGAACCGCCGCCGGAGGCGCGGCGCACGACGTGACAGGCATCGTCGCCGGGACGACCTACGTGCTGACCGTGCAGCTCAAGGTGAGCGACGCATCGGAAACCGGCTTCGTCGGCGTGAACTTCCTGGACCCGTTGGGCACCGTCATCGGGCAAGGGTCCACATCGGTCAGCACCACCACGTATTCGCAGGCACGCGTGCAGGTGACGGCTCCGGCGAATGTGGCGAGGGCCGTGGTCTACGTCTGGAAGAACGCCGGCGCGGGGTCGGTGTACGTCGACGATTTCGTCTTCTCCGTTGCGGGCAGCGCGGCGGCACCGGCGCCCGCGCCCTCTCCTGCACCGGCGCCGGCACCGGTGGCGCAGCCGGGGTCGACGATCCTCGGCGACTGCCCGATGTTCCCGGCGACGTCGATCTTCAACACCCGCATCGACGACACGGCGCGTTTCCCCACGCACCCGAGCAGCACCGCCTGGGTGAACCTGGTCGGCGGG
Source organism: Ramlibacter sp. PS4R-6 (assembly GCF_037572775.1). Taxonomy (NCBI): domain Bacteria; kingdom Pseudomonadati; phylum Pseudomonadota; class Betaproteobacteria; order Burkholderiales; family Comamonadaceae; genus Ramlibacter; species Ramlibacter sp. PS4R-6. The sequence continues at coordinate 1,509,599 of NZ_JBBHKA010000001.1, read as the reverse complement.
GGAACGCAGTTCATGGGCAACTGGGGCAACAGCAGCAACCCCGCGAACACGAACGACTACTGGGGCATCCCGATCAACTACGTGGGCGGAACGAGCGGCGCCACCAACTGGCCCGTCGTCTCGTTCGATTACGCCAGTTCGGGTGTGTGGAACACGCCCAGCTATCCGGAGAAGAGCGATTGCGCCGTGACGAGCGGCAGTGGCTACGCCGTGACGCGCGATTGCACGACGGTGCCCGCCAGCGCGCGGCGCTTCCCGTTCCCCAGTGGCGTGACCCTGGCCGAAGGCGGCAACTGCGGCGGCCCCGGCACCTGCGGCGACCACCACGTGCTGGTCGTCGAAAAGGGCGTGTGCCGCCTGTGGGAGTCGTACTACGCGCACAACCTCGGCGGCAAGTGGTACGCGGTCTCCACCGCAGCCTGGGACCTGAAGTCCAATGCCTTGCGGCCCGACCAGTGGGGCTCGTCCGATGCGGCCGGCCTGCCGATCACGCCGCTGCTCGCGAAGGCGGCGGAAGCGTCCACCGGCGAGATCCGCCATGCGCTGCGCGTCACCTTCCGCGACAGCGCGATCGACACGGCCCACACGTGGCCGGGCCGATTCGGCGCCGGCGGCGCCAACCCCGGCGCGATCCCGTTCGGCTCGCTGCTGCGCCTGCGCGCGGACTTCGTGGTGCCCGACAGCTGGGACCCGCAAGCCAAGGCGGTCGCGAACGCGGCCAAGCGCTACGGCCTGTACGTGGCCGACAACGGCATGGACTTCTACGTGCAGGGCGAACCCAGCGACGGCTGGCATGCGGCCGCGTGGAGCCAGCTGCGCTCGATCACGATGAACAACATGGAGTTCGTCGACCTGAAGTCGATCACCAGCGACCCGCGCTTCGACCGCAACTCGATGCAGGCGAGCTGGTAGGCGGGAAAGGGCCCTGCCGCGGCCCGGACTCTTCAGGCGCCGGTCGCTTCCGCACGCTCCTGCTGCGATTCGAGCCGGTCGTCGCGCTCGCGCAGCAGCCAGTAGACGATCCCCAGCACCAGCGTCGCCCCAGCCAGCGCGGCGATCGTCGCCGGGCCGATGGCAGCGGTGTCGAGGATGACGAACTTGCGGCTGAGCGCCAGCAGCGCGATCAGCACCACCGTCTTGACCTGCACGATGCTCTCGCGCCGCAGCGCGACCCGGACGATGGAGTGCTTGAACTCCAGCGCGATCAGCAAAGTCATCACCATGCCGAACAGGCCCTGGAAGACGCCGTGGTCCAGCGGATCGATCACGCCGGTGAGCAGCAGCGGGATGACCCGCGCGCACAGCTGGACCAGGGCCAGCGCGATCACCAGCGCGATGACGAGCGAGAGCACGACGACGACCACTTGCTCGAAGCGCTCGTAGGCGGTCATCAGCGGCCAGTAGCGGCGCGTTTCGCGCATCAGCCGGGGACGGGGCTGCTGTTCCATGATGACTCTCCTTCGGCCGGCGCGGATGGCCGACAAGGTGCATGGTAGCCCCCGGCCGTGCAGCGGCGATGCGAGCCGTTCCGCTTCTGGCCGGAAGCAGCTGTCAGCCGCAAGGTCTCCTACACGCGTCTGGTGTAAAGCGACCTCCTACGGCCACCGATCCTCTTTTCTCACAGGTAAGTCACATCCGGTGCCCTACCGTGAACGGTGCCCGGAATGGTCCGGTTCACTTCCAAGGAACTCACATGCCGCAATCGACCAAAGACAGCCAGGGTGGAAAGACCCACGCGAAAAAGACGCAGCACGCGAGCGGCGCCGTCTCTGACAAGGCGGCGAAGAAATCGGGCCGCTCCAGTGCGTCGCCGACCGGTCCCCTCAAGCATGGCGAGAAGAAAACGACTCCCCGATGAGGCTGCCCCTCGAGGGCAGTCCGATCCCGAGGAGCACAAGCGCCCCGAAGGCAAGGCGCGTGGATGGAACAGCATGAACAAGCCGCAAAGCGGCGGCAAGAACATGCACACGCGCGTGAAGGTCCCATTTGGCCCCACCGGCGGTTCGGGTCGAAAGACCAACCTGTCCCGCTCGTCCTGAAGGAGTCTGGAGGCGCGGCCATCAGCGGGCGGGTCGCGACGAGCATCGCGAGCGAATGTGTTTTTGCAAACATTCGGGGCATGCCCCCAACTTCCAAGACGGCGTTCAACACGGGCTCATTCCAAAATGGCTGGTCCAGACTGCCTTTGTAGAATGCGCAGCCAAGAGTCCATTTGGCACTTCACGGGGACCAATGCGAACTCGCCAACACTTCATCGACCTATACCACGCCGCGACCGAGAAAGAAGCGGATCTTTGGATCCAGGTCAAGGACAAAGGTCCAGGCATGCCCGGGGTACGACCCTGACCTGTGGAAGCAGTGGTTGGACTCCGTTGCCGCAACGACTGCTGCGTCGAAAGCGCTCAGGGAGGCCTTCAGCGAAGTGCCAGGCACCGGCGCATAGGTAGCTGCTCAGCCATGCGAATCTGGTTAACATTTCGGAATGCCAGAAAGCGCACGGCGACTTCACGACGAGTGGAAGCGGCTCGACGATCTAGCTCGGGAAGCAGAGCAGGAAATCAGTCGCAGCTGGGAGGCTTACTTTTCAGGAGCGGGCTCTCCGCCTGACAAGCACACCCTTGACTTGGTGCGAGACGCTCGAGCCCTCGCAAGCGAACGGCTTGCCGAGTTGATGGATCAGATGCGCCGCGCGGCCCCAAAGCAGTAGCGTTGCGCCGGAGGCCCTGGGTCACTGGCCTTCAATGCGTGGTGGACGGCCTTGCCGGCGACTCCGCGCGCTTGCGAAGCGCAAGTTTGCTCAAGTAGGTCACCGGGTCGACGTAATACGGGTTCGTGTGCACCTTCCCATTGATGATCACATGGGAGTGCGTTGCCAGCACGTCGGTGATGACGCGCCCACTGAAGCGGTTCACGTCGTACGCGCACAGCAACGTGCGGTCGTGGTGCGCTGCGAGCAGGTTCACGCGCGCCTCGTACATTATGAGCTCGTCGGTGCCCGGCAGGTTCTTGAGCGCCCATTCCATGTCGCCCATCGTGCGCACGGATTTGTAGGGCCCGCTGGCCGCGTTGCGCAACACTTCCTCGAGCATCGCGTACATGCGCTCGACCACGAAGATATTGTCTTTCAGGTATGACTCCTCGGAGGCAAGCACCTTCAGCTGGCCCGACTCCATTCCCGCACCCACGGGGATGCCCGCCCCGGACATGCGCCGGATGTGCTCGTCGTGGTATGCGGATTCCACGATGGTCACGACCTCGTCGCCTGTCTCGAGGCCCTCGCGGAAGTAAGGGTTGAGCACGTCGTACTGCTCTTCCCGGGAATCGAAGAAGGCGCAGACGTGCTGCAGCCCGTCGAGCGACTCGCCGCAGAGGGATATTTTTCGGTGTTTGTGCATGACTGCGTGTCCAGGGGACACTTATGTATCCGCAACGATGACCCGGCTGTCTGTAGGACGATGTCCCGACTCCGCCAGAACCGCCAAATTCCGTAGGCGGGCCTCGCGAGGAATAGTCGGCTTTGTCTGACTCGACGTCATCATGCCCAGCCGCATACTCGTTTCCTTTTCGGGGGACCCTCATGACCCAGACCCATATTGCCTTCAGCCAGACGGTCGACAGCGCTCGCGCAGGCGCAGAGCTCGGCCGATCCATCCGCGGGGCATTCGCGGGCGCGCCGGCCCATGCTGTCGTGGTCTTCGCTTCGGCAGTGCACGACTACCCCAAGCTGCTTGAGGCACTCGCCGAGCATGCCGGCACTCGCGTGATCGCCGGGGCCTCGTCGGCGGGCGAGTTCACGGACAAGGACCGCGGCGAAGGGCGGGTGTCCGCGCTTGCCATCCGCTCGCCGGAGATGAAATTCTCCGTCGGCCTTGGGCAGGGCGTGGGCACCGATCCCGCCGATGCTGCGCGGCAGACGGTGGAAGCGTTTGCGGGCATCCAGGACGCCGGGTACGCCTACCGCAACGCGCTGGTGATGACAGATGCGCTCGCCGGCCATGCGGATGCGCTGGTCGAGCAGCTCACCGTGCGCACCGGCGGCAACTACCGCTTCTTTGGCGGCGGCGCCGGTGACGACGGACGGTTCCAGACCACCCACGTCTTCGTGGGAACGCGCGCCTACACGAACGCGGTCGCGGCGCTGGAGATCCTCTCCCGCAAGCCGGTGGGCATCGGCGTCGCGCACGGCTGGGAGCCGGCGGGCGAAGGCCTGCGAGTCACCGAGGCCCGTGGCGCGCAGCTCGTCAGCCTCAATGGCGCACCGGCCGTGGAGGCCTTCGAGGCCCATGCGCGCCAGAGCGGCCAGAAGTTCGACCGCAAGGACCCGTTGCCTTTCTTCCTGCACAACGTCATCGGCATCCGCGGGGACGGCCCGCACCGCCTGCGCGTGCCCCTGGCCGTTGCGGCGGATGGCTCTGTCATGTGCGCTGCAAATGTTCCGGAAGGCACCATCGTGCACTTCATGAAGACCAGCAACGCCTCGGCCGTCCAGGCTGCGAGGCACGCAACGCAGGCTGCCATCGATGCGCTCGCCGGCGAGACTCCGGCCGCCGCGCTTGTCTTCGACTGCGTTGCCACGCGCCTGCGCATGGGCCGCGAGTTCGAGGACGAATTGCAGGCGTGCGCGAACCTGCTTGCCCCGGCGGGATTCGTGGGTTGCAACACCTATGGCCAGATCGCCCGCGCCGAAGGCCAGTTCAGCGGCTTTCACAATTGCACTGCGGTGGTCTGCGTACTGCCTTCGTGATCGATGCGCCGCCGCTCCAATCGCTGATTGCCGCCCTTGCCGAACCGGGCACTCGCGGCGAGGCGGCGCGCGCACTCGCGCACGCCGCCGGCGCAATGGAGCTGCTGCTGTTCGTCAAGGATCCCGAGCTCGATGTCTTCCTGCCTGCCCCGGGCATGCCGCAGACGCTGCCCTGCGCGAGCCAATGGCAGGCGGCCCTGCGTGACCGATGCTCCGATAGCGTCCACGCGAAGATCGAAGCCGGCGGCCAGGTGCTGGATGCAACTGTCGTGGTCGTCGGCCTGGCGGCCTTCGCGCTGCTGGGCAACCGGCGCTGCGAGTTTCCGTCCGCCCTGCTCGATTCCTTCCCCCTGCTGGCGAGCGCGCTGCGCGCGCAGCAGGACTTGCGCCTGGAAATCGCGTCGGCAGCCGAAGCCCGCGAAGCGGCGACGCAAGCGCGCGAACTTGCGCGGGCCCTCGATGCGGCACGCGCGGGTGCCGCGGAAGCCAATCGGCAACTGCAAGCGGAGCACGAGCACAAGGACCAGTTCCTCGCCATGTTGGCCCACGAGTTGCGCAACCCCCTGGCGCCGATCATGAGTGCGCTGGAAGTCCTCAGGCGGCTGGCGCCGGCAGGCGAAGCGCGCGCTGCGCGGTGCATGGAAATCATCGGCCGCCAGCTCCAGCAATTGACCCACCTGGTGGACGACCTCCTGGATGTGTCGCGGGTGAGCCGGGGCCTGATCGAGTTGCGCCGTGAGCCGATGACGTTGCATCGGGTCCTCGCTGCCGCGGTTGACTCGAGCCGGCCCGTCATCGAAAGCCGCCGCCATGCGTTCACGTTCGGGTCCGTGCCCGGGGGCGTGCGCGTCGACGCCGACGAGGTTCGTCTGACGCAGGTGTTCGCCAACCTCCTCAACAATGCCGCCAAGTACACGCCACCGGGTGGCGCGATCCGCCTCGAGGCCTTCGACCGCGGCGCGCATGTCGAGGTCCGCGTGTCGGATACCGGGGTCGGGATCCCGCGCGAGATGCTCACCAGCATCTTCGACCTGTTCAAGCAGGTCCCCGGCTCCCTCGACCGCGCGCCCGGTGGACTCGGCATCGGCCTGACGCTGGTGCGCACGCTCGTCGAACTCCATGGCGGAACGGTGCGGGCGGAAAGCGGCGGGCCCGGCATGGGCAGCACGTTCGTGGTGGTCCTTCCCGTCGCGCGCACGGCCGAGCGCGAAACAAGTCCCACCTCGGTCGCACCGGCCGGTCTGTCGCCGAGCCATGTGCTGATCGTCGACGACAACGAGGATGCGGCGCAGACACTGGCCGAAGCGCTGCGGCTTCAGGGCATGCAGGTGGCGGTGGCGCACAACGGGGCCGAAGCTTTGGACTGCATGTCATCGGGCGCGCTGCCCGACGTGGTGCTGCTCGACATCGGATTGCCGGACATGGATGGCTTTGAAGTCGCGCGCGAATGGCGCAGGCGTTTCGGCTCGGCGGCGCGCCTGATTGCGCTCACCGGCTATGGCTCCCCCGAAGATCGCTTGCGCACAGCGAGGGCGGGCTTCGATGCACACCTGGTCAAGCCTGTGGCGTTGGAAGAGCTGAACCGGTTGCTTCGAGCGGCGCACTGAACCGGAAGCCTCCCCATCCCGTTTGCTCAGTGGCGACCCGTGTCCCAGTTCGACAGATAAGTCGCCGCGGAGACCGTCACGCCCATCGCAACCAACCCCAGCGCGATGACAGCGTAAAGCGCCTCGGGTCCTGCGTGCACCACGTGAACCGCGATCCAGCCACCGACTGCGACGACGAGGAGTCGCGACGTGCTGGCCAGCAGCGGCCAGCGCATGCGCCCGGCGCCTTGCGACGCGAAAAACAGCGCCAGCCCCAACCCGAAGAATCCATAGGTTCCACCGACGATGCGCAGGTAGGTGCTGCCTGCGGCCGCTACGGCGGGGTCGGTGGTGAACATGTTCATCCATAGCGACGGCTGCACTGCGGCAACAAGGCCGATGGATCCGGTCACGAGCAAGACCACGCCCGCGCCCGCCCACGTGGCGCTCTTCGCACGTTCCGGCTGATGCGCACCGAGGTTTGTCGCCACCATCGCGGTCAGTGCGCCGCCGATGCCGAAAGCGATGGGCACGAGGATGTATTCGAGCCGGGCGGCAATGCCGTAGGCCGCGATCGTCAAGGTGCCGAACACGCCGACATAGGCAGTGGCTGCGAGGATGGCACCGTTGCTCAGGATGGGCCCGAGCGCCGAAGGCAGTGCCACACCGAGCACGCTGCGGAACGCGGCGCGGTGAATCTGCCACGAACCTCCGACGAGTCGAACTTGCGCATCGCGGCGCGACAGCCAAGCGAATAGCGCGATCGCCGTGACGGCATTGACAGTCACCGTGCTGGTGGCAGCGCCCGCAACCCCCAGCGCCGGGATGGGTCCGGCGCCGAACACGAGCACCGGGCAGAGCACCAGGTGCATCGCCGTCGTCGCCACCAACGCGACAGCGGCTGCCACCATGCCCCCTGTCCCGCGCACGATCCCCGTCAGCACGTTGACCGACCAGACCGCCGATGCGCCGGCAAAGAGCACCGCCGCGTACGACGATGCCTGGGCAAGGACGCCGTCCCGCGCGCCCATCGCCACGTACACCGCCGGGCCCGATGCCACCAGCGTGAAGAGCAACGACGCCGCGAGGCCGAGCAGCAAGGCATGCTGCGCCAGCCGGGTCGCATGCCGTGCATCACCCGCGCCTAGCGCCCTGGCCACCACGGCGGTCGTGCTGCCACCCAGCGCGCCAGCGGACATCTGCAGCATGAGCATCGCCAGCGGCAGCACGAGCGCAACGCCCGCCAGCGCGTCGGAACCCAGACGGCCGACGATGTACCCGTCGAAGCCGATCACGATCGTGTTGGCGAACAGGCCCAGGACATTGGGCGTCGCCAGGCGCAGTAGTGTCGGCAGCACGGGGCCATGCAACATGCGCTGTTTGGGCGTGGGCGTGGGCATCTTCGGGGCGGTGCCGGTGTTCGCGACGGCAGCGGGCGCGACGGCGCTCATGCGGCCGCCAGGTAAGCCGGGGTGGGCGTGGACAGCGACAGCTTCACGCCGCGCGTGCCGTCATCGGCCAACACTTCGTCCTGGCCCGCTTCGAGGCCGTCGAGCGCGATCCTCACGATTTCGTCGGGCGTGGCCTTCGGCATGTCGATGCCCTTGGTGAGGTCGGTGTCGACGAATCCCATGTGCAGCGCCGTGACCTGCGTGCCTTGTGCACGCAGCTCGTGGCGCAGGCCGTTCGTCAGCGCCCATGCCGCGGACTTGGTTGCGCCGTACGTGCCCAGCAGCGGACGGTTGATCCAGCTGGCGATGGACAGGACGTTCAGCATCGCGCCGCCCCCATGCGCGGCCAGCACGGGCGCGAAGGCCTGCGCCATGCGCTGCATGCCGAAGAAGTTCACCTCGAACTGCCGGCGGGTTGCATCGAGCGACGCATCCTGAAGGAAGCAGCCGAGTTCGGCGACGCCGGCATTGTTGATAACGATCTCCACGTCGCCGCAATCGCGCGCCGCGCGAGCCACCTGGCCGGCATCGGTGACGTCCAGCTGGATGGGCACCACACCCGCGAGCTTCACGGTCGACGGGTCGCGCGCGGCGGCGTACACGCGCTTCGCGCCGCGTGCCAGGGCTTCACGGGCGAAGGCGAGGCCGATGCCCCGGTTGGCGCCGGTGACGAGGACGGTGGCATTGGCGATGTTCATGGAGCGCTCCTTCTGAATATGATGATCGTCATATTGACGGCCGAAAAAAAAGCCTCAGCGGCCGCGCCGCTGGGGCGAATCGAACTGTTCGACGACGAACTGCCGCGACCGCGCCAGGTGGCGCCGGCCGGCGGCGTTGTCGCCCAGGGCGCGGGCGACCTGCAGCGCGCCGACGAGCTGCGCGGCCACGATGGCGGCGTCTTCCTTCGAGCGGCCTGCGGGCAGGACGGATTCAACTCCTGCGACGAGCGCCTGCACGCGGGTGGACGCCTGTTCGCGAACGGCCGGCGCCTGCCGGGGCATTTCGGAAGACAGTGCGGCCACGGGGCAGCCGGTTTCGGGTGACTTCAGGTGCGAATCCGCCAGGTACGTCTCCACCATGGCGCGAAAGGGGCTGACCCCCTTGGCGTGCGCGGCCTCGATGGACTGGCGCAGGCGCGTGCGGCTGTCCTCGCCGGCGCGCTGCAGCGCTTCGGCGAGCAAGGCGTCGCGCGACTCGAAGTGCGCATAGAACCCGCCGTGCGTGAGCCCCGCGCGTTTCATGATGTCCGCGACGCCCACACCGGCGAAACCCGTTTCGCGAAGCACACGGGCCGCGGTGTCCACGATGCGGTCGTGCGTCAGCTGCTTGCGGGAGCCGGTGGCTGGGGATTGCCGATGTTCCATGGCCGGGAAGATACCAAAATATGATGACCATCATATTAGCAGGGCCATGCGACGAGGGGGACGGATCAAGGACGTGGCACGGTGGGAAGCGCGTACTCGCGTATCAGGGCCCCGGTCCTTGCGGCGGCCTCGCGCGACTCCTGCGCGGTCAGCGCGACGACAACCAGCTGGAGACGGGGGACGACCGCGATGAACTGTCCGCCAAAGCCCACTGCGGCAAACAGCGGACGGCGCTCGCCGGGCGTTGTTTCCGAAGTCCACCACAGGTAGCCGTAGCCGCGGCGCGTGCCATCGCTGTTGTTGTCGAGTGCGATCTTCGGCGATGTCGATTCCTGCACCCAGGCTGCCGGCACCACCTGCCGCCCTTCCCAAAGGCCGCCCGCCAGCATCATCCGGCCGATCCTCATCATCTCGGCCGGCGTGAGCATGAGGTCGGAGGCGCCATTGGGCACGCCGTCATGGCCGGCGAGCCACTGGGAGCCGTCGATCCCCAAGGGGCCGAACAGCGCTGCGCTGGCAAATTCCTTCAACGGCCCGTCGATCCGGCGCGCGATGGCGCAGGCGACGAGGTGGGCGTCGAGGTCGCTGTAGCGGAACTTCGCTCCGGGTGCCTGGACCAGTTTGCGGGACAGGGCGTGCGCCAGCAGGCCGGGTGCGAACAGCCGTGTGACGAAGCCGAAGTAATCGCTGTCCTCGGTGGTCCGCCCGGGGTCGAAACCGGCCGTCATGCCCATGACGTGACCCAGTTTCACGCGCGCGAGCGTTGCCCCCTGCGCGCCCTTCGCGTGCTCGGGAAAGATCGACGCCAACGATTCGTCGGCGCCGCTGAAAGCCCCGCGCTCGATCGCGATGCCCGCGAGCAGGCTCACGATCGACTTCGTCACGGAGGCCACGGGTGTGCGGCTCGACGCGGCGACACCTGGTTGGAAGTACGCGAACGGCTCCGCGCCGTCGGCTTCCATCATGAAAGCGCGAATGCGCGAGTTGCTGCGCAATTGCTCGTTCAATGCGTCAAGCCGGTCGGGCACCCAGCCCGATTGCGCTTTCACGTCCCGGGCAAGCGCAGCACCGGCCAGCCAGCCCAGCATTGCGCGGCGGGGCAAGTCGGATGTCATGAGGCCGCCTCGGCTTCCATGGCCGGCACGATACTCCGTCTGGGCCTCAAATCAACGGCCAGCAAAAAGGCCCGACGCTACAGATTGAATAGCATCGAGCCTACGTGACTGGCGGAGCAGGAGGGATTCGAACCCTCGATACGGTATAACCGTATACCGGATTTCGAGTCCGGCGCATTCGACCACTCTGCCACCGCTCCTGAATTCGGTTCGCGTGGTGCGAAGCCTGCGATTCTAAACGATTGCCGGCGGCCCACTTTGCAACAAAGGCGGGCACCGCCCTTGCATTCACCCCGGATGGTTCAACCTACGCTCGACGGGCTGCTGTTTGCCCGCACCTACACCATCCATCCATGAACGCAGAATTCCAGCGCCTGATGCAGGACGCGACCCGCCTGACCCAATCGGGCGACCTCGCGGCGGCCACCGCGGCCATCCAGGCGGCGCTTGCGCGCGAGCCCGACGGCAGCGCCGGCGATGCAGCGGGCGACGTCATCGATGTCGAGGCCCGCGAGGTGCCCGACGAGCTTCTCGCCATCGCATCCGATGTTCCCGTGCCCGTTGTTGCTCCTGATGAGCAACCGGTCCCGCACCGTGATGAGGCGTTCGTCGCGGGCAGCTTCGGCACCGGCGCCATCGCGCGCGACTACAAGCTCTACGTTCCGCCGGCTTCGGGCACGCAGCCGCTGCCGCTCATCGTGATGCTGCACGGCTGCACGCAAAACCCCGACGACTTCGCCGCGGGCACGGCCATGAACGAAGCCGCGCGCGATGCCGGCTTCTTCGTGCTGTACCCGGCGCAGTCGCAAAAGGCCAACCCGCAGCGCTGCTGGAACTGGTTCAAGCACAACCACCAGGTGCGCGGCCGCGGCGAGCCCGCGATCCTCGCGTCACTCACGCTCGAAGTGATCGCGCGTTACGGCATCGACCCCGCGCGCGTGTACGTGGCAGGCCTGTCGGCCGGCGGCGCGATGGCGGCGATCCTGGCGCAGGCCTATCCGGACATCTTCGCCGCGGCCGGCGTGCACTCGGGCTTGCCGCATGGCGCGGCGCGCGACCTGCCTTCGGCCCTGCAGGCGATGAAGAACGGGCGTGGGGCGGCAGCTTCTTCCGGCGCCACGCCCATCATCGTCTTCCACGGCGACGCCGACCCCACCGTTCACCCGCGCAATGGCGAGACCGTCTTCGCGATGGCCGGCGGCGGCGGCACGACGGTTCGCACCGAGACCGGTGGCGTACCTGGCGGGCGCGCGTGGACGCGGCACGTCAAGACCGCTGCCGACGGCACGGTGCGCGCTGAGCACTGGCAGGTGCACGGCGCCGCGCACGCGTGGTGTGGTGGCAGCGCACGCGGCTCGTACACCGACCCGCAGGGGCCGGACGCGACCAGGGAAATGATCCGCTTCTTCCGCAGCCACACGCTGCGCCGCTGATCAGGCGCGCAGCGTGTCGGTGCCGCCCATGTAGGGGCGCAGCACTTCCGGAACGGTGACGGAGCCGTCGGCGTTCTGGTAGTTCTCCAGCACGGCGACGAGCGTGCGGCCCACCGCCAGGCCGGAGCCGTTGAGCGTGTGCACCAGCTCGTTCTTGCCCTGCGCGTTCTTGAAGCGCGCCTGCATGCGGCGGGCCTGGTAGGCCTCGCAGTTTGAGACCGAGCTGATCTCGCGGTACGTGTCCTGCGCGGGCAGCCACACCTCGAGGTCGTGCGTCTTGGTGGCGCCCGCGCCCATGTCGCCCGTGCACAGCAGCAGCACGCGGTACGGCAGCTTCAGCTTCTGCAGGATGTTCTCGGCGTGGCGCGTCATCTCCTCGTGCGCCTCGTAACTCTTGTCCGGGTGGGCGATCTGCACCATCTCCACCTTGTCGAACTGGTGCTGGCGGATCATGCCGCGCGTGTCCTTGCCGGCGCTGCCCGCCTCGGAGCGGAAGCACGGCGTGTGCGCGGTGAGCTTCAGCGGCAGCTGCGCCTCCTGCAGGATCTCGTCGCGCACGAAGTTGGTCAGCGACACCTCACTGGTGGGGATCAGGTACAGCGCCTGCCGCTCGCCGTCGCCCAGGCCTTCCTGGCCGCCCTTGGAGACGGCGAAGAGGTCTTCCTCGAACTTGGGCAATTGCCCCGTGCCGCGCAGCGTGGCCGCGTTGACGATGTAGGGCGTGTAGCACTCGGTGTAGCCGTGCTCGCGCGTGTGCGTGTCCAGCATGAACTGCGCAAGCGCGCGGTGCAGTTGCGCGATCGGCCCACGCATCGCAGTGAAGCGCGCGCCCGCGAGCTTCACGCCGGTGGCGAAGTCCAGCCCCAGCTTCTCGCCGATGTCCACGTGGTCCTTCTCCGCGAAGTCGAACTTGCGCGGCTGGCCCCAGCGGCGCAGCTCCACGTTGTCCTTCTCGTCGACGCCCACGGGCACGTCGGGGTGCGGCAGGTTGGGCAGGCCCAGCAGCAGCTCCTCGATCTCGGGCTGGATCGCCTCCAGGCGCGCGGCCGACTGCTCCAGCTCGGCCTTGATCTGCGCCACCTGCGCCATCACGGCGTCGGCACTCTCGCCCTTGGATTTGAGCTGGCCGATCTGCTTGGACAGCTGGTTGCGCTGCGCCTGCAGCTCCTCCGTGCGCACCTGGATCTGCTTGCGTTCGGCCTCCAGCGCGGAGAACGCCGCGACGTCGAGGTATTTCTGGGGCTTCTGGCGCGTTTCCAGGCGCGCAACGACCGAAGCGAGGTCCTTGCGAAGGAGGGCGATATCGAGCATCGCCCGATTTTAAGTGCCCGGCACGATCAGCCCGGTATCGTCAGCTGCGTCTGGGTGACCACGGCACAGAGCTTGCCGTCCTCGCGGCGGATGGTCGTCTGCCACACCTGGGTGGTGCGGCCCAGGTGCAGCGCCACGCATTCGCCGGTGACGGTGGAGCCTTCCTTGGCGCCGGAAATGAACTTGGTGCTGGAGTCGGTCGTCGTCGTGCGCGCGTTGGGCGGCAGCGAAACGAAGGTGCCCACCGCGCCCAGCGTGTCGGCGAAAGCCATGTACGCGCCGCCGTGCATGATGCCGCCGGTGGTGCACAGGTCGGGGCGCACCTTCAGTTCGGCCACCACCTTGTCGGGCGCGGCCGAAACGAGCTTCACGCCCAGCAGGCCGGGCAGCAGCGGGTCGAGGATGGCTTGCAGCGCTTTCAGGTCGATGGCGGGCATGGTCTAGAGCTTCGCGAGCATGTGGTGGAAGGTGTTGCGCAGGCCGATCTTGCGGAAGCCGCAGCGCTCGTACACGCGGATGGCCGGGTTCTGCGGGTGCACGGTCAGCGCCACCTGCTGGTAGCCGTGTTCGCGCGCACGCTCCAGCGCGGCCTGCATCAGCGGCGTGCCGAAGCCGCGGTGCTGGTACGGCGGGTCCAGCGCGATGCCCAGCTGCGGCGTGTGCGCATCGACGTACGCAAGGCCCACGCCTTCGGGCAGCAGGCGCATCCAGCAGGCGCCGGCATCGTTGCCCTCCACCTGCGCCACCACGCCCACGTCCGTGGGCTTGCCCCAGGTCTCGGCGTAGATGCGCACCTGCGGCAGCTGCAGCACTTCGGCGGGGCGGTAGGGTGCGGGCGGCGGGTCCCACAGCGAGACGTGCAGCCAGTGCCAGAGCGTGTCCTGGTCGGCGGGGGTGAGGGTGCGAAACGTGAGCATCAGTCCTGCGGCAGCATCTGCGGGTTCCACGCGACTTCCCACAGGTGGCCGTCGGGGTCGGCGAAGTAGCCGGCGTAGCCGCCCCAGAAGGTCTCCTGCGCGGGCTTGACGATGCGCGCACCGGCCTTCTTTGCCAGCGCCATCACCGCATCGGCTTCATCGCGCGAGGCCACATTGTGCGCAAGCGCAATGTCCGTCGCACTGCGCGGGTCTTGGGGCACGCCCGCGTCCTGGGCCAGGCTCGCGCGCGGCCACAGCGCCATTCGCAGGCCGTGCGCCAGGTCGAAGAAAGCGACGGCGCCGTTTTCGAACTCGGTGCCCACGATGCCTTGCGTGGGCCAGCCCAGGCCGTCGCGGTAGAAGCGCACGGCGCGCTCGAGGTCGTCGACGCCGACGGTGATGAGGGTGATGCGGGGCTTCATGTCTGCGGGCCTAGCCTTTACAGGTAGCGTCCCGCTCGAGCGGCAGCAGGGGAAGGATGCGATCCCAAAGGCCACGCCACGTGGGCCAGTCGTGGCCGCCCCCCGTGTCCACCACGTGCGACGGCGGCATGGCCGCCCCGAGCGTGCGGTGGTTGAAGACATACAGATCCGAATTGCCGTAGCCCAGATAGAGCTCCGGCACGGTGGGCCGCGGCGCTGCGTCCGCATCGCCAGCGTGTTGTTTCAGCCATCGCCACATCACCTGGTCACCGTCGCCGCGATCGAAGGGTATGGCCGGCTCCCATTGCCGCAGGCCGCCCTTGCTGCGGATCTGTTGGGCGATGCTGCGGCCACCGAGATAGGGCGCGAGCAGCACGATCCCTTCCGCCGCCCGGGGAACACGCTCGACCGTGAGGATGGCGGCGGCGCCGCCGTTGGAGATGCCCACGAGCCAGATCTTCGCGTAGCCGTAGGCACGCGCGGGCTGCAGGACGTCCTCGGACAGTCGCTCCACGATCGAGCGGTTCTCGAAATAGCCGACGTGGGCATCGACGAGCAGGATGTCCGCTGCAATGCGCTCGCGACGCACCGCGGCCACAAAGCCTTCGGACTCGAACCGCTCGGGCGCCGTGTATGCGCCGGGCAGCATGATGAGCAGCGTTGCCGCGGGCCGGGAGCACTTGGCCAGGTCTGCCACCGCGCGCATGCGGCCTGGGACGGAAGGGGGCGAAGAGCATGCGGCCGTTAGCAAGGCGAGTGCGACTATGGCCGCAGCGGCCATACCTCCAGAACGCGATGCGCTCTTCACCTGTTCTTATCCCTTCGCGCTGCCAAGCGCTCGCGGGCCGGAACTATCTCTGCGGGGCAGCGCTGACGGAACAACCAATACGGGCCGGCGCAAACGAGGACCACTAGGAGGAGAACCAGAGCGATCCACATACGGCATAGTTAACCCGGAAGCTCAGGCACCAGGTACTTGCCGTTTGGTCCAGGGGGACGTGCGATAAGCCTATTCTTCTTAAGTAAGGAAAGCATTCTGCTAAGTCGACATGCGGAACCGCGCAAAGTTCGCTGAATCTGCTGTTCTGACTGAGGGCCACTATCACGAATGGACTGAAGAATTCTGAGCCCGTATTGCTGATACTTCTCCGCGGCGTTCGTATTTTCGCAATCGACCCAGAACTCCCGCGTGCCTTCGGCAAATGGAATCTGGGTGAGCTGATCGCGCATGAAGGACTCGAGTTGCATCATGCTGATGTACTCGTGCCTGTTGAGATGACCGATGTCAGAGAGTAGCCACGCAGGCGCGCGTCCTTTCGTCTTGCGCTTACGGAATGTGATGAAAATTTGATCTTCGGCCTTGATGGAGAGAGCGTACCCCAGCTCAAGAACGACGTTTGGACGAAACCCAGTTAGATCGAAGAAGCAGGCCGCCGACTCCTCGATGTGCTTCTTGATGTCCTGCCACAAATCGCGGGCTGGCTTTTTGCTTCTTTTGTCGATCACTATGCACGACAGCGGGGTATCTGCTTCGATCCGCTTCTTTAAGTTATCGAACTGACCCTTGATCTTCTTGTCGTTGTAGTTACACCCAAGAAATACGATATTCGCTCTTGCCACCGCGACCTCCTCCCAGTTTCCGATTCTGAACAGATCTGCGTTTATGCCGGCTAACGTAGACGTAACCGGCGACCTCGGAGAGCAGCGACCGACGGGAGCGGACGCCCGCGGGCGTCTGTGTTGACGGCCTTGTTAGCCCGGTCCAAGTTATCTTGACTCAGTTGTCCCATCTTTGCGCGTAACGATTAGGGTGGCTGGGTGCCCCGTGAGCTCGATGTGCCCAGGAGGAACACTCATGATGATGTCACGCAGCTTCTTCTCTCTCGCTGCGTCGTAACGGTAGAAGGTCATGTTGAACCCGGGAGGCGTCGATGCTTCGTCGAGCGCCACTACTTGGATACCGCTGAAATCGCCCACGCGTACCGCACCTAGCTGATGCCCGCTCTTTCCAAAGTAGATGCCCGATACCGGCGTCCCAAGATATTCGCGAAGGCGCTCGACCTTCCAGGCGAACTCCGCCACAGCACCCTGTTTCACCGCGCTCTCGTGCCGCTTGCATTCGGCGACTACGGCACTCCCATCAGGTGCTCGCAGGGCGACATCAAAGGTCCAGTCCGTATCTTCGAGTTTGAAGAGTACGTCGACCCCATCACCTGACCAAGGGAACAGTGTCCCGTCGCGAAAAGTCAGTACATCTCGGCAGTCAAGCTGATACTGCCTGTCCACGCCGGTAGCGGATCCTTTCGGCATCGAGCCTCCTAAGGTCTAGCGTGAAGATGACCGGCACTCACCTGCGCGCCGAAGACGTAGCAGGTGTGTGTCCGAGTCGATTGACCTGTTAGCCATCACCCACGTCACCTTTGCATCAAGTTCGCCTTGCGCGGCAAGGAGTACGGCAGCTCGTGAAGCCCGCCCTCTGTGTGGGCTAACCTGAGAACCGTTCCCAATTGATACTCCTCAATGCGCTTGCTTGTGGGATCGAACAGGAAAACACTTGTCGAACTCCGCAGCAATAGGTAGCTTTCCAGAATGCGCGGCGGCTTGTTTTCGTTTTCTATCACCTCCACTGTAACTTTTACTCCGCCGCCAAAACCTGTCATTCGGAGCAGCCTACCGTAGCCATCAGCTGGGAGCACATTCGCGCCGATCCATGCGTAATAGATAGCCACGAGTCCTAAGGTCGCGAGCCATACCAAAGCAGGTCGCCACAGCATGATTAGGATGAAAAATCCGACAGCAAAAGAGATCGCAAACCACTCAGGGCCCCGAAATTCCTCGTGAGTGCAAAGAAGCAGCGGCCAAGCGCAAGTGGCATCAAGTTGAGCAAAGCGCGGGAGAACCGCGGTCTCCGTCAAAACGAGAAGGACGTTCAACGGCAGCAGAACTGCCATGGCCGGCCAAAAGCGTAGCCCCCGCAACCAGGGGATCGGACTCCACGTCTGCGGCTGAAACCGCTGTGTTCTGGCCTCCAACCAGTCAATGAAGTTGAGCAAGAAGTACTTCCCTGCCACCGTCACAACCAGCGAGACAAGTGCCGCAATCACGAGCAATGAGACACTAGAAAATGTGACGAGTGCGCTCAGGTATGGGATGCCCTCCACCGCGGGGCGAAAGCCGAATGTCAAGGAGAAGTTATAGGCTGCGTTTTGAAGCAGGAATGCCAGAACTCCTCCTCCTGCGAATGCACTTACAGATGCGCCAACCGCGAACTTGACCGGCCAGCTCCACGCAGCCAAGCGGTCTATGAGTGCGGTGATTCGATCGAGCATATGGCGCTAACGTAGAGTTGACCGCGACCAAGGAACTCGGAGCGCCGCAGGCGCGGACGCCCTTGGGCGCCCGTGTCGAATGCCTTGTTAGAGCGCATAGTCCTAATCTAGAAATCTGGCTAGCAGTCGCCCGAAGAAGCTGGCGTCCTTGACCTCTGGATACTTCAATCGGTCAGATCGAAAGTAATTGCGCACCGCAAAGAAAGCACAAATCAATGCGAGAGCGATTGCGACGTATTGCGACCAGTGTATGCGCCTCCCGAGCATTGCTTCAATTGCCGGGCGCAGGGCGGAATTCCCCGCCATCTCAATTCGACTGTTGATCCACCACGGCAGCAGCCAATAGAACAGCGCAAACGAGAACACGCCGAACAAGGCGGCGCCCCACCACGGGAGCTTGTTCGCGATGAACGCCGTGTCTTCGGCGACCTGGGCGGCGTCTGATCTTCTGCGGCGTGCCATGCGCTCTAACGTGATAGAGCCCGCAAACCAGTCGGATAACAAATCTCACTGCGGCTCATCGCGCCTCCCCTTTTCTCTCGCAAGTGCCTGATTTATATCAGCGAGCCGCGCTACGCGGCACTGCGGCTCTACACGAAATTGGGGGCAAAGGCGACTTGGGCGTCGGGTTTGACCGCGTCGAGTCGTCTAACTTGGCGGCTCAGCGCTCGCCAGGGGCGCGCCACCATTGGCTTTTTTTTCCAAATTCAGGCGGATAACAACTTCCTAACGGCCGGCAAAGGCGACTCCTCCGCCCTCTTTTCCGCCCGTCACCCCGCCACGATCGCCCACCGCTCGTGATCACACCACCGCCCGCCAATCTTCAAATACTTCGGCGAAAACCCTTCCTTGCGAAACCCACACGCGCGCGCCAGCGCAAGCGAAGCCGCATTCCCAGGCTGGATGTTGGCCTCCAGCCGATGCAACTTCATCTTCGTGAACGCATGCCGCACCACGGCGCGCATGCCTTCGGCCATCAGCCCCTGACGCTCGTGGCCGGCGAAGGCGTAGTAGCCCAGGTAGGCGCTGCGGAAGTTGCCGCGCACGATCTCCGACATGTTGATCACGCCGGCGAGCGCGCCGTCGTCCTTGCGGCAGACGAGGAAAGCCTGCTTGCGCGGCGTCGACACGCTCTTGAACCACTCGCGGAACTTCTGCGGCGTGGCCGGCGCCGCCACCCACGGCCGGTGCAGCTTGGCACTCGCCTTCGCCGCGGCGACGAAGGCGGGCAGGTCGGCGGGCACCGGCGCGCGGATGACGACCCGCGCCTTCACCGCGTGAGGATCTGCCAGGCGATGACCACGCAGGACAGCCAGCCGGCAGTGAACGCGAGGGTGCGCACCCACGGCCACGCGGCGGTGTAGGCCACGGCGTGCACCACGCGCGCCCAGAAATACACCATGGCGGCGGTGGCGATGGCGCCGCCGGTGATGCCCATTGCGTTGGCCACCAGCACCAGCGGCGCGAAGATCACCAGGTTTTCCACGGCGTTGGCGTGCGCGCGTTTCAGGCGCTCGGCCCAGGCGTCCAGGGGTTTGGGGTTGGCCGGATAGCCCACGGTGTCGGTAAGGCCCCACACTTTCGTGCGGTCCAATACGTAGGGAAACCACAGGAGGCCCGTGAACGCGGTGACGAGGGCCAGGTACCACAGCTCGGTCTTCATTGTTTGTCTCCGTCTGTCTTGCATGGAGGCGGTGGACTGCATGCGCCGGGGCCCGCCCTCCTCCCGGCTGCGCGGACTATAGGCGTAAGCGCGATTTGGCGCATCTCGCGTTAGCATCGGGCGATGGCGCACATCGGATTGTTGTTGTTGTTGCTCCTGAGCGCCGTGGCGCTGGGCTGGGTGGCACGCCGCTTCAAGTTCCCCTACCCGATCGCCCTCGTGGCGGGCGGCGTGGTCATCGGGCTCATCCCGAACATGCCGCGCCCCGAGTTCGACCCCGAATTCGTGCTGGTCACGGTGCTGCCGCCCATCCTGTACCAGGCGGCCCTGCTCACCTCGTGGACGGACTTCAAGGCGCACCTGAAGCCCATTGGCCTGCTCGCGATCGGCCTCGTGGCGGCCACCACGCTCGCCGTCGGCTGCACGCTCAAGCTGCTGGTGCCCGACGTGCCGTGGGCGGCGGCTTTCGCGCTGGGCGCGATCGTGTCGCCCCCCGATGCCGTGGCGGCCACCGCGATCCTCTCGCGCCTGAGCATCCCGCGCCGCATCGTCACCATCCTCGAAGGCGAAAGCCTGGTCAACGACGCATCGGGCCTGGTGCTGTACAAGTTCGCGACGGCCGCCGTCCTCACGGGCACTTTCTCCTGGGCCGACGCGACGGTGCAGTTCGTCGGCGTGTCGGCCGGCGGCGTCGCCATCGGCATGGCCCTGGCCTTCATCTACATCGAAGTGCACAAGCGCCTGGGCGACCCTTTCATCGAGGTGCTCACCGTGCTGACCATTCCCTACGCGGCGTACCTCGCCGCCGAGGCGGTGCACACCTCGGGCGTGCTCGCCGTCGTCGCGGCGGGGCTGGTGCGCGGCCGCTACGCGCCGATGATCGTGTCGGCGGAGACGCGCATCATGGCGCGGTCGGTCTGGAACATCCTCGTGTTCCTGATGAACACCCTGGTGTTCATGCTGATCGGCCTGCAGATCCACGGCGTGGTCCAGAGCCTGGACCGCTACCCGCCCTTCCTGCTGGCCGCGATCGCGTTTTCGGTCACGGGGGTTTCCGTGGCGGTGCGTTTCGCGTGGATCTACTTCATCGGCTGGCTGCCGGGCGTCTTCCAGGACCGCGGCCTGGGCAGCAAGGGCCGCCCGAAGACGAGCCAGCTCACCATCATGGGCTGGTGCGGCATGCGCGGCATCGTGTCGCTGGCGGCGGCGCTGGCGTTGCCGCTCATGCTGCCCAGCTGGCACCCCTTCCCGTACCGCGACCTGATCATCTTCACGACCTTCGTGGTGGTCGTGTCCACACTTGTGGGCCAGGGCCTGACGCTCCCGCCCGTGATCCGGCGGCTGAAGGTGGGTTCGCGCTGGAGCCTGCACGACGAGCAGGTGCGCGTGCGGGCGGCGATGAGCACCGTGGCGCTCGCCGCCATCGACCGCAAGATCGTCGCCGACGGCGTGCCGCCGCAGTGGGCCGACGGCCTGAAGGCCGAAATGGGCGAGCGCATTTCGCTGGTGGCCACGAGCGATTCGGACCTCACGCCCAAGCTCGAATGGGTGACGCGCGTGCGCCACGACGTGATCCAGGCCGAAAGGCTGGAGCTGCTGCGCCTGTGGCGCGAGAACCTCATCAGCGACGAGGTGATGCACCACCTGATGGAGACGCTGGACTACGAGCAGGCCAAGCTGCCCGCCGCGAATTCGCCCGTGCGCGTGGCCGCCCGCGAGATCGGCGAACAGACGATGGGCTAGGGCTATAGCCCGATCACGTCGGTGAACTTCTCGGCTTCGTCGCTCGACTGCTGCTGCAGCGACCACATCTCGGCGTAGCGGCCGCCCTTGGCCAGCAGCTGCTGGTGCGTGCCGCGCTCGACGATGCGGCCGGCGTCCATCACCAGGATCTCGTGCGCGTCGACGATGGTGGACAGGCGGTGCGCGATGACCAGCGCCGTCTTGTTCTGCGCCACGCCTTTCAGTTCGGCCTGAATGGCGCGTTCGTTGGCCGAGTCCAGCGCCGAGGTGGCCTCGTCGAAGATCATCACCGGCGGGTTCTTCAGCAGCGTGCGCGCGATGGCCACGCGCTGCTTCTCGCCGCCCGACAGCTTCAGGCCGCGCTCGCCGACCATCGTGGCGTAGCCCTTGGGCGTGGAGGCGACGAAATCGTGGATGCGGGCCTGGCGGGCGGCTTCCTCCACCTCCTCGCGCGAGGCGCCGGTGCGGCCGTAGGCGATGTTGTATTCCACGGTGTCGTTGAACAGCACCGTGTCCTGCGGCACGATGCCGATCGAGCGGCGCAGGCTGAACTGCGTCACCTCGCGGATGTCGTGGCCGGCGATGGTGATGCGCCCGCCCTTCACGTCGTAGAAGCGGTACAGCAGGCGCGCGAGTGTCGACTTGCCCGAGCCCGAGGGCCCGACCACCGCCACCGTCTTGCCGGCGGGGATCTCGAACGACACGTCGTGCAGGATGGGCCGCGCCGGCTCGTACGCGAAGTCCACGTGCTCGAAGCGCACCGTCCAGTCGCCCTGGTCCGCCACCAGCGGCTGCGCGCCCGGCTTGTCGGCCACCTCGCGCTCGCGGTCCATCAGCACGAACATCTTGTCCAGGTCGGTCATGCTCTGCTTGATCTCGCGGTACAGCACGCCCAGGAAGTTGAGCGGGATGTACAGCTGGATCATGAAAGCGTTGACCATCACCAGGTCGCCCAGCGTCATGTGCCCGGCGACCACGCCTTCGGTGGCGCGCCACAGCATCAGCACCAGGCCCGTGGCGATGATCACCTGCTGCCCGGTGTTCAAGAGCGACAGCGTCGTCTGGCTTTTCAGGCGCGCCTTGCGCAGCTGTTGCAGGCTCTGGTCGTAGCGGTTCGATTCGAACCCTTCGTTGTTGAAGTACTTGACCGTCTCGTAGTTGAGGAGCGAGTCCACCGCCTTGGTGTGCGCGGCCGAATCGAACTCGTTGGCCTCGCGGCGGAACTGCGTGCGCCATTCGGTGACGGACACGGTGAAGGTCACGTACACCACCAGCGCCGCGATGGTGATCCAGGCGAACCACGCGTCGAAGCGCACGGCCAGGATCGTCAGCACCAGCGCCACCTCGATGATCGTGGGCACGATGCTGTAGAGCGAATAGGAGATCAGCGACTCGATGCCGCGCACGCCGCGCTCGATGTCGCGCGTCATGCCGCCGGTCTGGCGCTCCAGGTGGAAGCGCAGCGACAGCGCATGCAGGTGCTCGAACGTCTGCAGCGCGATCTTGCGCGCCGCGCCCTGCGTGGCCTTGGAGAACACCAGCTCGCGCAGTTCGGTGAAGAGCGTGGTGGACAGGCGCAGCAGGCCATAGGCCAGCAGCAGCCCGATGGGCACCACCAGCACGGCCGTTGCGTCGCCCGGCTTGAGGCTCATCGCATCGACCAGCTGCTTGAGCAGCAGCGGCACCCCCACGTTGGCCAGCTTCGCGCCGATCATGAAGAGCAGCGCGGCCACCACGCGCACCTTGTATTCCCACAGGTAGGGCGCCAGGCGCCCCAGCGTGGCCCAGTCCGAGTGGCCCGGCACGCGCACCGCTTCCGCGGCGGTGGCCATTACCCGGGGGGACATTTCTCGTTGGGCTCGCATGCAACAATCCTTCTTGAGGAGATTGTGCCCATGTCGACGAACTCAAGTGCCCCGGTGCCGCTGCCCAAGGACAAGGAGCTGGTGCTCAAGGTGATCCCGCTGCCCGCGGACACCAACGGCAACGGCGACATCTTCGGCGGCTGGGTCATGGCCCAGGTCGACTTGGCCGGCTCCGTGCTGCCCGCGCGCTACACCAAGGGCCGCATGGCCACGGTGGCCGTGAACGAATTCATCTTCAAGCAGCCGGTGCGCGTGGGCGACATCCTGTCGTTCTTTTCCGAGGTGACGCGCGTGGGCCGCACGTCGGTGTCGGTGAAGGTGGAGGTGTACGCCGAACGCCACCTGGCGCAAGGCCAGTACGTGAAGGTGACGGAGGCCAACCTCACCTACGTCGCCATCGACGACATGGGCCGGCCGCGCGAGATCCCGAAGCCCTAGAACTTGCCGTGCCGGCCTTCGCCCGAGGCGAAGCGGCCCGCGCCCTCGATGCCGTCGGCGATGCGCTGCTTGCTGCGCTCCCATTCGGCGTGCAGTGCTTCAGGTAGCAACTTGCCCCACTGCTCGTAGGCGTTCATGCGGTCGGCGAGCATCGTCGCCTGCGGGAATTTCGCCAGCTGCTGCGCCAGTTCGATCGCTGCTTCGCGTGACTTGCCCTTCGGCACCACGCGGTTGGCCAGCCCCATCTGCAGCGCTTCCGCCGCTTCCACCTTGCGCCCCGTGAGGATCAGGTCCATCGCATGGCCCATGCCGACCAGGCGTGGCAGGCGCACGGTGCCGCCGTCGATCAGCGGCACGCCGAAGCGGCGGCAGTAGACGCCGAAGTACGCGTCCTCTTCCATCACGCGCATGTCGCACCACAGCGCGAGCTCCATGCCGCCCGCCACGGCCGCACCGCTGACGGCGGCGATCACCGGCTTGGACAGCAGCAGGCGCGAAGGGCCCATCGGGCCCAGCGCTTTCGCATCGGCGGGATCGAAGTCGAGGTGATCGAAGACGGCGCCGCCGAGCTTCGCGCCGGCCTGCAGGTCCCAGCCCGCGCAGAAGTGGCCGTGCTCGCCGTGGAACACCGCCACGCGCGCGGAATCGTCGGCGTCGAACGCGAGAAAGGCTTCGTGAAGCGCGCGCGCCGTCGCATCGTCGACGGCGTTGCGCACCTCACGGCGATCGAGCGCGACGACCGTGACCGGGCCGTCGCGCTCGACGTGGATGGGTGCTGCCATGCGCGGATTACACAGCATCCGCGCCGGCGGCGCATCAGGACTTCGTCGCGGGCTTCTTGCCGTTGGTGGTGGACTTCGTCGCGGTCGCCGCGGCGGGCGGCGCCTTGGCTTGCATCGCGGCTTCCGTGCCGAAGTAGTCGGACACGACCTTCCAGCGGCCGTCGGTGATCTGCGACAGGCGCGACGCGTCGCTGCCCAGGCGGCGGCCGGGGGCGAAGTACATCTTGGGCGAGCCGAAGCTGTCGCTCGGGAAGGACGTGAGGTCCATGGCCTTGAGGAACCCCTCGGTGGTCAGCTGCGGGCCGGTCTTGCGCGCGCCCTTGATGAACATGTCGACGATGGTGTAGCCGTACACCGAGAAGATCGTCGGGTCCTCGTTGAAACGCGTCTTGTACTTGTTGGCCCAGAAGCGGATCGCCAGGTCGGTCTCGTCCGTGTAAGGCATCTGCGAGGTCATGGTGGCGTACATGCCGTCCACCGCCTTGCCGCCCAGCTTGTGGATCAGGTCGCTGTAGGCGGCCACGGTGCCCAGGAAGGTGGGGTTGAAGCCGTTCTTGCGCGATTCGGCGATGGTGCCCACCGTCTCGCGGATGATGGTGCCCAGCACCACGAAGTCGCAGCCGGCGGACTTCATCTTCTGCACCTGCGAGGAGAAGTCGGTGGCGCCGCGCTTGAAGGTGGTCTTCTCCACCAGGTCCTTGCCCATGGACTTGAGGCCCGCCTCGGCGCCCTTGAGCACCTCGTTCCCGAAGTCGTCGTCCTGGTAGATGATGCAGACCTTCTCGGCCTTCTTCTCCGCCACCAGCTTGGGCAGGGCCAGGCGCATCTGCTCGTAGTAGGGCGACAGCAGCGCGTACTTCAGCTTGTGGGGCGGGTTCTCGTACATCTCGCGCGCGCCCGTCAGCGGCAGGAAGTTGATGACGCCCTTGTCGAACAGCACCGGCATGGCGGCGATGTTGGGCGCCGTGCCGATGTGGCCCAGCAGCGCGAAGATCTTCTCCTGCTCGACCAGCTTCTGCGCGGCCAGCACGGCCTTCTTGGGGTCGTAGCCCGAGTCCTCGACGGCCAGCTTCAGCTTGCGCTCGTACACGCCGCCCTGCTCGTTGGCTTCGTCGATGCGCAGCTGCATGCCGTTGCGCGCCTGCTTGCCGTAGGCGGCCAGCGGGCCG
The DNA here is from genome assembly GCF_037572775.1 of Ramlibacter sp. PS4R-6. Classification (NCBI taxonomy): domain Bacteria; kingdom Pseudomonadati; phylum Pseudomonadota; class Betaproteobacteria; order Burkholderiales; family Comamonadaceae; genus Ramlibacter; species Ramlibacter sp. PS4R-6. The sequence goes on along the minus strand of NZ_JBBHKA010000001.1, from coordinate 1,484,267 downwards.
GACAGGTCCTGGATCGTGCCGAGCACGATCTCGTTCTTGCTCACGCCCTGCGACTGAGCGCAGGCCATGGAGGCCGCGAGCGCGATGACGGCGGCGGTGAGGACGGTGCGGATGGCCATGGATGTCTCCTGAGTTGGGGTGGCGCGATGGTGGTGCGTGGCGCACGCGCGTCCAACTCGTGTCGGGCCCGCGACAACGACCGTCGCCGTGACGACAGGACTTAGTGGAGAACCCGCTAACGGGCACACTGCCCCCAAGCTATAACGAAATCGCCCCTTTCGCGAGGGGCCCCAACGACGGAGACCCAATTGCAGATCGTCCAACTCGTGGTCAGCGGCATTGCGCAGGGGTGCATCTACGGCCTCATCGCGCTGGGCTTCGTGCTGATCTACAAGGCCACCGAAACCGTGAGCTTCGTGCAGGGCGACCTGATGATGCTGGGCGCGTTCGGCGGGCTTGCCGCGCTCACGCTCATGGGCGTGCCCTTCTGGGCCGCCGTGCCCGCGGCCATCGCCGGCATGGCGCTGTTCGGGCTGCTGCTCGAGCGCATCGTGATCCGGCCCATCCTCGGCCAGCCGGCGTTCTCCATCGTCATGCTCACCATCGGCATCGGCTACGTGGCGCGCGGGCTCATCACCATGATCCCCGGCATCGGCACCGATACGCATTCGCTGCCGGTGCCCTACAAGGACGGCATCATCAACGCCGGCACGCTGGTGCTCAATGTGGAGCAGCTGGTGGTGATCGGCGCCACGGCCACGCTGTGCCTGGTGCTGTTCGCCGTCTTCAAGTACAGCAAGATCGGCATCGCCATGCAGGCGTCGTCGCAGAACCAGCTGGCGGCCTACTACATGGGCATCCCGGTCAAGACGCTCAACGGGCTGGTCTGGGCGCTGGCCGCGGCGGTCGCCGCCATCGCGGGCCTGCTGCTCGCGCCCATCACCTTCGTCCATTCCAACATGGGCTTCGTCGGCCTGAAGGCCTTCCCGGCCGCGGTGGTCGGCGGCTTCGGCAGCCTGCCCGGCGCCATCGTGGGCGGCCTCGTCATCGGCGTCGTCGAATCGCTCGCGGGCTTCTACCTGCCCGACGGCTTCAAGGACACCGCCCCCTACATCGTCGTGCTGCTCATGCTGATGATCAAGCCCAACGGGCTGTTCGGCGAGAAGCTGCGCAAGAAAGTCTGAGATGAGATTCCTGTTCAAGACCGACTACGCGCAGGACATCGCGCTGGCCAAGCACGGCGGCCATGTGTTCTGGTACGGGCTGCTGCTGGCGTTCCTCTTCGGCGCGCCGTGGATCGTGCCGGACTACTGGCTGGCGCAGCTGACCTTCACGCTGATCTACGGCATCGTCGGCGTGGGCCTGATGCTGCTGGCGGGTTTCACCGGCCTGTTCTCCATCGGCCACGCGGCTTTCCTGGGCGTGGGCGCGTACACCGAGGCCTACCTCGTCAACCACGGCGTGCCCTTCCCGCTGGCGCTGGTCACCTCGGCGGCGCTGTCGGCGGCCGTGGGTGTCATCGTCGGCCTGCCGGCGCTGCGCGTGAAAGGCATCTACCTGGGCATCGCCACCATCGCCATGGCCTTCATCGTCGAGGAAGTGCTGGCCCGCTGGGAGCACGTGACCGGCGGCAACGCGGGCCTGGCGGTGAAGAAGCCGGCCATCGGCGACTGGGCCATCGACACGCCCACCAGCTTCTACTTCCTGTGCCTGGTGGTCACCATCATCACGACGCTGGCCATCCTGAACCTGCTGCGCTCGCCCACCGGCCGCGCCTTCGTCGCCATCCGCGACTCGGAGGTGTCGGCGCAGAGCATGGGCATCCACCTGGCGCGCTACAAGACGCTGTCGTTCGCGATCTCCGCGGCGCTGGCGGGCCTGGGCGGCGCGTTGTACGCGCACAAGCTCACGTTCATCTCGCCGGACCAGTTCAACATCCTCGAGTCGATCAACCTGCTGCTGATCGTGGTGATCGGCGGGCTGGGTTCGGTGCACGGGGCGTTCCTGGGCGCGATCTTCTTCATCTCCATGCCGCAGCTGATCGCACTGGGCAAGGACTGGCTGCCCGCCGCCATCGGCCAGGCGCCGGGCCTGCAGGGCGTGGTGTACGGCGCCGTGCTGATCGCCTTCGTGCTGTTCGAGCCGCTGGGCCTGTACGGCCGCTGGCTGAAGGTGCGCACGTACCTGCAGCTCTTCCCCTTCTACCGCCAGGGCCTGTTCAAGCGGCAGAAGAGCTTCCAGAAATCCGACCGCCTGCGCTGAAACGACCGACATGAGCAACGACTTCCTCCTCTCGGCCAAGAACATCAGCGTGCGCTTCGGCGGCGTGCTGGCCGTCAACAACGTCAGCTTCGACGTGCGGCGCGGCGAGGTGTTCACCTTGATTGGCCCCAACGGCGCCGGCAAGACCACCGTGTTCAACCTGATCAGCCGCATCTACAACCCGACCGAAGGCTCCATCCTGTTCGAGGGCCGGGAGCTCACGCGGCTGCCGCCCCACAGCGTCGCCTCGCTGGGCATCGCGCGCACCTTCCAGAACATCGAGCTCTTCGAGCACGCCACCGTGCTGCAGAACCTGCTGATCGGCCGCCACACGCACCGCAGCACCGGCTTCTGGAGCGACATGTTCTTCACGCCGGCCGCGCGCCGTGGCGAGATCGAGGCGCGCGAAAGGGTCGAGCGCGTGATCGACCTGCTGGACCTGCAGCACCACCGCGAGTCCATGGTGGCCGGCCTGCCCTACGGCGTGCGCAAGGTGGTGGAGCTGGCGCGCGCGCTGTGCACGGAGCCCAAACTGCTGCTGCTCGACGAACCCTCGTCGGGCCTGAACGTGGAAGAGACGGAGGACATGGCCTTCTGGATCCAGGACATCCAGCACGAGCTGGGCATCACCGTGCTGATGGTGGAGCACGACATGACGCTGGTCTCGCGCGTGTCCGACCGCGTGCTGGCCATGAACCAGGGCGAGGTGCTGGCCATGGGCAGCCCGCGCGAAGTGCAGACGCATCCCGGTGTGATCGAGGCCTACCTCGGCACCATCGACGAAGTGGCCGACCTGCGGAGGGCCGCGGCATGAGCATGAACCCACCCGCCGTCAGCGACCTGCCGGTCCTGAAGCTGCTGAACGTCGAATCGGCGTACGGGCCCATCAAGGCCATCCGCGGCGTGAGCCTGCAGGTGCGCCGCGGCGAGATCGCCACCGTGCTCGGCTCCAACGGCGCCGGCAAGACCACCATCCTCAAGACCATCTCGGGGATCATCGACCCGCGCAAGGGCTCGATCGAGTTCAAGGGCGAGGACATCACCGCGAAGGACCCCGCGCACATCGTGCAGGAAGGCCTGTCGCACGTGCCCGAGGGCCGCGAGGTGTTCCCGCTGCTGTCGGTGCACGACAACCTGGTGATGGGCGCCTACACGCGCAAGGACAAGGACGGGATCGCGCGCGACATGGAAGCCGTGTACGGCTACTTCCCGATCCTCAAGGAGCGTTCGGCGCAGGACGCCGGCCTGCTCTCCGGCGGCCAGCAGCAGATGCTGGCCATCTCGCGCGCCATCATGGCGTCGCCCGACCTCATCCTGCTGGACGAGCCGAGCCTGGGCCTGTCGCCCAAGCTCACCAAGGAGATCTTCGAGATCGTCGTGCGCATCAACCGCGAGCGCGGCACGACCATCCTTCTCGTGGAGCAGAACGCCAACATGGCCCTGAACGCGTCCGACTACGGCTACGTGCTGGAGAACGGCCGCATCGTGATGGAGGACTCCTGCGCCAAGCTGCGCGAGAAGGACGACATCAAGGAGTTCTACCTGGGCATGAAGGAAGCCGGCGTGCGCGGCGAGCGGCGCTGGAAGAAGAAGAAGACGTGGAGATGATGCGATGAACCTGTGGGAAGCAGCGACGGTCGAGACGGCCAGGGATTTCCTCGAGGGACCGACCATCCCCGTGATGTTCTGGCAGGGTGTGCAGGCGCGCGCCACGCGCACCTGCATGCGCCAGAAGGAGCTGGGCATCTGGCAGCCGTGGACCTGGGCGCAGGTGGGCGACATCGTGCGAGAGGTGGCCGGCGGGCTGATGGCGCTGGGCTTCCAGCCGCGCGAGACGGCGTCGATCCTGTCCAACACGCGCGCCGAGTGGACGTGGGCGGATCTGGCGATCCTCTCGTGCAACGGCGTGGCCAACGGCATCTACCCCACCGACGCCGCCTCGCAGGTGGAATACCTGTGCGCCGACTCGGGCACCAGCCTGCTCTTCGTCGAGGACGAGGAGCAACTGGACAAGGTGCTGGAGACGCGCCCTCAGCTGCCGAAGCTGCGCATGATCATCGTCTTCGACATGAAGGGCCTGCGCGAGCTGAAGGACCCCAACGTGATCAGCATGGACGCGCTGCGCGAGCTGGGGCGGCAGTACAACGCCCAGCACCCGGATGAACTGATGGCGCGCGTGAACGCGACCAAGCCGGAAGAACTGGCGCTGCTGGTCTATACGTCCGGCACCACGGGCAAGCCCAAGGGCGCGATGCACAGCCACGGCGCGCTGGTGTACCAGCTGCACTCCTATCCCGAGCTGATCCCGGCCGAGGAGAACGGCGAGCGCATGTGCTTCCTGCCCCTGTGCCACATCGCCGAGCGCATCTTCGGCGAGTTCCTGCCGCTGTACGTGGGCGTGGTGATCAACTTCGTCGAGAACCCCGAGACCGTGCCCGAGAACGTGCGCGAGATCCAGCCCACGGTTCTGTTCGCGGTGCCGCGCGTGTGGGAGAAGTTCTACTCGGGCGTGATGATCGGCCTGAAGGAAGCCACGAAGTCGCAGCAGGCCGCCTACCGCTGGTCCATCGGCGTGGGCATGCAGATCGCGGAGCTGGTGCTCGCGGGCCAGCCGGTGCCCGAGGGGCTGAAGGTCAAGTTCCGCGTCGCGCGCATCCTGGCGCTGGACAACGTGCGCAAGCTGATCGGCATCCACCGCGCCAAGCTGCTCCTGACGGGCGCGGCGCCGATCTCGCCCGAGCTGGTCAAGTGGTACATGGCGCTGGGCGTGCCCATGCTGGAAGCCTGGGGCATGACCGAAACCTGCGGCGCATCCACCTGCATTCCGCTGAGCCGCCTGAAGACCGGCAGCATCGGCCCGGCCGGCAAGCACAACCAGATGCGGCTGGATCCCGAGACGGGCGAGATCCAGGTGAAGGGCCCCAACATCTTCATGGGCTACCTGAACCAGCCGGAGAAGACGCGCGAGACCTTCACCGACGACGGGTGGCTGAAAACCGGCGACGTCGGCGTGGTCGACGAGGACGGCTTCTACAAGATCACCGACCGCATGAAGGACATCATCATCACCGCGGGCGGCAAGAACATCACGCCCAGCGAGTTCGAGAACGAGCTGAAGTTCTCGCCCTACATCACCGACGCGGTGGTGATCGGCGACCGCCGCCCGTTCCTCACGGTGATCATCATGATCGACCAGGAGAACGTGGAGAAGTACGCGCAGGACAACGACGTGCCCTTCTCCAACTACGCCAGCCTCACGCGCGCGCCGGAGGTGCAGGCGCTGATCCAGGCCGAGATCGACCGCGCCAACAAGAAGTTCGCGCGCGTCGAGCAGGTCAAGAAGTTCTTCCTGCTGGACACGCAGCTGTCGGCCGAGGACGAGGAGCTGACGCCGACGATGAAGCTGAAGCGCGCGCTGGTGCAGAAGAAGTATTCGCCGCAGATCGAGGCGATGTACGGCTAGCGCCCACGCGGCCGCCTTCCGCAGGCGCCGAAGTCCCTACTTCCGGGAGATGGGCCCGTGCGCCGCGGTGCGGACGTAAGCCATCGCCACCTCGAGCGCTGAATTTGCCCGGTCGCGCAGCCTCTCCACCTGCTGCCGCTCCGACTCGGGGGGTTCGGCGCCTTCGCCGTTCAGGAAGGCGTGGAACTTCTCGTTGAGCGCGCGCTGGGCGTCGTTGGCCTCGCGCTCGAGACCCTTCCACTCCGCCAGGAGCGAGCGAAACCTGTCGCTCATGACCGTGCTTCGCGGGGAGCAGTAGCGGACTTCAATGCCGGTGGCCCGGGCTTGCCGTCGACTCCGCGGGCCGGCGCAGGGCCAGCTTGCTCAGGTACGTGACGGGATCGACGTAGTACGGGTTCGTGTGCACCTTGCCGTTGATGATCACGTGCGAGTGCGTGGCCAGCACGTCGGCGATCACGCGGCCGCTGAACCGGTTGACGTCGTAGGCGCACAGCAGCGTGCAGTCGTGGTGGGACGCCAGCAGATTGACCCGCGCCTCGTACATCATGAGCTCGTCCGTGCCCGGCAGGTTCTTCAGGGCCCACTCCATGTCGCCCATCGTCCGCACGGACCCGTACGGTCCGTTCGTGGCATTGCACAGGACCTCCTCGAGCATGGCGTACATCCGGTCCGCGACGAAGACCTTGTCCTTGATGTACGACGCTTCCGAGGCCACCACCTTCAGCTGCCCCGACTCGAGGCCCTTGCCGACATGCACGCCGCCCTGGGACATCCGGCGCACGTGTTCCTCGTGGAAGGCGGACTCCACGATGGTCACGACTTCGTCGCCGGTTTCCAGGCCCTCGCTGAAATAGGGGTTGAGCACTTCGTACTGCTCCTCGCGGGAGTCGAAGAACGCGCAGACGTGCTGGAGGCCCTGGAGCGACTCGCCGCACAGGTTGATGTTCCGGGTCCGGTCGCGCATGGTGCTCACCTCGTGCAGTTAACACGGACGTTTATGGCTCAACGGTTCGCGCTCGTCTGTAGGACGGGGCCTTGCCCCGGCGGGGTAATCCAGCTTGACACCCCGGGGACCGTGGCAAGAATCGTGGCAAACCAACGTAACCGAGGAGACCAGGCATGAAGATGAAATTCGCCGCGGCGGCCGCGCTCGCGCTCGCCGCTTCGTGGGCGGGCGCCCAGCAGGGCGTGAGCAAGAACGAGATCCTGATCGGCACCATCCAGGACCTGTCGGGCCCGCTCGCCGGCTTCGGCAAGCAGGCGCGCAACGGCATGCAGCTGCGCGTCGATGAGATCAATGAGCAGGGCGGCATCCATGGCCGCAAGCTGAAGCTGCTGGTCGAGGACGACGGCTACGACCCCAAGAAGGCCGTCCTCGCCGCGCAGAAGCTGGTCAACCAGGACAAGATCTTCATCATGGCCGGCCACCTGGGCACGGCGCAGAACATGGCCGCGATGCCGGTGCAGTTCGAGAAGAACGTCGTCAACTTCATGCCGATCACGGCGGCGCGCGAGATGTACGAGCCGCTGCACAAGCTGAAGTACTCGTTCGCCGCCACCTACTACGACCAGATGCGCATCACCCTGCCCAAGCTGGTGAAGGAAAAGGGCGCCAAGAAGGTCTGCATCAACTACCAGGACGACGACTTCGGCCTGGAGGTGCTGCGCGGCGCCGAGGCGGGCCTGAAGTCCATGAACATGGAGCTGGCCGAGAAGACCAGCTACAAGCGCGGCGCCACCGACTTCAGCTCGCAGGTCGCGCGCATGAAGGCGGCCAACTGCGACCTGGTGGTGCTGGGCACCATCATCCGCGAGACCATCGGCACGATCGGCGAGGCGCGCAAGACCGGCTTCAACCCGATCTTCCTCGGCTCCAGCGCGGTGTACACGGACCTCATCCACAAGCTGGGCGGCAAGGCGATGGACGGCCTGTACGGCACGCACACGGTGCAGAACCCGTACCTGGACGAAGCCTCGCAGCCGATCCGCTTCTGGGCCAACAAGTACAAGACCAAGTTCAACGAGGACCCGACGGTGTTCTCGGTGTACGGCTACTCGATCATCGACCAGTTCGCGACCGCGGCGCAGAAGGCGGGCCCGAACCTCACGACCGACAGCTTCGTGAAGACCATGGACTCGATCAAGTTCGACACCGACATCTTCGGCGCGCCGCCCAGCAGCTACTCCGCGAGCAAGCGCCTGGGCAACGACCTGTCGCGCCTGTCGCAGATCCAGGACGGCAAGTGGAAGGTCGTGTCGGACTACGTCAAGCCCTGAGCGCCCATAATCGGCCGCTAGACATGGCGGCCGATCCCCTCAACTCCCCCTCCCTCCAAGGCAAGGCCCTCCTGGGCCTTGTCCTCGTCGTCACCGTCCTCTTCGCGGTCGTGCTGTCGCCGATGAGCGGCGCGATCTCGTGGGCCCTGTTCATGGCGATCGTGTTCTCGTCGCTGCAGGAGCGCTCGGTGCGTGCGCTCAACGGCAGGCGCGGCTGGGCCGCCCTCGCCACGCTGCTCGTGATCGTCGTGAGCGTGCTGCTGCCGCTGGCGCTGCTCGCGGTCTCGGTCACCAACGAGGCATCGGCCTTCTACCAGCGCTTCAAGTCCGGCGACATCCAGCTGGCCGAATACTTCCAGCGCATGGTGGGCGCGCTGCCCGAGTGGCTGCGCGGCTGGCTGGTGCGCTTCGGCGTGGACGACCTGCCGGCCGTGCAGCACAAGCTGGCCGACGCGCTGGGGCGCAGCAGCGACGCCGTGACGCAGCGCGTGTTCCAGATCGGCCAGGGCACTCTGGACTTCGTGGTGAGCTTCTTCGTGATGCTCTACCTGCTGTATTTCTTCCTGCGCGACGGGCCGGCGCTCGCGCGCGAGACCGCCAAGGCGATGCCGCTGGCCCCCGAGCACACGCGCCGCATCCTGCAGCAGTTCGCCACCGTCGTGCGCGCCACCGTCAAGGGCAACGTCGTCGTCGCGCTGGTGCAAGGCGCGCTCGGCTGGCTGGCCTTCTGGTTCCTCGACATCACGGGCGCGCTGCTGTGGGGCGCCGTGATGGCGATCCTCTCGCTGCTGCCCGCCGTGGGCGCGGCGCTGGTGTGGGGGCCGGTGGCGCTGTACCTGCTGACGACCGGGTCGCTGTTCGGCGGCTTCGGGCTGGTGGCCTGGGGTGTGCTGGTCATCGGCCTGGTGGACAACGTGCTGCGGCCCATCCTGGTCGGCAAGGACACGCGCCTTCCCGACTGGCTGGTGCTGATCGCCACGCTCGGTGGCCTGGCGGTGTTCGGCCTGAACGGCTTCGTCATCGGCCCGGCCATCGCGGCCGTGTTCATCGTGACGTGGGAGATCTTCTCCGAGGCCCGGCAGGAAGAGAAAGCGCCGCCTTCTAGGAAATGATGTAGGCGCCGGCGCCGGTGGCGAGCAGCTTGCCGTCGGAGCCCAGGAACTCCATGCGCGCGGACGCCACGCGCGACCCCAGCCGCAGCACCTCGGCTTTCATCCCGAACCACTCGCCGATGGCGGGCCGCAGGTAGTCGATGCGCAGGTCGATGGTGCCCAGCTTCATGAAGCGGTGCAGCCTTTGCATCGGCTCCTCGTCCATGTGGCGAGCGCCGATCGCGGCCATCACCGCCAGCCCGCCCATCGCGTCCAGCGTGGCGCTGATCACGCCGCCGTGCAGGCGCTGGTGCGCGAAGTGCCCGATCAGCTCCGGCTTCATCGCGATGCGGCCTTCGACGAACTCGGGCTTGAGCTGCGTGATCTGCAGGCCCAGCACCGTGTTGAAGACGACGCGCTTTTCGAACAGCTCGCGCAGGGCCGCGACGAACTGCGGCTCGAATTCCAGCGGCGGCGGGTTCTTCATAGCTGCCATTGTCGCGCGGCCAGGTCCTTCATGATCTCCTCCGCCCCGCCGCCGATCATCATCACCTTCACCTCGCGGTAGATGCGCTCGCACTTCGTCCCGCGCATGAAGCCCATGCCGCCGAGGATCTGCACGGCGGCATCGGCGCAGAACTGCATGGCCTGCGTCGCGTGGTTCTTCAGCACGCACACCTGCGCCACGCAATCGGGGTCGGATTCCAATTTCCCCGCGTCCGCCATTTCCGTGACGGCGTCCAGCCAGGCCTTCGTCGATTCGATGCGCATGCGCATGTCGACCAGCTTGTGGCGGATGGCCTGCTTCTCCACCAGCGCCGAGCCGAAGGCCTGGCGCTGGCGCGCCCAGTCCAGCGCCTCGTCGTAGCAGGCCTGCGCGAAGCCCAGCGCCATCGCCGACATCGCCAGCCGCTCGCCGTTGAAGTTGCTCATGATCATCTTGAAGCCCGCGCCCTCGTCGCCCACGAGATAGCGCGCCGGCACGCGCACGCCCTCCAGCCGCAGGTGCCCGGTGTCGGAGCACAGCCAGCCCATCTTGTCGAGCGCGGAACGTTGCAGGCCCTTCGCCTTGCCCGGCACCAGGATCATCGAGATGCCCGAGGGGCCCTTGGCTTCGCCGGTGCGCACGGCCATCGTGATCCAGTCGGCACGCACGCCCGAGGTGATGAAGGTCTTTTCGCCCTCGATGACGTATTCGTCGCCCTGCCGGTGCGCCCGCGTGCGGATCGCGGCCACGTCGGAACCGCCGCCGGGCTCGGTGATCGCCAGCGCCGCGATGGCGTCGCCACGCAGCACCGCCGGGACCACCAGCTTCTGCAGCTCGCGCGAACCGTGGCGCAGGATCGGCGGCAGGCCGATGTTGTGCGAGAACAGCGCCGCCATCGCGCCGCCGCTCGCGCCGTAGCGCGCCATCGCCACCGACATGGCATTGCGCAACGCGAAGGGCGCAGGCGTGCCGCCGTAGTCCTCCGGGTAGCCCAGGCCGAGCAGCCCCAGCGCCGCCGCCTCGCGGTACAGCTCACGCGGGACCATGCCCGCCTTGTCCCACGCATCGACATGGGGGGCGATGCGCTCCAGCGCGAAGCGGCGCACGGAGTCCGTCAGCGCTTCGACGTCGGCGCGAAGTTCGGCGTTCATGTGGCGGCCTCGAAGGTCACGAGCACCTGGGACGTGGCGGCCTGCTGGCCCGGCTGCACATGGATGGTCTTGATCACGGCATCGCGCGTGGCGGCCAGCGCGTGTTCCAGCTTCATCGATTCGATCACCAGGAGCGTGTCGCCGCGCGCGACCTTGGCGCCGGGTTGCGCCTTCACCGCGATCACCTTGCCGTTGAAGGGGGCGCGCAGCTCGCCCGCATGGGCCGCGTCGCCGCCGCGGGTGGCAGGCTCGAAGGACAGGTCGTCGACGAAGCAATCGATGGCGCCGGCTTGCAGGTGCCAGGTGGTGCCGGCGACGGGGACGCACTCGATGTTCATGGCAGCGCCTTTACCCATGGTGACGACAGCGTCGCGGTGCCGGATGCGCAACGGGCGATCGAACGGGCAGGCCAGCGCGGTTGCGTGCGGTGCGAACGCCTGGCGGACCGCCGCTGCAACGACCCTGCTCTCCTCGTCGGCCAGTTGCTCGCGAATCGCCTGCGCGTGTTCCGCCAGGAACGGGATCAAGGCCTGGCCCTCGCGGAACAGCGGGTGACGCAGGCACGCGGCGAGGAAACGGCGGTTGGTCGGCAGGCCGAGCACGGTGGTCGCATCCAGCGCCGCCGCCAGCCGGTCGATGGCCCCGCCGCGCGTGGGTGCGTGCACGACCAGCTTGCCCAGCATGGAGTCGTAGTACGGCGGGACCCGCAGCCCTTCGTAGATCGCATGGTCGAAGCGCACACCGGCGGGTTCGGCGAAGCGCCGCACAGTGCCCGCATGCGGCGCGAAGTTCTCGTCTTCCGCGCACAACCGCACCTCGATGGCATGGCCGTCGAAGCGCACCTGCTCCTGCGCCAGCGGCAAGGGCTCACCCTGCGCGACGCGCAACTGCCACTCGACGAGGTCAAGCCCCGTGACGGCCTCCGTCACCGGGTGTTCCACCTGCAGCCGCGTGTTCATCTCCATCAGGAAGAAGGCGTCGCCCTCGACCAGGAACTCGACGGTGCCGGCACCGACGTAGCCCGCCGCCTTCGCGAGCTCCACTGCGCACGCGCCCATGCGCTCGCGCAGCGCGGCGCCCACGGCCGGGCTCGGCGTTTCCTCGACGAGCTTCTGGTGGCGGCGCTGCACCGAGCAGTCGCGCTCGCCCAGGTGGATGCAGTGGCCGTGCGAATCGGCAAACACCTGCACCTCGACGTGGCGCGGCGCGATGAGCGCGCGCTCCAGGAGCAGTTCGCCGGACCCGAAGGACGATTGCGCCTCGGACCGCGCGCTTTGCACGGCCGCTCGCAACTGCGAGGCCTCGGTGACCAGCCGCATGCCGCGCCCGCCGCCACCGGCCGCGGCCTTCACCATCACCGGGAAGCCGATGCGCTGCGCCTCGCGCGCCAGGCGTTCGTCCGTCTGGTCCTCACCGAAGTAACCGGGCAGGCACGGCACGCCGCGCTGCTGCGCGATCGCCTTTGCCGAGGACTTGCTGCCCAGCGCGCGAATCGCCGCGGCAGGAGGCCCGACCCACACCAGGCCCGCACCCGCCACCGCCTGCGCGAAATCGGCGTTCTCGCTGAGGAAGCCGTAGCCGGGATGGATCGCGTCGGCCTGCGTCGCGCGCGCCGCTTCCAGCAGGCGCTCGATGCGCAGGTACGACTCGGCCGACGTGTTGCCGCCGAGCGCGAACGACAGCGTGGCCTCGCGCACGTGCAGCGCATTGCGGTCGGCATCGGAATACACCGCCACCGTCTCGATCCCGAGCCGCTTGCAGGTGCGGATCACCCGGCGCGCGATCTCGCCGCGGTTCGCGATGAGCAGCCGGCGAAGGGTCATGCGGCGTTGGGCTTCTTGGCGATGCCCATGATCTTCGACAGGATCTGCAGCATCACTTCGTCCGCGCCGCCGCCAATGGACACCAGGCGCCCGTCGCGGTACATGCGCGAAACCTTGTTCTCCCAGGTGAAGCCCATGCCGCCCCAGAACTGCAGGCAGGTGTCGGGAACGATGCGATTCAGGCGGCCCGCCTTGAGCTTGGCCATCGATGCCAGCTCCAGCACGTCCTGGCCCTGCACGTAGAGCTCGCAGGCGCGGTAGGTCAACGCGCGCAGCGCCTCCACCTCGGTCTTCAGCTCCGCCAGCTTGAACTGCACCCACTGCTGGTCGGCGAGCGTCGCGCCAAAGAGCTTGCGCTCCTGCGCCCACTCGATCGTCCACCCGATGCAGTTGGACAGCGACACCAAGCAGCTTGCCGCGCCCCACAGGCGCTCTTCCTGGAACTGCTGCATCTGGTAGACGAAGCCCGCGCCCTCGTTGCCGATGCGAAAGCGCTGCGGCACGCGCACCTCGTCGAAGTAGATCAGGCCCGTGTCGGACGAGTTCATCCCGATCTTCCTGATCTTCTGCGCGACCTCGATGCCCTTGGTGAGCTTGCCGTTGGACCCGTCGCGCATGGGCACGATCACCAGCGACTTGTTCTTGTGCACCGGGCCCTCGCCGGTGTTGACCAGCATGCACATCCAGTCGGCCTGCAGGCTGTTGGTGATCCACATCTTCTGGCCGGTGATGACGTAGTCGTCGCCGTCCTTCACCGCGCGGCTCTTGATGTTGGCGACGTCGCTGCCCGCGCCGGGTTCGGAGACGCCGATGCACGCCACCATGTCGCCCGCGATCGCCGGCGCGAGGAACTGGCTCCGCAGCTCGTCGCTGCCGTAGCGCGCCAGGGCCGGCGTGGCCATGTCGGTCTGCACGCCGATGGCCATGGGCACGCCGCCGCACTCGATCCAGCCGAGCGCTTCGGTCATCGCCATCGAGTAGGAATAGTCCAGCGCCGCGCCGCCGTATGCCTCGGGCTTGGTCAGCCCCAGCAAGCCCAGCTGCCCCAGCCGCTTGAACACCTGGTGCGCCGGGAACATCTCGGCGGCTTCCCATTCGTCGACGTGCGGGTTGATCTCCTCGTCAATGAAGCGCTTGAGCGTCTTCTGGATCTCGAGGTGTTCGTGCGTGTATTGCATAGTGTCCCCTACATGCGCGCCACGCCGAATTGCATGGGGCGCGGATGGCGTTGATCGGCTTCGCGGATCGTGTCCAGGCAGAAGGCCAGCACGTCGCGGGTGTCGCGCGGGTCGATCACGCCGTCGTCCAGCATCAGGCCCGAGGTGTAGAACGCATCGGCCTGGGCCTCGAACATGCCGACGATGCGGTCGAACTGCTTCTGCGACTCCGCGGGGTCGGGCGTGATGCCTTTGCGCGCCAGCGCGGCCTCGGTGACGATCTGCATGGTGCGCGCCGCCTGCTCGCCGCCCATCACCGCGGTCTTGGCGCTGGGCCACGAGAACAGGAAGCGCGGCGCATAGGCACGGCCGCACATGCCGTAGTTGCCGGCGCCGAACGACGCGCCGCACTGGATCGTGATCTGCGGCACGGTGGCGTTGGTCACGGCCTGGATCATCTTGCTGCCGTGCTTGATCATCCCGTCCTGCTCGCTTTGCTTGCCGACGATGTAGCCGGTGGTGTTCTGCAGGTAGATGATCGGGTGGCCCAGCTGGCACATCCACTGGATGAAGTGCGTCGCCTTGTTGGCGCCGGCCACGTCGATGGGGCCGTTGTTGGTGATGAAGCCCACCGCATGGCCGCCGATGCGGCCTTGCGCGCAGACGGTCGCGGCGCCGTAGAGCGGCTTGAATTCGAGAACCTCGCCGCCGTCGACGAGGCGGACGATGACTTCGCGCATATCGAGGGGTTCGCGCAGGCTGGTGGGGATCAGCGTCAAGATGTCATCCCGGCGGAGGCCGGGATCCAGTGTCTTTGTGGCGCCGTCGAAGCCACTGGATTCCGGCCTGCGCCGGAATGACAGGTTGGCGACCACCTCGCGGCAGATGCCCAGCGCATGACGGTCGTCTTCGGCCAGGTACTCCCCCAGCCCCGACACCGCCGTGTGCATCTCCGCACCGCCGAGTTCTTCCTCGGTCGCGATCTCGCCGGTAGCAGCTTTGAGCAGCGGCGGCCCGGCAAGGAAAGCGCGCGAACGCCCCCGCACCATGATCACGATGTCCGACAGCCCCGGCATGTAGGCGCCGCCCGCCGTGCCGGAGCCATGTTGCACGGTGATCACCGGCAGGCCCGCCGCCGACAGCTGCGCCAGGTTGCGGAACAGCGCGCCGCCGTGCACGAAACCTTCGACGCGGTACTTCATCAGGTTGGCGCCGGCGCTCTCGACCAGGTGCAGGAAGGGCAATTTGTTCTGCAGCGCGATCTCCTGCGCCCGCAGCACCTTGTCCAGCCCCATTGCCTGGATCGCGCCGGCGTCGATGCCCGAGTCGCTCGCCACGATCATGCAGCGCGTGCCCGAGACGAAACCGATTCCCGCGATGACGCCGCCGCCGGGCACCGACTCGGCCGCATCCTTCGTGTCCTGCAGGAAGCCGGCGATGGACGACAGCGGCAGGTAGGGCGCGCCCGCATCGAGCAACAACGCCACGCGCTCGCGCGGCAAGAGCTGCCCGCGCTTGTCGAACACGGGTTTCGATTTCGCCGATGCAGCGGCCGAGCGCCCTTCCAGCGCCCGCAGCTGCGCGATGCGCTCCAGCATCGCCGCGCGCCGCGCCTGCGCGACCTCGCCTTCCACGTTCCAGCCCGATTCGAAGCGGCTCATGGCATCAGCACCGGATGAACAGGGCGAGCGCCGCATCGGTCAGCTCGTCCAGCGACGCACCCTTGCGCCGGTCGTACCACTGCGCCGACCAGTTCAGCGCGCCGAAGATCAGCAGCCGCGCCAGCTTGACGTCGCCCTTGAGCTTGCCCACCGTCACCAGCTGCTGCAGGACCGGGACCCAAGCGGCCTCGTACTCGCTTTGCAGGTCGGTGATGACGCGCCGTTGCTTGGGCGTGAGCGAACGCGCCTCGTACAGCATCACCGGGATGAAGTCGCTGCCGGGGCCGAGCAACACGTCGAAGTGGTTGCGCACCAGCACGCGCAGCCGCTGCGACGCCGGGATGCGGTCGCCGGCCGCCTCGAGCGCGGTGCGCTGGCGCTCGATCGCCGTGCGCATGCCCTCCTCCATCACCGCCGCCAGCAGCGCCCCCTTGCTCTCGAAGTGGTAGAAGGGCGAGCCGCTGTGCATGCCCACGGCCGCCGCGATGTCGCGCGTGGTCGTCGCATCGAAACCCTTGCGGCGGAACAGCCGGGCGGCCGAGTTGAGCAGGTCGCGGCGGCGGTTGCCGTCGTCGATCTCCGCGTGCGTCTTGCGCGGGCGTCCGCGCGGGCGTTTCGGCGCGGCCAGGGGCAGGGCGGGCATGTCCATGGCGGGCAATCATGGCAGAGCCGGCTATTTTCAGCAAGCGCGTGCTTGGTATAAATCGACCTCCTCTGCCGGGTACGCATAACCCACCACGAGCACGCGGGGCCCGCTTGGCCGAAAATAGCCCCTTCCCCTCCCCGCTTCCACAGGACAGCCATGACTTACCCCAACACCCAGCTCTTCATCAACGGCGAATGGCAGGACGCCCAGGACGGCAAGTCGCTGGCCGTCTTCAACCCGGCCACCGGCAAGGAGATCGGCCGCGTGGCGCATGCGTCCATCCCCGACCTCGACCGCGCGCTGGCCGCCGTCCAGAAGGGCTTCGAGGTGTGGCGCGACATGGCGCCCATCGAGCGCAACAAGATCATGCGCAAGGCCGCCGCGCTCATGCGTGAGCGCGCCGCCGAGATCGGCGCCGTGCTGACGCAGGAACAAGGCAAGCCGCTGGTGGAAGCCAAGGGCGAGGCGATGGCCGCCGGCGACATCATCGAGTGGTTCGCCGACGAAGGCCTGCGCGTGTACGGCCGCATCGTGCCCTCGCGCTTTGCGCTGACCACGCGCCAGATGGTGCTGAAGGACCCGGTGGGCCCGGTGGCGGCCTTCACGCCGTGGAACTTCCCGATCAACCAGGTGGTGCGCAAGCTCGGCGCCGCGCTGGCGAGCGGCTGCTCGATGATCATCAAGGCCCCGGAAGAAACGCCGGCGGCGCCCGCCGCGCTGGTGCGCGCCTTCCAGGACGCGGGCATCCCGCCCGGCGTGCTGAACCTCGTCTACGGCAACCCGGCGCAGATCTCCGAATACCTGATTCCGCACCCGGTGATCCGCAAGATCACGTTCACGGGCTCCACGCCGATCGGCAAGCAGCTGGCGGCCATCGCGGGCAAGCACATGAAGCGCGTGACGATGGAACTCGGCGGCCACGCGCCGGTGATCGTGTGCGAGGACGCCGACATCGCGCTGGCGGTGAAGGCCTCGGGCGCGGCCAAGTTCCGCAACGCCGGCCAGGTGTGCATCTCGCCGACGCGCTTCCTGGTGCACGAGAGCGTGAAGAAGGAATTCGCGGACCTGATGGTCAAGACCGCCGCGGCGCTGAAGGTCGGCGATGGCCTGGCCGAAGGCACGACGATGGGCCCGCTCGCGAACCCGCGCCGCCTCACGGCGATGGCCGAGTTCACGAAGGACGCCGTGGAGCGCGGCGCCACGGTGCTGGCCGGCGGCGAGCGCATCGGCGACGCGGGCAACTTCTTCCAGCCCACCATCCTGGCCGACGTGCCCACCGAAGCCAAGGTGTTCAACGACGAGCCCTTTGGCCCGATGGCCGCGATCCGCGGCTTCAAGACGCTCGACGAGGCGATCGCGGAAGCGAACCGCCTGTCGTTCGGCCTGGCGGGCTACGGCTTCACGAAGTCGCTGAAGAACGCCGACCTGCTGGCGCGCCGCGTCGAAGTCGGCATGATGTGGATCAACATGCCCGCGCTGCCCTCGGCCGAGATGCCGTTCGGCGGCGTGAAGGATTCGGGCTACGGCTCCGAAGGCGGGCCCGAGGCGATGGAGGCTTACCTCAACTCGCGCTCGGTCGCGATCGCCAACGTCTGACGGCCCTTGCTCCGGCGAAACGGCCCCTGCGGGGGCCGTTTCCCTTTATGTGCGTTGGGTTGCAATTGATGTGCAGGTCCGGGCACGGTAGAGTCGGCGCCTCCATGACCAGCCAGAACAACAAGAACGAGCCCGAACAGCCCCGTCCCGAGCCCCTGCCGTCGACGGGGGAAGGCGCCGACAGCGCGCTCGACGTGCTGAAGAAAAAGCGCGGGGAGATTCCGCCGGCGGACCCGGCCCTGCCGGGCAGCCCGCCGGGCCAGGACCCGTCCTAGGCGGCAGCCGCCGCCACGCGGCGCGAACGCAGGCGCATCAGGCCGCGGTAAGCCGCCCGCACGCCCAGCAGCGTCAGCACCGCTTCGACGAACGTCAGGCCGAACGCGATCGCGGCGTTGCGCTCGCCCTGGCGGCGACGGAACTTCGCGAGCATGCGGTCGTGCGACACCTCGATGCTGTCGTAGAACGACGGCACCACGAGCAGCGTGAGCACCGTCGACGTGATCGTGCCGCCGATGATGGAGATCGCGAGCGGCCGGTAGAAGTCGCCACCCTCGCCGATGCCGATGGCCACCGGCAGCATGCCGGCGATCAGCGCGAAGGTCGTCATCAGGATGGGGCGCAGGCGCGCGCGGCCCGCGGCCATCAGCGCCTCTTCGCGGTCCACGCCGTCCGACTCGAGCTTGCGCGCCGCGTCGAGCAGCAGGATGGCGTTCTTCGCCACCAGGCCCATCAGCATGATGATGCCGATGAAGCTCATGAGGTTGAGCGTCGCGCGCGTGAGCAGGAGCGCCACCACCACGCCGATCAGCGACAGCGGCAGCGAGATCATCACCGCCAGCGGCGCGGTGAACGAGCCGAACTGCATCACCAGGATCAGGTACATCAGGCCCACGCCCATGATCAGCGCCGTGAACATGGCCGAGAAGACCTCCTGCTGGTCCTTGCCCGCGCCGCCGATCTCCACGCCGTAGCCGACGGGGTAGTCGAGCGACTGCGCGAGCTTGAGCGCGTCCTTGGTGACGTCGCCCGATGCGCGGCCTTCCGCGTTGGCCGAGACGGCGATCATGCGGCGGCCGTTCAGGTGCTGGATCTGCGCCGGGCCCACGCCCATGGTCACGGTGGCGATCTGGTTCAGCGGCACGACCATGTTGGTGCCGGCCACCGCGATCGGCAGGCGCTCGATGTTCTCGGCGTCGACGCGGTCGGCCGGGTCGAGGCGCACGGCGACGTCGCGCGCCTGGCCCGACGGGTCGATCCAGTCGCCGACTTCCACGCCCGCGAACGCGACGCGCAAGGCCTGCGCGGCGTCGTTCACCGAAATGCCCAGCGCATTGGCCAGGCCGCGGTTCATCTCGATGCGCAGTTCGTCCTTCGGGCTCAGCTCCGACAGGCCCACGTCCACCGCGCCCGGGATCTTGCGCATGCGCTCCATGTAGGCATTGGTGATGTCCAGCAGCGTGCGCGTGTCCTGGCCGTAGAAGCGGATCTCCACCGGCTTGCGCGCGCCGTTGTTCAGGTCGTCGAGCACGACGTATTCCGCACCCACCAGCTGCGCCATGAGCTTGCGCATCTCCACGGCGATCTCCTGGGCCGTGCGCTTGCGCTGCGTGGTCTTGCCGATGTCCACGTACACGCGGCCGCCGCCGATGTTCACGCGGCTGTTGGTCGCCACGGTTTCGGGCAGCGTGCGTGCGAGCTCCGCCGCCTTCTCGATCTTGAGCTTGGTGTATTCCAGGCTCGCCGACGACGGCGTGCGGACCTCGATCGCGATCATGGGGCTGTCGGCCACCGGCAGGAAGCTCGAGCCGCCCAGCCACGCGTGCAGCGCGATGGCGCCCACGAAGCTGCCGACCGCCGCCGCGGCCATCCACTTGCGGTGGTGCAGCGCCCACGCGATCACGTTGCCGTAGCGGTCGGCCTGGTGGTCGAACCACGCATTGAACTTCTTGAGCCACACCGACACCTTGCTGCGCGGCGCATCGTGCTGGTAGCCCGGGGGGTCGCCCCAGTAGGCGGACAGCATCGGGTCGAGCGTGAAGGAGATCAGCAAGCTGACCATCACCGAGAAGGCCACGGTGAGCGCGAAGGGTCGGAACCACTCGCCGGCCACGCCCGGCATGAAGGCCACGGGGATGAAGATCGCGATGATCGAGAACGTGGTGGCCGCCACCGCCATGCCGATCTCGGCCGTGCCCAGGCGTGCGGCGGTCATCCGGTCGGCGCCGCGCTCCATGTGGCGCACGATGTTTTCGCGCACGACGATCGCGTCGTCGATCAGCACGCCGATGGCCAGCGACAGGCCCAGCAGCGTCATGAAGTTCAGCGTGAAGCCGCAGGCCCACACGGCGATGAACGCGGCCAGCGCCGACGTCGGCAGGCTGGTGGCCGTGATCAGCGTCGAGCGCCATGAGTTCAGGAACAGGTACACGACGAACACGGTGAGCCCCGCGCCAAGCATGAGCGCGTGGATCACGTTGTTCAGGTTGTCCTGCGCGCCTTCGCCGCCGTCGTAGGTCACGTCGATGCGCGTGCCCTCGGGCAGGTCCTTGTTGATCTTCGCGATCTCCTTCTTGACGCGGTTGGCCACCGTCACCGTGCTGCCGTCGCGCGCACGGGTGATGTACATGCTCACGTTCGGGTGGGCGCTGCGCAGGCTGAAGCTGTCGCGCTCGGCGAAGCCGTCCACCGTGCTCGCCACCTGCCCCAGGCGCACGATCTCGTCGCCGCGGCGCTTGACGATGATCTGCGCGAACTCGGCGGGCGATTCGATGCGGCCGATCAGGCGGATGCTCTGGTCCTTCAGCGGGCCGATGATGCGGCCCACCGGCGCGTTGGTGTTGGCGCCCTGCAGCGAGGCGATCACCTCGGCCACCGACACGTTGTATTCGCGCAGGCGGTCGGCCTTCAATAGCACCGACAGCTCGCGCTTGAGCGACCCGTTGATCTCCACCGTGGCCACGCCGTCGACGCCACGCAGGCGGTCGGCGACGGTGTCTTCGGCCAGGCGCGAAATCTCGGCCTGCGTCTGCTTCGTGGACGACAGCGACAGGTTCAGGATCGGCTGCGCGCTGGGGTCGATGCGCACCAGCACGGGTTCGCGCATCTCGATCGGCAGCTTGTAGCGGACGGTGGCGATGGCGTTGCGCACCTCGTCGCTCGCCTCGATCATGTTCTTGTTGAAGTTGAACACCATCACCAGCTGCGCGCTGCTGTCCTTGGCGGTGGAGCGCACCTCGTACACGCCCGTCACGCTCTGCAGCGACTTCTCGATGCGGTTGATGATCTCGCGCTCGACCGTCTCGGGCGAAGCGCCGGGGTAGGCGATGTTCACGACCAGCACCGGCTGCTGCACGTCGGGAATCTCGTTGACGCGCAGCTTGGACAGCGCCAGCGCGCCCATGGCCATCAGGGCGATGATGAGGACCACCGTCGCCACCGGGCGGCGGATGGAAAAGTCGGACAGGAACATGGCGCCTCCTTAAGGCGTCTTGGGCGCTTCGGCCGTGGCGGGCGCCGACGGGGCGGCCACCGCGGACGCGGTGTCCTTGACGGCCTGGCCGTCCTTCAGCGTGGCCACCGGGTGGCGCAGCAGCCTGTCGCCGTCCGCCAGCCCCGACTTCACGACGCGGTCGCCGCGGCGCGTGTCGCGGTCGCCCACGGTGACGGCCACCTTGTGCAGCGCGTTGTCCTTGATGCGCCAGGCGAAGGCGCGTTCGCCGTCGCGCACGATCGCCGACTCGGGGATCATCAGCGCCATCGAGGACGATGCTTCGATGCGGCCTTCGGCATACAGGCCCGCCAGGCGCGCGGGCGCGTCGCCGGCGATCTCAACGATCACCTCGACCTGCCGCGTCATCGGGTTGGCGGTGGGGCTGACGAACTTGACCTTGCCGCCGAACTCCTGCTTGCCGTAGCCGTTCACGCGGAAGGCGACGGCCTGGCCGACCTTGACCGACTGGATCGCGTCCGAGGACACGAGCCCGTCGAAGCGCAGGCTGCGCGGGTCGATGACCTTGAGCAGTTCCTTGCCGACCTGCGCCGTGTCGCCGGCGGAGACCTTCTTCTCGGCGACGATGCCGTCGAAGGGCGCGCGCACCTCGGTGCGCTGCAGCTGCTGGCGCGCGGCCACCAGGCGCGTGCGCGCGGCCGACAGGTCGCTCTGCGTGGTGTTGCGGCGGATCTCGGCGTCCTCGAGCTGCTGCGCCGAGGCCATGCCCTGCTCGCGCAGCGTCTTCATGCGCTGCGACTGGCGCTGGGCCTGGTCGAAGGCCTGCGAGGCGGCGCGCTCGGCTTCCTGTGCGGAAACGAGGCCGTCGCGGATGGAGGTGTCGTCCAGGCGCACGAGCAGGTCGCCCTTCTGCACGCTCTGGCCGTTTTCCTTGTGCACGGCCATGACGACGGCGGGCACTTCGGCGCGCAGGTCGGCCTTGCGCTCGGGCTGGATGCTGCCGGTCACCAGCGGGCCGGCGGCCAGCGCGGACGGCTTGACGGTGAACACGTCTTCGGGGGCGACGAGCACCGCGGGCGCGGCGGCGGCTTGCGACTTGGCATCGGCGCCCCGGTTGCACGCGGATAGCGTGGACGCCAGGCCGATGACCAGCAAGGTCAGGGTAAAACGCATGAATCTCCTCCGGGAAGCGGGGCTTGTGGCCCCGCGAAGACCTCAAGCATAGTTCGCCGCGCGAAAGGCTCCCACCCACGATGCGACGAAACGCCGTATGGCGCGATGAAATGCAGGATGACGGCGGCTTTCCGCCCCCGCCGACGCAGGCCGGCGCAGGCCGCCGACAGGCCGCGGCCCGCGGCGATTCCATAGTGCGGGCATGGACGAGCCGACGCACGCCAACGAGAGCCGCTTCTGGGACGATGTCGCAGACTGGCTGCTGGATTCGCGCGAGTACGACGCGGCCGACCTGACCGACGCCGGCATCGAGGCCCTGCTGCCCGACGACGACTTCGACTCCCACTGAACGCCGCCCGGAATCCCCCTTCTGCCGCCGCTGGCTGGCGAATGGGAATGATTTGCATTAAGATCGTGCAAATCCTCAACCGGAGCCCGATCCATGACATCCCGCCGCCTTTTCGGCCTGGCCCTTGCCGGCTGCCTTCTCGCCACGGGCGCACTCGCAGCCGACCCGGAAGTCCTGCTCGTCATCAAGAACCACCGCTTCGAACCCGCCGAGGTCAAGGTCAAGGCCGGCCAGAAGATCAAGCTGGTCGTCCATAACCAGGACAGCACGCCGGAAGAGTTCGAGAGCCACAGCCTCAAGCGCGAGAAGGTGATCCCCGGCGGGCAGAAGGCCACCATCCTCATCGGCCCGCTCAAGCCCGGCCGCTACACCTTCTTCGGCGAGTTCCACGAGAAAACGGCGCAAGGCGTCGTGATCGCGGAATAAGAAAGCCATGTTCGCCGCCGCCCTCATCGTCTTTCGCGAATCGCTGGAAGCGGCGCTGTTCATCGGCATCGTCGCCGCCGCCACCCGCGGCCTGCCCGGCCGCGGCGGCTGGCTGGGCGCCGGCGTGGCTATCGGCGTGGTGGGCGCGCTGATCCTCGCGGCCCTTGCGCCGTACGTGAGCGAGATGGCGGGCGGCATGGGCCAGGACATGGTCAACATCGTCGTGCTGTCGGTGGCGCTGGCCATGCTGCTGTGGCATTGCATCTGGGTCACGACGCACACGCGCGAGATGGCGCTGGAGGCGCAGCGCCTGGGCGCGTCGGTGCAAGGCGGCGAACGCAAGCCCTGGGCGCTGCTCGTGGCCGTCGCATTGGCGGTGCTGCGCGAAGGCGCGGAGACGGTGCTGTTCATCGCGGGCTCCGCCACCGGCGGCAGCACGTCGTTCACCGACATCGTCCTCGCGGTAATCATCGGCGTGAGCCTGGGCGGCGGCATCGGCGCGGTGATCTACGCGGGCCTGGCCCGCGTGCCCACGCGCCACATCTTCACGGTCACGAACGTGCTGATCGCGATCCTGGCCGGCTCCATCGCCAGCCAGCTGGTGAAGTCGCTGGCGCAGGCCGGTTTCCTGGAGGCCTGGACCTCGCCGGTGTGGGACACGTCCGAACTGCTCGCGCCCGATTCGGCGCTGGGCACCTTCCTGAAGGCCCTCATGGGCTATGACGCGACGCCGTCGGGCGCGCAGCTGCTTTCCTACGCCGCGGTGCTCGCGTTCATCTACGCCGGCACGAAGTTCATGCGGCGGCACACGCACACCCCGGCGCGCTAGCCCGCGCCGCCCCCAAGGCGCGAAATACTGGGCATTCACGGCGTTGTCCTTGCGGCCACGCGACGGCGTCCTACATGGCTGAGCCAGCGCGGCTCTTAGATTGGCCCGGTGCGTGTGACCGAAACCTTGCAGCGGGGGTGGAGCGCCATCCGCCGCCATCCGTGGTGGCTGCTGGCGGCGCTCGCGGCCGTCCCGCTGGCGGGCGTCGCGTACGTCGCGGCAATGATTCCTGACGCGCCGAGCAAGGCCGACATCCAGGGCCGGCGCTCGCAGTCGCCGAGCGTGCTCGTGACGGCCGACGGCCAGGAGCTCGCCGCGTTCAAGCGCACCAACCGCGAATGGATCAAGCTGGCCGACGTGTCGCCGCACGTGCGCGACGCGCTCCTGGCCACCGAGGACCACCGCTTCTTCGAGCACGGCGGCCTGGACCTGCGCCGCACGCTGGCGGCGGCGTGGCGCACGATGCGCGGCGACCTGCAGGGCGGCTCGACGCTGTCGCAGCAGCTCGCGCGCAACATGTTCCCCGAGGAGATCGGCCGCGCACCGACGCTGGAGCGCAAGGTGAAGGAAGCCGTCACCGCGCTGCGCCTGGAGTCGCTGTACGGCAAGGACGAGATCCTCGAGATCTACCTGAACACCGTGCCGTTCCTCTACAACGCGTACGGCATCGAGATGGCCGCGCGCACCTATTTCGACAAGTCGGCGCGCGAGCTGGACGTGCTGGAGTCGGCGACGCTGATCGGCATGCTCAAGGGCACGACCTACTACAACCCGGTGCTCAACCCCGAGCGCGCCGCGCAGCGCCGCAACATCGTGCTGGCGCAGCTGGTCAAGCACGGCAAGCTCTTGGCCGAGGAATGCGCGCGCCTGAAGAAGCAGCCGCTGGCGCTGGACTTCGAACGCCAGGAGGAAGACCTGGGCGCGTCGCCGCACCTCGCGCAGCAGCTCAAGCGCTGGTTGATCGCGTGGGCCGACAAGCGCGGCTACAACATCTATGCCGACGGGCTGGTCGTGCGCACCACCATCGACTCGCGGCTGCAGCAGATGGCGGTGACCGCGCTGACCGCGGAGGCCGACAAGCTCCAGGCCATCGCCGACAAGGCGTACGCGAAACCCACGCGCAACAAGCCGCTGCTCGATGCGCTGGTGCGCGACACCGCGCAATTCCGCGCCGAAGTGGAGGCCGGCACGCCCGATGCCCAGGCGCTGAAGAAGCTGGAAGGCGACAGCGCTTTCCTGCAGGCCCTGTGGAAGGACAAGACGCACCTGCAGGCGGCCTTCCTGGCGCAGGACCCCGCCAACGGCCACGTGAAAGCGTGGGTGGGCAGCCGCGACTTCCGCCAGGACCAGTTCGACCACGTGCAGCAGGCGCGGCGCCAGCCCGGCTCCACCTTCAAGCCCTTCGTGTACGGCGCGGCCTTCGAGATGGGCCTGAGCCCCAACGAACTGTTCATCGACCAGCCGGTGGAGATCCGCATCGACGCGAAGACGGTGTGGAAGCCCACCGACGTGCACGAATCGACCAACGAGCCGACGACGCTGCGCGACGGCCTCGTGTTCTCGAAGAACACCATCACCGCGCAGCTGGTGCAGCGCGTCGGCGCGCAGCGCGTCGCGAGCACCGCCAAGGCCATGGGCGTGCGCCAGAGCAAGCTGGAGGAGGTGCCTTCGCTCGCGCTGGGCACCAGCCCCGTCACGCTCAAGGAGATGGTGTCGGCGTACAGCACCATCGCCGCGTCGGGCCGCTACGTCGAGCCCGTGCTGGTGCTGCGCATCGAGAAGCGCAACGGCGAGGTGATCGAGGACTTCCATCCGCGCGCGGCCGAGCAGGCGCTGCCCGAAGTGGCGGCGAACACCCTGCTCGACGTGATGCGCGGCGTGGTCGACCGCGGCACCGGCGCCGGCATCCGCAGCCGCTACGGGCTGCAGGGCGACCTGGCCGGCAAGACCGGTACCACGCAGGACAACACCGACGGCTGGTTCATGCTGATGCATCCGAAGCTGGTCGCCGGCGCGTGGGTGGGATTCAACGACGCGCGCATCACCATGGGCGACGCCTGGGGCCAAGGCGCGCGCAACGCGCTGCTGGTGGTGGGCAACTTCTTCCAGCAGGCCTCCAAGGCGAAACTGGTCGACGCCAAGGCGAAGTTCAATGCGCCGCGCGACACCAGCCAGCCCGATGCCGACGCGATCGAGCGCATGAAGGAGTGGTGGGCCAGCACGAACCAGGCGGCGCAGGAGCAGCAGCAGCTTCCGACCGTCGTCGCCGCGCCGCAACGCGCGCCGGTCATCGTGCCGGTCTCGCCGCCGCCGGAAGCGCCGGCCGTCGTGGGCCGCACGCCCGACTTCACGTGGACGCCGAAGAGCCAGCGCAGCACGGAATTCCAGGACTCGCCCGGCTTTTCCGGCGGGCCGCCGCCGCGCAGCGGCACCGCCGAACTGGGCGGCCCGCCGTACCGCCCTTCCCTCGAGCCACGCGACGAGCGTCCCTACCTGCCGCCGCCCCCTGCGCCACCGGCGGCGAACGCGCAAGGCGGCATCCCGATCCTGCGCTCCTACTAGCGCTGCGGATATAACGTAGTCTGGGCGGGACGGAAGTTTCCCGCTGGACACCCTTCATGAGCAGACACCTCAGGATCGCGGCCGCGCAGCTCGGGCCGCTGCACCGCTCCGACACACGCGTCGACGCCACCCAGCGCCTCGTCAACCTGCTGCGCGAAGCGCACACGGCGGGTGCGAAGTTCGTGGTGTTTCCCGAGCTCGCGTTCACCACGTTCTTCCCGCGCTGGTGGATCGAGGACCAGGCCGAAGTCGACCGGCTGTACTTCGAGGAGACCATGCCGTCGGCGCAGACGCAGCCGCTCTTCGACGAGGCGAAGAAGCTGGGCATCGGCTTCTACATCGGCTACGCCGAGAAGACGCTGGAGGCCGGCCAGGTGCGCCGCTTCAACACCGCGATCCTCGTCGGCCCCGACGGCAGCATCGTCGGCAAGTACCGCAAGATCCACCTGCCCGGCCACTCGGACCACAAGCCGCAGGCCGCCTTCCAGCACCTGGAGAAGAAGTACTTCGAGGTGGGTGACCTGGGCTTTCGCGTGTGGAAGTACATGAACACCATCGCCGGCATGCTGATCTGCAACGACCGGCGCTGGCCCGAGGCCTTCCGCGTGCTGGCGCTGCAGGGCGCCGAGCTGGTGGCGCTGGGCTTCAACACGCCGAGCGAGAACCTGCACTACCCCGAGCCGCCCGCGCTGCGCGTGCACCACCACCTGATCATGGCGCAGGCCATGGCGTTCCAGAACGCGACCTGGCTGGTGGAGACGGCCAAGTGCGGCTTCGAGGACGGCTTCCGCATGTTCGGCAACTCGCTGATCGTCGCGCCCACGGGCGAGATCGTGGCGAAGAGCGTCACCGAGCAGGACGAGGTGATCGCGTTCAATTGCGACCTGGACCTGGCCGCGGACCTCAAGCGCACGATGTTCGATTTCGCGCGCCACCGCCGGCCCGAGCACTACAAGCTGATCGTCGAGCGGACCGGGGCGGAAGTGACGCCCGCCAATGGCTGACTTCGACCTGGTGGTGCGCGGCGGCACGGTGGTGACCGCCGAGCGCACGCTGCAAGCCGACGTCGGCGTGCGGGGCGGCAAGGTCGCGGAAGTGCGTGCGGGTCTTCCCGCCGGTGCGACGGAAATCGACGCGCGCGGCAAGCTCGTGATGCCCGGCGGCATCGACAGCCATTGCCACGTGGAGCAGCGCTCCTCCTCGGGCGTGATGTGCGCGGACGACTTCTACAGCGCCAGCGTCGCCGCTGCGTTCGGCGGCACGACCACCATCATGCCCTTCGCCGCGCAGCACCGCGGCGACTCGATCCCCGCAGTCGTCGACGACTATGCGAAGCGCGCCGCGGAGAAGGCGGTGGTCGACTACGCCTTCCACCTGATCGTCTCGGACCCGACGCCCCAGGCGCTGCAAGAGGACTTGCCGGCGATGGTGAAGCGCGGCATCACCTCGCTGAAGATCTACACCACGTACGAGCTGCTGCGCCTGAAGGACGACGAGGTGCTGGACGTGCTGCTCGCCGCCGACCGCGAGCGGGCGCTGGTCATGGTGCACGCCGAGAACCACGAGGTGATCCAGTGGATCGCGCGGCGGCTGCTCGAGCGCGGCCACAAGGCGCCGAAGTTCCACGCCACCAGCCACCACCCGATCGCCGAAGCCGAGGCCACGCACCGCGTCATCTCGCTCACGCGCCTGCTCGACGTGCCGGCGCTGATCGTTCACGTGTCGGGGATCGAGGCCATCGAGGCGATCCGCGCGGGACAGAAGCTGGGCGCATCCATCCACGCCGAAAGCTGCCCGCAGTATCTGTTCCTCACCGCCGACGACGCCGACAAGCCCGGGCTGGAAGGCGCCAAGTGGTGCTGCAGCCCGCCGCCGCGCGACGCACGCTCGCAGGAAGCGGTGTGGCAGGCGTTGAAGGACGGCACCATCGGCATCTATTCGTCCGACCACGCGCCCTACCGCTTCGACGCGACCGGCAAGCTGCCCCACGGCGAGGCGACCACCTTCAAGGAAATGGCCAACGGCGTGCCCGGCATCCAGGCACGCATGCCGCTCCTGTTCTCCGAGGGCGTCGGCAAGGGCCGCATCACGCCCAACGAATTCGTGGCGCTCACGGCCACCAACCATGCGCGCATGTACGGCATCGCGCCGCGCAAGGGCACGCTCGATCCCGGCGCCGACGCCGACATCGCGGTCTGGGACCCGCAGCGCGAGGTGACGCTGTCCGCCTCGATGATGAAGGACAACGCCGGCTACACCCCCTACGAAGGCCGCACGGTCAAGGGCTGGCCGGTGCAGGTGCTGGTGCGCGGCCAGCTCGTGGTGGACGACGGCCGCCTGCTGGCGGCGCGGGGCAGCGGCCGCTTCATCCCCTGCGGAACACCCGCGCCCGTCGCAAGGGCAGGCGAAAGGCGGGACAATGCGGCTGGCGCCTTCCGCCGGCTCATCGATTCGTAACGACCATGGCCCAGCCCCGCATCCTCGTCATCAACCCGAATTCCACCGAGGCGGTGACGCGCGCCGTGGACGAGGCGCTGTCCTGCTACGCCGACGACGCGCAGATCCGCTGCGTCACGCTCAAGGAAGGCCCGCCCGGCATCGAGCTGCAGCAGCACGCCGACAGCGTGATCGTGCCGCTCGGCCAGCTGCTCAAGCGCGAGGAAGGCAACCACGACGCCTTCGTGCTGGCCTGCTACTCCGACCCGGGCCTGCACTCGCTGCGGGAGCAGACGAAAAAGCCGGTGCTGGGCATCGGCGAATGCGGCCTGCTCACCGCGATGACCATGGGCCACCGCGTCGGCGTCATCGCCATCCTGCGCAAGTCCATCCCGCGCCACCTGCGCTACATCGGCGCCATGGGCATCGGCTCGCGGCTGGCCGGCGAACGCGCGCTGGAGATCGGCGTGGTGGGATTGCAGGATGCGCAGCGCACCGCGCAGCGCATGGTGGAAATCGGCCGGCAACTGCGCGACGACGACGGCGCGGACGTGGTGGTGCTGGGTTGCGCCGGCATGGCCGCCTACCGCGAAGGCCTGCAGCAGGAACTCGGCGTGCCCGTGGTCGACCCGACGCAGGCCGCCGTCGGCATGGCGATCGCGCGCGTGCGCCTCGGCTGGTAAAGCCGCCTAGTGCTGGCGGCCCATGGCGGCCGCGCGCTCCAGCAGAAGCTCGCGTTCGCGCTCGTTGGCCGCGAGCATGGCGGCGCGCTCGAACTCCTCTTTCGCCTCGTCCTTGCGACCCAGCTTGGACAGCAGGTCGCCACGCACGCTGGGGAGCCACTGGTAGTTGCGCAGCTGCTTGTCGCCGGCGATGCGGTCGACGATGGCCAGGCCCGCAGCGGGCCCTTCGGCCATGCCCACCGCCACCGCGCGATTGAGCTCGATCACGGGCGAAGGCGCGGCCTTCGCGAGCCGGCCGTACACGGCGGCGATGCGCTGCCAGTCCGTCGCATCGGAAGTCGCGGCGCGCGCGTGGCACGCAGCGATCTCGGCCTGCAACTGGTACGGCCCCGCGTCGCCCCCGGCCGCGTGCGCGCGCTCCAGTGCGGCGAGCCCGCGCCGGATCAGGAGGCGGTCCCAGCGCATGCGGTCCTGCTCCAGCAGCAGCACGGGCTTGCCCTTTGCATCGACACGCGCCGCGGCGCGCGACGATTGCAGTTCCATCAGCGCGACAAGGCCATGCACCTCGGGCTCGGCCGGTGCGAGTTCCGCCAGCATGCGGCCCAGGCGCAGCGCCTCGTCGCACAGTGCGGGCCGCAGCCAGTCCTCGCCCGAGGTGGCCGTGTAGCCCTCGTTGTAGATCAGGTAGATGGCCTCCAGCACCGACGCGAGCCGCGCGCCGAGCGCTGGCGCCGGCGGCAGCTCGAACGGCACCTTCGCTTCCGCGAGCGTCTTCTTGGCGCGCACGATGCGCTGCGCGATGGTCGGCTCGGGCACCAGGTAGGCGCGCGCGATCTCGTGCGTCGTCAGTCCCGCCAGCAGCTTGAGCGTGAGCGCCACGCGTGCTTCGGTCGGCAGCACCGGGTGGCACGCGGTGAACACCAGGCGCAGCATGTCGTCGCCGATCGGGTCTTCCTGCGCGGCGGCCAGGGCGTCGACGAAGTCCGGCACGATCAGCGCCTCCTGCGCTTCGAGGTCGTGGCCGATCTCCTCGTGCTTCTGCGCGGCGAGCCTGGCGTGGCGCAGGTGGTCGAGCGCGCGGTTCTTCGCCGCGGCCATGAGCCAGGCGGCGGGCTTGTCCGGCACGCCGTCGGCGGGCCAGCGTTCGAGCGCGGCGACGAGCGCATCCTGCGAGAGCTCCTCGGCGACGCCCACGTCGCGCACCATGCGCGCCACGACGGCGACGATCTTCGCGGACTCCATCCGCCAGACCGCCGCGATCGTGCCGTGGGTCGCCGAATGCATCAGGCCTGCGGCGGCGCGGCGTTGGGGTCCATGTACACCAGCTCCCACACGTGGCCGTCGGGATCGACGAAACCGTGGCCGTACATGAAACCGTGGTCCTGCGGCTTGCGGTGCGCGCGGCCGCCCGCGGCCACCGCCTTCTTCACCAGCTCGTCGATTTCCGCGCGGCTGGCGCACGACAGGCACGTGAGCACCTCGGTCGTCTTCGTCGCATCGGCGATGTCGGTGTCGATGAAGGTCTGGAAGAAGGGCTTGACGAGCAGCATCGCGTGGATGCTGCCTTCGGCGATCACCATGCAGGCGCCCTGCTCGTTGGTGAACTGCGGGTTGAACGTGAAGCCCAGCGCCTCGAAGAAGGCGCGGCTGCGCTTCATGTCGGCGATGGGCAGGTTGACGAAGATCTGGCGCGCCATGTCCATCCCCTTCACTCGAAGCCGATCTTCTTGAAGCGCTCCTCGGTCTCGCTGCTCAGGAGCCCTTCGAAGTCCTCGAACTCGTACAGCTGCCGCACCTCGATCTCCGCCGGCTGGTTCGGGCCGACCGGGTTGGGGAAGCGGCGCGACCACTCCAGCGCCTCTTCGCGGCTGCGGCACTGGATGAGCGTGTAGCCGGCGATCAGCTCCTTCGTTTCCGCGAAAGGGCCGTCGATGACGCGGCGCTTGTCGCCGGCCTCGTAGCGGATGCGCCAGCCCTTGCTGCTCGGCTGCAGGCCCGAGCCATCCAGCAACACGCCGGCCTTGGCCAGGTCCTCGTGGTAGGCCGCCATCTGCTGAAACAGCTGGTCGGAATCGGGCGGGAAGCGGCCGGCCTCGGAGTCGGGCGTGGCCTTCACGATGATCATGAATTTCATGGGTGCTCCTGGTGGTTACATCCCCACGACGATCCGCGCCGCGCCCTTTCGACAGGCGCGGCTACCTAGGCGTCTACGTATAGCAGGGGCCCGTCTCGCGCACCTCCACCGTGGCCCACTCGGCCGCCGGGCATTCGCGCGCGATGGCCACCGCCTGTTCGCGCGTGGGCACGTCGATCAGGAAGAAGCCGCCCACCATCTCCTTGGTTTCGGCGAACGGGCCGTCGACCACGTGCGCCTTGCCGCTGCGCACCTGCAGGCGCGACGCGCCGTCCAGCGAGGTGAGCGACTCGACGCCGCGCAGGATGCCGCGCGACTTGAGCGAATCGGCGAACTGCAGCATGCGGCCGTACACCGCTTCGCCTTCGGCCGGCGTGCGCTGCTGGCGCTGGCCGACCGGTTCGTGGATGAGGAGCATGTAGGGCATCCGGGCCTCCTTGTGCCGCGATGATACGGACGGCTCAGTCCGGCTGCTTCAGCCAGTCGCGTGCCTCGCCCATGTCGGTGAAGGTGCGGATCTGCAGCCCCGACTTCTGCGCGGCACGCTCGCTGTTGCCGCTGCGCATCTGCTCGGGGACCACTGAGGCCATCTTGGTGAGGAAGTGCAGGCGCTCGGCGAGGTACACGCCCAGCTGCAGGTGCTCGGTGAAGGTGAGCTGTTGCTGGACGTCCAGCAGGTCCACCAGCACGTGCGTGAGCTGCTCTTCGCGGCAGACGGTGGCCATCATGTCCGCGAAGCCCTTGAGGTCGGCGAGGTTCGCCGGCCCGCTGCCCTTCACGGCGAGGACCGGCCCCTGGCGGGCTAGGGAGACTTGCAGCGACATGCCGTCAATCTAGCGCAAGTGCTGCCTCGGCGGTACGCGTGCCGATGAGGAACACCTCCATCGACCCCTTGCCGCGCACCTCCACCCGGCCGCGCGATTCCAGGGCCACGCCGTCGAGCAGCCGCGCCGTCGAGGCGCTGCACTGGATGCGGCCGGGCTCGCCGCACGACTCCATGCGGCTCGCGGTGTTCACCGTGTCGCCCCACAGGTCGAAGATGAACTTGCTGCGCCCGATGACGCCGGCGACCACGGGGCCGGAGCTCAGCCCGATGCGCATCTGCAGCGGCTCGCCGGTCTCGCGTGCGATGCGCTCGCATTCGGCGAGCATCTCGCGGGCCATCGCGAGCGCGGCCTGCGCATGGTCCTCGCGCGCTTTGGGCAGGCCCGCGGCCGCCATGTAGCAGTCGCCGATCGTCTTGATCTTTTCCAGCCCGTGCCGCGCGGCGAGCGCGTCGAACGCGGTGAACACGCGGTCCAGCATCTGCACCACGCTGGCGGCATTGCGCGTGGCGCACCAGGTCGTGAACCCCGCGATGTCGGCGAACAGCACGGTGACCGACGGGTGCGCTTCGGCAATCGTTCCGGGAGAGTTCTTGAGCCTTTCGGCGATCGGCGCCGGCAGGATGTTCAGCAGCAGGGCCTCCGAACGGGCGCGCTCGTGCTCGACCGCGCGCCGCCCGAGGAACGCGCGCCGCGTCGCGGCCTCGAGCTGCCAGCCGGCGAGCATGCCCACGAGGTTCACGAGCACCAGTGCGAGGACCTGGCGCGCGAGCGCGGGGCCCGCGAGGCCGTGCACGACATGCGCGATGGCTGCGTAGCCGGCGAGCATGGCCCAGCCAAGCGCCACGGCGAGCGGGAACCGCAGCCCGACGAGCGCATAGATGCAGAACGTCTGTACCGCCGGCAGGAAGAAGCCGGATGCGAGGAACCTCTCCGTCGGGTACTGCACGGCCATGTTCAAGGTGGCCAGGACGGCCAGCGTGATGACGCTGCCGACCACGGCCTGCTGCCGCGCGATGAAGACGGGATGCCAGGTGACCGCCAGCGAGGCTGCCGAGAGCACGAGCGAAGGCAGGAGCGTGCGGTTCAGGAGCGCTGTCGACTCGGGTGCGATCACCGTGATCGCAACACCGACGAGCAACGACAGCGCCGCGAGGATGGCCACGACCCAACGGAACGGGCGGACCAGCCGCAGCGCCCTTTCCGCAGCGAAGGCGGCTTCCGCCTGCCGGTCGTGGAAGCGCAGGGTCAGGAGCCGGTAGGGATACGCGGCCTCCATCGCGCGCCGTCAGTCGACGAAGAAATCCGGGATGAACTTCCTGGTACCGGGCTTGACCGAGTACTGCTCCAGGTCGGTCACGCCGTGCTTCGCGAGCAGTTCGTCGTCGATGAAGAAGTTGCCCGTGGTCGTCTTCGCGTCGCTCGTGAGGATGAAGTACGCGGCGTCGGCCAGGATCTCCGGCTTGCGGCACAGGTTGAGATCCACACCGGGGATCATCTGCAGCGCCGCGGTGGCGATCGCCGTGCGCGGCCACAGGCTGTTCACCGCGATGCCGTACTTCGCGAATTCGCCCGAGTGGCCCAGCGTGCACATGCTCATGCCGTACTTGGCCATGGTGTAGGCGGTGTGCGGCGCGAACCAGTGCTGCTTCATGGACAGCGGCGGCGACATGTTCAGCACGTGCGCGTTGCGCCCCGCCCCGGCTGCCTTCTGCAGCTGCGGCAGGCAGGCCTGCGTGCACAAGTAGGTGCCGCGCGCGTTGATCCCGTTCATCAGGTCGTAGCGCTTCATCGGCGTGTGCTCGGTGTCCGTCAGGCTGATCGCGCTGGCGTTGTTCACCAGCACGTCGATGCCGCCGAACTCCTGCACGGCCTTCGCCACGGCGGCGAGCACGCCCTCCTCGTCGCGGATGTCCACCGCCAGCGGCAAGGCCTGCCCGCCCGCGGCGCGGATCTCCTCGGCCGCCGAGTAGATGGTGCCGGGCAGCTTCGGGTTGGGGTCGGTGGTCTTGGCGGCGATGACGATGTTGGCGCCGTCGGCCGCCGCGCGCTTGCCGATCGCCAGGCCGATGCCGCGCGACGCGCCGGTGATGAAGAGCGTGCGGCCCTTGAGCGTCATCGCGTCAATGGCCTTCGA
The DNA here is from genome assembly GCF_037572775.1 of Ramlibacter sp. PS4R-6. Lineage (NCBI taxonomy): Bacteria > Pseudomonadati > Pseudomonadota > Betaproteobacteria > Burkholderiales > Comamonadaceae > Ramlibacter > Ramlibacter sp. PS4R-6. The sequence continues at coordinate 1,449,652 of NZ_JBBHKA010000001.1, read as the reverse complement.
GCGTGAGGCTGGACGACTGCAGCTTGCTCAGCGACTCGGTCGTGCGCATCAGGCGCTGCAGCAGCAGCTCGATGAAGGCCTTGTCGAAGCAGATCTGCAGCTCTTCCGACGCCCGGTGCAGGGCCTCGTTCTTGATCTCGAGCACCAGCACCGCGGTGTCCGCCTTGACGGTGGCCGTGCGCTTGGGCTCATCGCGCCGCAGGTAGGCCATCTCGCCCAGGGTGACGCCCGGGTCCAGCGTGGCGACCTTGTTGTTGTCGCGCATGACGGCGGCCGTGCCTTGCAACAGCAGCAGGAAGGACTCGCCCATCGAGCCCTCTTCCATCAGCACCGTGTCGGCCGGGCGCAGCGACAGCGTGCCCAGGCGCAGCGCCTCCCACAGCACCGCGTCGGGGAAGCCCTGGAAGAACGGCAGGTCGCGCATGCGCGCGAAGGCGTCGCCCTCGCGGTGGCGCGCGGTCTTGGCCGACATGCCGCGGTTGATCTGCAGCAGCGAGTCGGCGAAGTCCATCCACTGCTTGAACCGCGCCTCGGGGTGCTTGGCCAGGGCGCGCATCAGAACCTTGTCCACCTGCTCGGGCAGCCCGGGCCGCAGGGTGCTGGGCTGGGTGGGCTCCTCGTTGGTGATCTTGTAGATGGTGGTGAAGTCCGATTCGCTCTCGAAGGGCCGGCGGCCCGTGAGCATCTCGTAGCAGACCACGCCGAGGGACCACATGTCGCTGCGCCAGGTGCAGCCCTCTTCGCGCACGTGCTCGGGCGACATGTACTGGGGCGAGCCGACGAAGCCGCTGATCTGCGTGATCTCGCCGCCGGTGGCCAGTGCCGTGCCGAAGTCCATCACCTTCACGTCGCCGCTGGTCTGCAGCATCAGGTTGGCCGGCTTGATGTCGCGGTGCACGAGGCCGCGCGTGTGCGCGTAGTCCAGGGCGCTACAAACCTTGTAGCAGATGTCCAGCACCTGCTCCACGGGCAGCAGGCGGTCGGGGCGCGTGAACCGGGACAGCGCAGCGCCCTCCACGTATTCGAGCACCAGGTAGGGCGGGTTGGCCTCGCCGTCGGCGTCGTGGACGGTGACGATGTGCGGGTGCTTCAGCTGGCCGGCCAGGAGCGCCTCGTTGCGCAGCGCCTTGCGGTAGCGCGCGGCCTGGCGTTCGTCCGTGAGCAGGTGCGCATGGATGCGCTTGACCGCCACCTTGCGCGCGTGGAACGGGTCCTCCGCGAGGTAGACGGTGCTGCTGGCCCCCCGCCCGAGTTCGCGAAGGACGTTGTACTTGCCGATGAAGGTCGGCGTATCGGTCGCGGCCATGGAAACGCGATGGTCGCTCATCCCCGCCCCCGGCACAAGGGGCCCGCCGGGGCCCTTACAGGTTCGAGAAATCGGGCTTGCGCTTGGCCATGAAGGCGCCGAAAGCCTCCTTCGCGGCCGGCTCGCCCAGCATCTTCGAGAAGAGGGCGCCTTCCTCTTCCATCTGCGCCAGGACCGCATCCTGGCGGCCCTTCTTCATCAGCCGCTTGGTGGCGACCAGCGACGACAGCGGCTTGGCCGCCAGCTTGCGCGCCACCTGCTGCGCGTACTGGTTGGCCTCGGTGGGCGGCAGCACGCGGTTGACCAGCCCCACTTCGAGCGCCGCTTCGGCCATGAAGGGCTCGCCCAGCATCAGCGCTTCGGCGGCGCGGTGGTAGCCCAGCATCTGCGGCACCAGCAGGCTCGACGCGGCTTCGGGCACCAGCCCCAGGTTCACGAACGGCATGGAGAACGCCGCGTTGTCGCCGGCATAGACCAGGTCGCAATGGAACAGCATCGTGGTGCCCACGCCGACGGCGGGCCCGCACACCGCCGCCACGAGCGGCTTGCTGAAGGTGGCGATGCCGCGCAGGAAGCGGAAGACGGGCGAGTCGCGCCCGGCCGGCGGCTTGTTCAGGAAGTCGCCGATGTCGTTGCCCGCGGAGAACACGGTTTCGTGCCCCTGGATGACGACCACACGCGTGGCGGCGTCGGCTTCGGCCGTGGCCAGCGCATCGGCGATGGCGCCGTACATGTCGGCGGTGATGGAGTTCTTGCGGTCCAGGCGGTTGAGCGTGATGGTGGTGACGCCGCCTTCGGCGTTGACGAGGATCTCTTGCATGGTCATGCCTTCTTGAGTGCTTCTTCGACGAAATCGAGCCGGTCCTGGCCCCAGTACATGGCGCCGTCGACGAAGAAGGTGGGCGCGCCGAACACGCCGCGCTCCACCGCTTCGGCCGTGACGGCCTTGAGTTTTTCCTTCACCTGCGGGTCGGCCGTGAGCGCCAGCACCGCCTGCGGCTCGAAGCCCGCGGCGTCGAGCACGCCGGCGACGACGCCCGGGTCGTTCATGTTCAGCCCTTCGGCCCAGATCGCGCGGTACACCGTGTCGACGTACGGCACGAACCGCCCGGGATCGCGCATCTGCAGGCCGAGGGCACCGCGCATCAGCACCAGCGTGTTGATCGGGAAATGCGGGTTGTGGCGGTAGGGCGTGCCGTCGCGCGCGGCGAAGCGCTCGAGGTCGCCCTGCATCCACTTGCCCTTGGCCGCGACCATCATCGGCGACTGGTTGCCGGTGGACTGGAAGACGCCGCCGAGCAGCATGGGGCGGTAGTCGATCGTGGCGCCGGCCTCCTGCGCGACGCGCGGCAGGCGGTGCCACGCCAAGTACGACGCCGGGCTGCCGACGTCGAACCAGAACTCCACGCGCTTGCCCATGCCGCTACTCCTTGAAGTAATAGACCTGGCTGGTCGTGGCCAGCAGCGTACCCGCTTCGTTCCACAGCTGCGCGCTGTGGTCGAAGTAGCCCGCGCCGAAGCCCTGGCCTTGCGTCTGGCCCAGCAGGTAGCCGGTGCCCGTTTCCGCGAGCTGCGCCTGCGTCGCGTGGAAATGGGTCGTCATCGTGATCGTGCCCAGCGGCGTGAAGGTCGCGCGGCGCAGCCAGATGCGCGGGAAGAACACGTCGCTCATCGCCGTGAGCGAGAGCCAGTCCAGCGGCCGCGGCGGGTTGTCGCGCACCCACAGGCGCGTGCGGCTCGCGCCGGTGTCGCCGCCGTCCCACGCGCCGGGAAAGCCGCCTTCGATGAAGCGCAGCTCGTAGCGCTTGACCCACTCGACGCGCGTGGGCCCTTCGGGCAGCGGCACGTCGGAGGGACGCGGCACCTGCGGCACGGGCGCTTCCTTCGCGCCCCAGGTGTCGCGGCGGATCGCCGTGAGCGCGGTGGCCGTCGCGACCACCTCGCCCTTTTGCTGCAGCGTCACGATCCAGTGCTGCGTCGAGCGGTTGGTGCGCGCCGGGGTGGCGATGGCGTCGAACTCGCCATCCTCGATGGCGGCGGCGAAGTTCACGGTGAGAGAAACGGGATCACCGAGCCGCTGGCGGTGCAGCAGCACGGCATTCATGGCCTGCGCGGCGATCAACCCACCGAACGGGCCGATGAAGTTCTTCCACTCGGGCCGCGTGCGGCCGCGCAGGACGTCGCCCGCCGGCTCGAGTGCGACGCCCGCGTCGAACAGGTGGGGGCCGCTCATGCGGTGCGCGCCGTCCCCAGGCCGGCGAGCCATTCGCCGATGCGCGGCCACAGGCGCTGCTCGTTCTCGGGGCGGAAGGCGCCGAAGTGGCCCAGGCGCCGCGCGCCGATGTCGGCGGGCGCGAGCTTGCGCACCTCGCGCGGCGCGTTCTCGTACAGGTCGATGAGGCTGTGCGTGCCCTTCCAGGTCATGAGCTCGTCGTCGGTGATGGACAGCGCGTGCACCGGGAATCGGGCGTTGGCGTAGCTGGCCCGCACGGCCTCGCCTTCGGCGCTGACGCTGTAGCGCGGCGACAGGCACCACTTGCGCCATTGCAGCACCACGCCGGCGGGCAGGTCGCCGACCTTGCGCAGCTTGCGGCCCGGGAAGTAGCCGAAGAGGCGCGTGGCGATCGGCACCAGCACGAACCAGAAGTAGGGAACGATGCGCTTGAGTTGCGGCGCGTTCTCGCGCCAGTAGCCGCTGCCGGCGGCGACGCTGAGCAGGCCGCTCACCTTGTGCTGGTTGGTGAACAGGCCCGGCAACTGCGCGCCGAGGCTGTGCCCGAGGAGGTACAGCGGCTGGCCCGGCAACGCGGCATGCGCTGCATCGACGACCGCTTCGTAGTCGCGCGTCCAGTCGAACAGGTCGGCGCGGAAGCCGCGCAACGACGCCGGCGCGGAGTCGCCGCTGCCGCGGTAGTCGAAGGTGGTCACGCGCCAGCCCTGCTGCGCGGCCCATTGCGCGAACGGCTGGTAGTAGTCCTGGCGCACGCCCATGGCGCCGCCGATGACGACGCTGCCGCGTGCGGGGCCCGGTGTCTCGAACACCCGGGCTGCGATCTTCGTTCCGTCCTTCGACTCGATGACTTCAGCCCTCATGCCCGTTCTCCTAGACCCGTTCGAAGATGCCCGCTGCGCCTTGTCCCATGCCCACGCACATGGTGACCATGCCGTACTTCAGATTCTTGCGGCGAAGCGCGTGCACGACTGTCGCCGAGCGGATAGCCCCGGTGGCCCCCAGGGGATGACCCAGAGCGATGGCGCCGCCCATCGGGTTGACCTTCTTCGCGTCCAGCCCGATCGTGTTGATCACGGCCAGCGACTGCGCGGCGAAGGCTTCGTTCAATTCGATCCAGTCGATGGCGTCCTGCTTCAGGCCCGCGGCCTTCAGCGCCGCCGGGATCGCCTCGATCGGCCCGATGCCCATGATGTGCGGCGGCACGCCGCGGCTCGCGTAGCTGACGAAGCGCGCCAGCGGCGTCAGGCCGAAGCGCTTGACCGCCGCTTCGCTGGCGAGGATCAGCGCGCCGGCGCCATCGGAGGTCTGCGAGCTGTTGCCCGCCGTCACGCTGCCGCGCGCTGCGAACACCGTCCGCAGCTTCGACAGGCCTTCGACCGTCGTGTCGGGTCGCGCGCCTTCGTCCAGGCTGACCTTGCGCTTGCTCACGCTCACTTCCGCTGAGGCGAGGTCGACGCTGCGCTCCTCGACCTCGACTTCCGTCATCTCGTTGGCGAATTCGCCGGCCTTCATCGCCGCCAGCGCCTTCATGTGCGACTGGTAGGCGAACTCGTCCTGCGCCTCGCGCGAGACCTTCCATTGCTGCGCGACCTTCTCGGCGGTCAGGCCCATGCCGTACGCGATGCCGTAGCTCTCGATGTCGTCGGGGTTGGAGAAGATGGTGGGCGACAGCGAGGGCGAATTGCCCATCATCGGCACCATCGACATGCTCTCCGTGCCGGCGGCGATCATCACGTCGGCCTCGCCGACGCGGATGCGGTCCGCGGCCATCTGCACCGCCGACAGGCCGGAGGCGCAGAAGCGGTTCACCGTGATGCCGCCCACGCTCTTGGGCAGGCCGGCCAGCACGGCGCCGATGCGCGCGACGTTCAGGCCCTGCTGCGCCTCGGGAATCGCGCAGCCGCACACCACGTCCTCGATGGCCTTCGGGTCGAGCCCGGGCACTTGCGACAGGGCCGACCGCAGCGCGATCGCCAGCAGGTCGTCGGGGCGCGTGTTGCGGAAGTAGCCGCGGTGCGAGCGGCCGATGGGCGTGCGCGTGGCGGCGACGATGTAGGCGTCTTGAACTTGTCTGCTCATGGTCAGTTCCTCACCGGCTTGCCGGTGTTCAGCATGCCGAGGATGCGTTCATGGGTCTTGGGGTTCTGCACGAGTTCGCAGAAGGCCTGGCGCTCCAGCGTCATCAGGTATTCCTCGCTGACGAGCGTGCCGGTCTCCACGTCGCCGCCGGTCACCACGTTGGCGATCAGCGAGGCGATGCGGAAGTCGTGCGCGCTGATGAAGCCGCCGTCGCGCATGTTCACGAGCTGGCCCGTGATGGTCGCCTTGCCGCTGCGCCCCGCCACCGGGAACAAGCGCTTGTGCGGCGGCCGGTAGCCGGTGTCGAACATGGCCTTGGCTTCGCGGATCGCGACGTACAGCAGTTCGTCCCTGTTCGGCACGACGATGTCGTCCTCGAGCAGGTAGCCGAGCTGGCGCGACTCCAGCGCGCTGGTGCCGACCTTGGCCATCGCCGCGGCCGTGAAGCCGTCGGTGAGGAAGGGCAGGATGTCCTTGTGCGTGGACTTCGCCTGGTTCTCGGCGGCGCGGCGCGCAATGTACGTGAGGCCGCCGGCGCCGGGCACGAGGCCCACGCCGACTTCGACGAGGCCGATGTAGCTTTCCATCGCGGCCACGCGCTTGCTCGAATACACCGCCAGCTCGCAGCCGCCGCCCAGCGCCATGCCGCGGATCGCGGAGATGACGGGCACGGTGGCGTAGCGCAGCTTGAGCATCGTCTGCTGCATGTAGCCCTCGGCGTCGTCGACGGCGGAAACGCCCACGGCCATGAATGCAGGCATCAGCCCCTGCAGGTCGGCGCCGACGGAGAACGGTTCGTCGCCGGACCAGACCACGAGGCCCTGGTAGGACTTCTCGGCGAGTTCGACGGCTTGCGTCAGGCCTTCGCAGACGTCGGGGCTGATCGCATGCATCTTGGTCTTGATGCTGGCGATGAGCACCTCGTCGTCCAGCGTCCACAGGCGCACCGCATCGGTCTCTTCGATCGTCTTGCCGGCCGTCTCGAAACCGGGCGCCTTGCTGCCAAGGACCGTTTCGGGGAACAGCTGGCGCGAGTACACGGGCAGCACGCGCTTGGGCTGGAACTTCTTCGCCGTCGGGTTCCACGAGCCCTCGGGCGTGTGCACGCCACCCGCGTCGGCCACGGGGCCCTTGAACACCCACTCCGGCAGCGGCGCCTTCGACAGCGCCTTGCCCGCAGCGATGTCTTCCTGGATCCACTTCGCCACCTGCGACCAGCCGGCTTCCTGCCACAGCTCGAAGGGGCCTTGCTTCAGGCCGAAGCCCCAGCGCATGGCCAGGTCGACGTCGCGCGCGGTTTCCGCAATCGTCGCGAGGTGCACGGCGGCGTAGTGGAAGCCATTGCGCAGGATCGACCACAGGAACTGGCCTTGCGGGCCTTCGGACTCGCGCAACAGCTTCAGGCGCTCGCCCGCGGGCTTCTTGAGCATGCGCGCGTAGACCTCGTCGGACTTCTCGCCGCCGGGCACATAGTCCTTCTTCTCCAGGTCGAAGCGCAGGATGTCGCGGCCGACCTTCTTGTAGAAGCCCGCCTTGGCCTTCTGGCCGAGGTTGCCCATCTCGAGCAGCGTCGCCAGCACCTTCGGCGTCGCGAAGCTGTCGTAGAAGGGGTCGGTGTCGGCGTTCAGGTTGTCCTGCAGCGTCTTGATGACGTGCGCCATCGTGTCCAGGCCGACCACGTCCGCGGTGCGGAAGGTGCCGGAGCTCGCGCGCCCCAGCTTCTTGCCGGTGAGGTCGTCGACCACGTCGTAGCTCAGGCCGAACTTCTCGACCTCCTTCATCGTCGCCAGCATGCCGGCGATGCCGACGCGGTTGGCGATGAAGTTGGGCGTGTCCTTGGCGCGCACCACGCCTTTGCCGAGGGCGGTCGTCACGAAAGTCTCGAGGTCGTCGAGGATTTTCGGCTGCGTCGTCGGCGTCGAGATCAGCTCGACGAGGTACATGTAGCGCGGCGGGTTGAAGAAGTGGATGCCGCAGAAGCGCGGCTTGATCTCTGCCGGCAGCGCTTCGGACAGCTTCGTGATCGAGAGGCCCGAGGTGTTGGACGCGACGATCGCGTGCTCCGCCACGAAGGGCGCGATCTTCTTGTACAGGTCCAGCTTCCAGTCCATGCGCTCGGCGATGGCCTCGATGACGAGGTCGCACTCGCGCAGCAGCTCCATGTTCTCTTCGTAGTTGGCCTGCTGGATCAGGTCGGCGTCGGCCGTGACGCCCAGCGGCGACGGCTTGAGTTTCTTCAGCCCGTCGATCGCCTTCGTGACGACGCCGTTCTTCGGGCCTTCCTTGGCCGGCAGGTCGAACAGGACCACCGGCACCTTGACGTTGACCAGGTGCGCCGCGATCTGCGCGCCCATCACGCCCGCGCCGAGCACGGCGACTTTCTTCACGTTGAATCGGTTCATCTTGTTCTCCCGGTCACTGGGCACGCACCCAGACCTGGTTTCTGTAGAAGGGGCCGAGGTAGCCGCGCACTTCGAGCTTGCGGCCCTCTTCCAGCGGCGTCAGGCGCAGGCGGTACTCGCTGCCGTTCTCGGGGTCGAGGATCTTGTTGCCGCGAATGATCTCGAGGCCCACCATCGGCTTGTCCTTGCGGTCGTCCTCGCACTTGTCGCACTTGGCGTCCGGCTTCGACGTCCTGGACAGCACCTTCTCGATGCGGCCGGAAACGACGCCGTTCGATTCGGCGATGCGAATCTCCGCCTTTACCTCGCCGGTCTTGTCGTCGACGTTGCGCCACAGGCCGACGGGCGTCGGCTGCGCGAACACCGGCAGGGCGGCGAGCGCCGCGCACACGATCAGCGAACGCCTCATGCCAGCGCGAGGTCCGTGTCCATCAGCGGCTTCAGGCCCGCGCGCGCGGTGCGCATCAGCGTCGCCGTCTCGGGGAACAGCTTGGCGAAGTAGAAGCGCGCCGTCTGCAGCTTGGCCTGGTAGAACGGGTCGGTGTTGCCGGCCGCGATCTCGCGCAGCGCCACCTGCGCCATGCGCGCCCAGAAGTAGCCGAACACGAGGTGGCCGGCCACGCGCAGGTAGTCGACCGCGGCGGCGCCCACTTCATCGGGGTTCTGGAAAGCCTTGAAGCCGATCTCGGTGGTGAACTTGGTCATCTGGTCGCCCAGGTAGGCGATCGGGTTGATGAACTCGGCCATCTTCTCGTTGACGCCCTCTTCCTCGACCAGCTGCGCCACCATCTTGCCGAACTTCTTCAGCGTTGCGCCGTTGTTGCCCAGCACCTTGCGGCCGAGCAGGTCCAGCGACTGCACGGTGTTCGTGCCTTCGTAGATCATGTTGATGCGGGCGTCGCGCACGAACTGCTCCATGCCCGACTCCTTGATGTAGCCGTGGCCGCCGAACACCTGCATGCAGGCCGACGTGGCGATCCAGCCGTTGTCGGTGATGAAGGCCTTGACGATCGGCGTGAGCAGCGCGACGAGTTCCTCGGCTTCCTTGCGGACCTTCTCGTCGGGGTGGTGCAGTTCCTTGTCGATCAGGAACGCGCAGTACAGCGACAGCGCGCGGCCGCCCTCGGCATAGGCCTTCGCGGTCAGCAGCATCTTGCGCACGTCGGGGTGCACGATGATCGGGTCGGCCGGCTTGTCCTTGGCCTTCGGGCCCGACAGCGAGCGCATCTGGATGCGGTCCTTCGCATAGGCCAGCGCGTTCTGGAAGGCGACTTCGGTCAGCCCCAGCGACTGCATGCCGACGCCGATGCGCGCGGCGTTCATCATCACGAACATGGCCTGCAGGCCCTTGTTGGGCTCGCCCACCAGCGTGCCCACCGCGTCTTCGAGCTGCAGCTGCGCGGTCGAATTGCCGTGGATGCCCATCTTGTGCTCCAGGCCCGTGCAGTAGATGCCGTTGCGCGAGCCGAGCGAGCCGTCCTTGTTCACGTTGAACTTGGGCACGATGAAGAGCGAAATGCCCTTGCTGCCCTTCGGTGCGTCCGGCAGGCGCGCGAGCACGAGGTGGATGATGTTGGACACCATGTCGTGCTCGCCGGCGCTGATGAAGATCTTGTTGCCGGTGATCTTGTAGGTGCCGTCGGGCTGCGGCTCGGCCTTCGTGCGCAGCATGCCCAGGTCGGTGCCGCAGTGCGGCTCGGTCAGGCACATCGTGCCCGTCCACTCGCCGCTCGTGAGCTTGGGCAGGTAGGTTTTCTTCTGCTCGTCGGTGCCATGCGCATGCAGCGCTTCATAGGCGCCGTGCGTCAGGCCCGGATACATCGTCCACGCCTGGTTGGCGGAGTTGAGCATCTCATAGAAGCACTGGTTCACCACGATCGGCAGGCCCTGGCCGCCGTACTCGGGGTCGCACGACAGCGCCGGCCAGCCGCCTTCGACGTACTTGTGGTACGCCTCCTTGAAGCCGGTGGGGGTCTTCACTTCGTGCGTCTTCTGGTCGAGCTTGCAGCCCTCCTCGTCGCCCGTGCGGTTCAGCGGGAAGGTCACTTCGCTGGCGAACTTGCCGCCTTCCTCGAGGATGGCATTGATGGTGTCCACGTCCGTTTCGGCGTGGCGCGGCATCGCCTTGTATTCGTCGGCGACCTTGAACACTTCGTGCATGACGAACTGCATGTCGCGGATGGGCGGGGTGTAGGCGGGCATGGTGTTACTCCTTCGGAGACTTCGTGGGTTTCTTGCTGGCGCGCGCGGGCGGCGCTTCCTTGCCCGCGCCGTAGCGGCGCAGGATGTTCTCGAAGCCGCGGTTGGCGCGCGCGTACGCGCCGGCGTCCTTGAGGAAGCGCGCTTCGTAGTGCAGCGCGAGGATGAGGCCGTGGATCTCGAAGAGCATCTGCTCTTCCTCCACGTCGGTGTCGAGGTGCCCTTCGGCCATGGCCGACTGGATGGCGCGCTTCATGGCCGAGTGCCAGGTGCGCACCGAGCTGGCGAGCGCGTCGCGCACCGGGCCCGGCCGGTCGTCGAACTCGACGGCGCCGGAGATGTAGATGCAGCCCGAGTCGATCTCCACCGAGGTGCGCTTCATCCAGTTGGCGAAGAGCTGGCGCAGGCGGGGCAGGCCGCGGCCCTCGCGCATGGCCGGGTAGAACACCTCTTCCTCGAAGCGGCGGTGGTACTCGCGGATGACGGAGATCTGCAGCTCTTCGCGCGAGCCGAAGTGGGCGAACACGCCCGACTTGCTCATTTGCGTGACCTCGGCCAGCGCGCCGATGGACAGGCCCTCCAGGCCGATCTGGGTGGCCAGGCCGAGCGCCGCGTCGACGATCGCCGCCTTGGTCTGCTGGCCTTTCTGCAAGGCCCGGCCCTCGCGCTGGGCGCGGCCGCGGGCCGGCAATTCGGTGACGGACATGGTTGTCAAATAAAACGAACGGTCGTTCTATTTTGCATGAATCCGTGAATTGCGTGCGTCTTTGTGGCGCTCTAGAGGGGCGTTCCTAGGCTGGTGTCGGGGAAACCCTGATGGCTCAGCCGTATCCCGCCTGCACGCCGGTCGGAGCCGTCCTATGCACGCAGGCTGTGCGCCCACGTCACGAATCGCTACAGACCGAGACCCGGCGTGGTCGTCCGCTTATGGGGAAGGCGCGTTGGAACAACCATAGTGAAGGCGTTACTTAGGAAGGCATGAGGCCCGCAATGAACCAACCGTGCAACGATTTCCAGCTGCGCTTCCAGTCGCTGTTCGATCCTGGCCGCGGTTTCGCCTTCCCGTGCGACGAGCAGGGCCACGTGGACCTCGACGCGCTGAGCGAGAAGGCGCGCAACAACTACCTGTACGCGCGCGCCATGATCGGCCGCGAAGTCGCGACGCCGGCCGTGTGCCCGGCGCTGCACTGATCGTTCAGGCCTGCGGCGGATCCCAGGAACCCACGACGGTCACCACGACGTCCTGGTAAGTCACCCCACCGAATGCATCGCGGATCGCGACGGTGATCGTGTCGGTCGCCGTCTCGCCTTCGTCCAGCGCCGCTGCGCGCTGGCTGTCCACGGTGTACGTCCAGTAGCCGTACTGCGGCGACATCAGCTTGAAATCCCCGTAAGCGCCTTCGTTCACCGCGGTGAACTGCAACGGCTGCCAGCCGCCGCCGAAAGGGTCGGGGTCGTGCGCTTCGATGATGCCGGTGACGGTCTGCTCGATCCCCACGCCGAAGGTCGCGTCCAGCTGCCCGTCCGCCGTGTACCGAGCGGCAGCCGGGTCCCACCCATACGTCGATTCGCTGGTGGCGCCCGCGAGCAGGATGGTGCCGTCGGCGCCCAGCGTCAGTTGCATCACGAAGTCGTCGCGGCCCGCGCCCGAAATGTCGGTGACGGTGGCGCCATTGGTGCCGAAAGACGTGTCGACGCTGCCGTCCGCCAGGTAGCGGGCCACCATGAAGTCGTTGGTGTTGCCCAGGTAGCCGGCCGGCTGGCCGGCGACCAGGATGCGGCCCTGCGCGTCGAGCTGCACGGCCTGCAGGCCCGGCCACACCTGCGTATGCAAGGTGCCGCCGGCGCCGAACGACTCGTCGAGGCTGCCGTCCGCGTTCAGCGCGGTGAGCATGGCGTGCGCGTGCTGCAGGCCATCGCCGGGCACGGTCGACGACAGGATGATCCGGCCGTCGCTGCCCACCGTGAGGCTGGTGCCCCAGATGGAAGAAGCCGGGAGCGCGACGTCGGCGGCCCCGGCGTCGCCGAACGAGGCGTCGGCCGTGCCGTCCGAAAGGAAGCGCTGCACGTGCAGTTCGTAAGCGTACGTCCCTTCATTCCACTGCGCGGCCGACAGGTAGATGCGGCCATTGACGTCGACCGAGACCTGCTGTTCGAAGGAACCGCGCGGCACCTGAAGGACCCCGCCCGTGCCGAACGACGTGTCGAGGCTGCCGTTCTCGTTCAGCCGCGCGACCACGGGCGCCATGTCGGAACCGCCGCCCGACAGCGTCACCAGCAGCTTGCCGTCGGCCGCGAAGTACGCCCTGTACCCGTAGTCGTACGAACCGCCGAAGTCCAGTGCGACCACGCCACCCGTGCCGAACGAGTTGTCGAGGCTGCCGTCCGCCAGCACGCGCATCACGGCTGCGTCGGTGCGTGCATTGCCGTAGTCGGTGAGGGTGTAACCCACGGCCACCGCCCGCCCCTGCGCGTCGACCTGCAGGGAGCTGGCCGAGATCGGGGAGTTGAAGATGGCCTGCCCGCCCTGCCCGTAGTCGGTGTCCAGGCTGCCATCCGGGTTGAAGTGGGACAGCGTGCGGATCGTGTAGCCGGGGAACTGCTCCACGTCGCTGAGCACGACCAGGCCGCCTGCCGGATCGGCAGCGATCAGGCCGGCGTAGCCGCTGCCGTCGCTGCGGTCGATGACGAGCGTGCCGTTGGGCGCGGGCAGTTCGTGCACCGTCGCCGTCAGCGTGCTCGACGGGTCGATCACCGGCGTCTCGTTGCCGCCGTACACGGTGATGGCAATGGCCTGCGTCGCGCTGCCGCCATGGCCGTCCGACACGGTGGCGTACACGGTGTCGACGGCGCTCTGGCCCATCGCCAGCGGGTCGGACTTGACCGCGTCCACCACGTAGGTCCAGTGGCCCGTGGCGTCGACCGTGAAGCTGCCGTACTGGCCGTCGCCCTGCGACGACCACGTCAGGGTGTCGCCGTTGTCCTTGTCCCAGGCCATCAGCGAGCCCGTGGCCGTCGTGGGAGGCGGCGGCATCTCCGGCGGGAACCCGCCGGGCTCGATCACCTGGCCGGTCGTGTCGCCCATCGCGATGATGGGGTCGTCGTTGCGGCCCGCGACCACGACCTGCAGCAGCGAGAACGTGCCGTCGGTGGTGAAGGCGCCGAACATGTCCGTGAGCGTCTGCCCTTCGGCTAGCGATTCGATCGTCCAGGGGTTGGCCTGTGACGACCACGTCCAGTGGCCCGCGGCGTCCACGTTGAACTGGCCGAATTGGCCGCTGCCGGTCCCGCTGTTGGGCTGCACGGCGTTCTCGCCGGCATCGGCGTCGTGCAGGCCCATGTCCGCATCGAGCACGAGGTGGCCGGCGGCGTCGAAGCTGTCTTCGTCGGCGATGAGCGTGGTGGTGCCGGTGAACTGCGCGGCGTCGTTGACGCCATGCAAGGTGACGGACAGCACCTGCTCGGCGGTGCCGTCGATGCTGGTGACCGTGAGCGTGTCCACCAGGGTGTCGCCTTCGCCCAGCGACTGCACCACGGCGGCGGCGTTGTCGATCGCATACGACCACGTGCCATCCGCCGCGACGTCGAACACGCCGCCCGCGGAACCGGCCGCGCCGCTGCGCGCCACCAGCTGCGACTGGCCGGCGTCGGGGTCGCTCACCGTGAGCACGCCGCCCGCATGCAGCGTCGCGCCCATGTCTTCCAGCACGTGGCCTTCGGACGCGCCGCCGATGACGGCGGCATCGTTGGTGCCTTGCACGTCGAAGGACAAGGTGCGCGTACCGCTCGCGCCGTGCGAATCCCGCACTTGCACCGTGAAGGTGTCGCCGACACGCTGGCCTTGCGTGAGCGGGTCGGTGCGGCCGTCGTCCAGGTCGTAGTGCCAGTTGCCCGCCGCGTCGAGCGTCAGCGCGCCCCACTGCCCTTGCTGCGTGCCCGCGACCCACGTCAGCGCGTCGCCTTCCGGGTCGCTCGCCGAAGCCGCGACGCTGCCCGCGCTGGTGCGCACGCCAGCGACGCCCGCGCCCGCTTCGACCAGCGGCGCCAACGCCACCTGCGAGCCGGAGACGACCGGCGCGTCGTTCGCGCCCCAGATCATCACGCGCACCTGGTGCGGCGTGACAGCGCCTTGCGGGTCGCGCACGTCCACCGCGATCGTGTCCTGCAGCGAGCCGAAATCGCCCAGCGCCTGAACCGCGGCGTTGGCGTTGTCCAGGACGTAGGTCCAGTGGCCGTCGCTCGTGAGCTGCAGCGAGCCGTACGTTCCCTGGCCGGCGAGCGAGAACGTCACCGCTTCCCCGTCGACGTCGAAGGCGGCGATGGTGTCCGCGAAGACGGCCGTGCCCGCCCCCGCCGCGCCCGCCTCGGTGACGATGCCGAAGGGGCTGACCGCGATCGGCGCATCGTTGGCGCCTTGGACCGTCACCGTCACCGTGCGGTTGACCGCGTGGCCCGCCGCGTCGGTCACCGTGTACTTGAATGTGTCCTGCGCGGAGGCGCCGGCCTTCAGCATCTCGAAACGCCCCGTGGGGTCGTAGCGGAAGGAAGCGCCCTCCAGCGTGACGTTGCCGCGGGTTCCCGCGGCGTCGATCGCGTACGTCAGCGTGTCGCCCGGTGTGGGGTCCGTCGCGTTGGCAGCGATGAGCACTGAGGGACCGTCTTCGGACACCGTGGCCTGCAGGTTCGACGCGACCGGTTCGTTGTTTACGTCGCGCACGGTGACCGCCAGCACCTGGTCCGTCGCGCCGCCGTTGCCGTCGCTCGCGCGCACGCGCACGCTGTAGCTGGGCGCATGCGCGCCTTCGAAATCCGGCGCGGTGACGAAGCGCAGTGCGCCCGTCGCCGCATCGATGCTGAAGAGCGCGTTGTCCGCGCTCCCCGCGCCGCTCACGAGGCTGTAGGTGATGCCCTGCGGGGCACCGGCTTCGCGGTCGGGATCGTAGGCCGCGACGGTGCCCACCGCCGCCTGGTCTTCGTCGATGGCGAAGGCGGCCGGGCTGGTGATCACCGGCGCGTCGGCTTCGCCTTCGATGTGGATCGACGTCACGCGCTGCGCCGATTCGCCCGTGGGATCGGTGATGCGCAGCGTGACGAGCCGGTTGTCGGTGGGGCTGTCGTCCGTGTTGGTCACCTGCAGGTTGTCGATCAGCTTGTCGACCACCGCCTGCGTGGCGTTGGCGTTGAACGTGACTTTCAGGTCCGTGCCATTGCCGTCGAGGGCGGCGTCGAGGGTGCCGATGGTCGTCGCCACGCCGGCGGTGAACGCGTACTTCACCTCGCGCGTGGCGGCGTTGTAGCTGAATTGGCCGAGGCCCGTACCCGCGAAACGGATCGCGAGCAGGTCGTGGCCGTCGCCGCCGTAAACGGTGGAGGTGCTGTCCTGCAGCAGCAGCGAGCCGCCGCCGTAGTTGCCCTTGTCGGCATCGCTGAAAGTGAGCCCGCCGAAGACGCCGATCGGACCGGCGCCTTCCGTGGCGAGGACCGACAGGGAAGTGCCCGACAGCACGGGCGCGCTCGCCTTCTTCGAGTCGGCCGCGGCTACTGAGCCCGTGATCGGGCTGTAGACCGTGCCTTCCGGGCCGGTCCCCGCCACGCGGTAGGCGCGGCCGACGGCATTGGCCGGGATGGTGAACGTGGCGCTGCCAGCCGCGCCCACGTTGGTCCAGACCCCATTTGCCAGGACCTGCCACTGCAGCCCCGTGACGCCGCCCACTGCCCATGCCTGCAGGGTCGCGCCCGCGACCAGGCGCCCGTCGATGCTCAAGCCAACACCAGCCATTGTTTTCTCCTCCCCTTGGGAGGACCGATTCTGTTAAACGAATGGTTTCAAGTCAATGACAATGTATAGGCCTAAACAGCCAACGGTTGTATCCGTCACGAATGCACCTTAAGCCGATCCCCTAGGGGCCCGGCGCGGATTCCCTAGGGGTGGCGCGGGACGCGAACTTACCTTTGCGCCATGCGAATCAAGAACCTCACCGTCGGCGCCCAGCTCGCCCTGGGCTTCGGGATCATCGTGGCGCTGGTGGTGGCGAGCAGCGCGGTGCTGTGGCTGGAGGGCTCGCGCTTCGAACGCCGGGCCCTCGACGTGCACCAGAACCTGCTGGGCTCCGTCGCGATTGCCGAGGCCGAGAGCGCGCTGTGGGAGCTTCGCTACGGCTTTCCGCAATACATGGTCGGCGATGCGCAGGTGCGCGAGAAGATCGTGGCGGACGACCGGCGGTTGCGGGCCCTGATCGCGCAGAAACTGGACGAATTCGAGCGCACGGCGTCGACGCAGGAAGAGCGCGAGGCGCTGGGCGCACTGCGGGGCGTGTACGCCCAATACGTCGCGGCGCGGCCGCGCTGGTTCGAACTGCAGTCGCAGGGCCGTACCGAAGAAGCGCGCGAATGGCGTGCCGCGACGACCTTGCCGCTGGGCGCCCGCGCGGTGGACGCCTTGCTGCACCTGGCACGGGTGCAGAAGGCCATGAGCGTGCGCGAACACGAAGCCGCCATGCGCGAGCTGCACGTCATCCAGAACACGATGGCGGCGCTGGCGCTGGTGGCCGTCCTCGCCGGGATCGCGATCGCCCTCGCCATCGTGCGCAACCTGCACCGCCAGCTCGGCGGCGAGCCCGGTTACGCGAAGTCGGTCGCGCGCCGCATCGCGGGCGGCGACCTCACGACCGACGTGAACACACGCCCCGGCGACGACAGCAGCCTGCTCGCCGAGATGAAGACCATGCGCGACGGCTTGCGCCGCGTGGCCGAACTGGAGCGCGCGAAGGCGGTCGCCGAAGCGGCGACGGAAGCCAAGACGCGCTTTCTCTCGAACATGAGCCACGAGATCCGCACGCCGATGAACGCCATCATCGGCCTGTCGCACCTGGCGCTGAAGGGCGAGCTGGCGCCGCGGCAGCGCGACTACATCCAGAAGGTGCACAGCGCCGGCTCGCACCTGCTGGGCATCGTGAACGACATCCTGGACTTCTCGAAGGTGGAAGCCGGCGCGCTGGAACTCGTCGACGCCGACTTCGACCTGGCCGAACTCGTCGCCTCGACCACCGACCTGCTCAACGCCGAGTGCGAGCGCAAGCAGCTGGACCTGGAGGTCGACGTGGGCCCGAGCCTGCCCACGCGCTACTTCGGCGATTCGCTGCGCCTGGCGCAGGTGCTCCTGAATTTCGCGAACAACGCGGTGAAGTTCACCGAGCGCGGCAGCGTCGTCATCGGCGTGCGCGGGCGCGAGCTGGCCACGGGCGACTGGCAGCTGGAGTTCCGCGTGCGCGACAGCGGCATCGGCCTGTCGCCCGAGCAGGTCGGGCGCCTGTTCCAGAGCTTCTCGCAGGCCGACAGCTCGACGACGCGCAAGTACGGCGGCACCGGCCTGGGCCTGGCGATCAGCAAGAAGCTGGTGGAGCTGATGGGCGGCGAAGTCGGCGTGGAAAGCAGCGCGGGCGCGGGCAGCACGTTCTGGTTCAAGGTCACGCTGCCGGTGGCGAAGACGCGCGCGGACACACGCGACGAAGCCTTCGCCGACCTGCCCGACCTGTCGGCCCAGCGCGGCGCGCGCGTGCTGCTGGTGGAAGACAACGACATCAACCAGATCGTCGCGCGCGAACTGCTGGAGGAAGCCGGCATGCGCGTGGAAGTCGCCGACAACGGCCAGCTGGCGCTCGAAGCGCTCGAACGCGGCCGCTTCGACCTGGTGTTCATGGACATGCAGATGCCGGTGATGGACGGCCTGGCCGCCACGCGCGCCATCCGCAAGATCGCGCGCCATGCCGCGCTGCCCATCGTGGCCATGACGGCCAACGCGATGGGTGCCGACCGCGCCGCCTGCCTCGCAGCGGGGATGGACGACGTGGTCACCAAGCCCATCGACCCGCACGTGCTGTGGGACGCGCTGGGCCGCTGGATCGAGGCGCGCCCGGCCGCCACGCGCTCGACGCGCCCGGCGTCGCTCACCAGCATCTGATCAGGGGCCCCAGCGCTTCAGCGCTTCCTCGAAGGCCGGCAGGTCCGAGCCGACGTGGTCGGCCGAGAACGACACGAACTGCAGGTCGAGCCCCGCGTAGTGGTGGCCGGCCATCTGGGTGTAGAGCGAATTCACGAATGCGCCGTTGGTGTTGGTGCCCGGCGTGGCCGCGGCCAGGAACAGCACCAGCGGCACGTTGGCGCCTTGCACCTGCGCCGCCAGCGCGGCCTCCGCCGGCGCGAGTGCGCCATCGGGGCCATTGGCCTCCGTCGACCAGAACTGCTTGAACGTCGCGTTGCCCGTCGCCTCGTAGGTGAAGCAAAGGAAGGTGATCGTGCCGCCGTACGACAGCCCGTTGAGGATGCGATTGCCCGCCTGTGTGCGGTACTGCGAATCGATGCGCGGCACGAGCTCCTTCGTGAGGAACTCGTGGTACGCCACCGAGCCCGGCGGCAGGAAGTCGGTGTTGCGGCGCGCGGTGCCGCCGATGCCGACGAGGATGGCCGCGGTGCCGCGCCGCTGCAGCACCTCCTTGAGCGCCGTGAAGCGCGTGACGCTGGGGTTGCTCGCGGCGAGGTAGCCGAAGCGCGCGTCGCCGTCGACCGCGTAGATCACCGGCAGCCGCGCCGAGGCACTGGCGTCGTACTGCGGCGGCACGTAGACGTCGATCGGGTAGAGCGCGCCGGTGTTCGACGACGTGATGTTGAACGACTCGAGGCGGCCCACCTGCGGCACGCCCTCGCCGCCGCTGCCGCTTCCTCCCCCGCCGCAAGCCGCGAGTGCGAGGCCTGCGGCGATGAGGAGGATGCGGCGCAGCGCGTTCACGCCTTGAAGGCGACCACCTGCTGGCGCTGCTCGCCCAGCCCCTCGATCCCGAGCGTCATCACGTCGCCGCGCTTCAGGTAGGTCGGCGGCTTCATGCCCAGGCCCACGCCGGGCGGCGTGCCGGTGGTGATCACGTCGCCGGGCATCAGCGTCATGAAGTGGCTGACGTAGCTCACGAGCTTGGCCACGTCGAAGATCATGGTGCGCGTGTTGCCCTTCTGCATGCGCTTGCCGTTGACGTCCAGCCACATGTCCAGGCGCTGCACGTTTTCGATCTCGTCGGGCGTGACCAGCCACGGGCCGATGGGGCCGAAGGTGTCGCAGCCCTTGCCCTTGTCCCACTGCGGGCCGCGCTCGAGCTGGTACTCGCGCTCGCTCACGTCGTTCACCACGCAATAGCCGGCGACGTATGCCAGCGCGTCCTTCTTGGCGACGTAGCGTGCGCGCGCGCCGATGACGACGCCCAGCTCCACTTCCCAGTCGGTTTTGACCGAACCGCGCGGCAGCATCACGGCGTCGTTGGGGCCCTGGATGCAGCTCGTGGCCTTCATGAATACCACCGGCTCCTTCGGGATCGGCACGCCCGACTCGGCGGCATGGTCCGCGTAGTTGAGGCCGATGGCGATGAACTTGCCCACGCCGTTCACGCACGCGCCGATGCGCGGGTTGCCGCGCACCAGCGGCAGCTTGGCCGGGTTGGCCTTGCGCAGCTTGGCCATCGCCACCGCGCCCAGTTGCGCGGGCCCGATGTCGGGCACGATGCCCGAGAGGTCACGGATCTTGCCCTCGGCGTCGAGCAGGCCCGGCTTTTCCTTGCCGGGGGCGCCATAGCGAAGCAGCTTCATTTCTTCTTTCCTTCTTGGGGGTTCAGTAGGTGGCGCGGCCGCCGGACAGGTCGAACGTCGCGCCCGTGGAGAACGAGCAATCCTCGGTGCACAGCCACGCCACCATCGCGGCGATCTCCTCGGGCGTGCCGAAGCGGCCCATCGGGATCTTCGACAGCATGAACTGAATGTGCTGCTCGGTCATCTGGTCGAAGATCGCGGTCTTCACCGCCGCGGGCGTCACGCAGTTCACGCGGATCTGCGTGTCGGCCAGCTCCTTGCCGAGCGACTTCGTCAGGCCGATCACCGCCGCCTTGCTCGCGCTGTACGCGCTGGCGTTGGGGTTGCCGTCCTTGCCCGCAACCGAAGCGATGTTGACGATGCGGCCGTAGCCGGCGTCGCGCATCACCGGCACGATTTCGCGGCAGCACATGAACAGGCCCGTGAGGTTCACGTCCATCACCTGCCGCCACGCATCGACCGGGTACTCCCACAATTTGGTGTTGGGCCCCGTGATGCCCGCGCTGTTCACCAATGCGTCGATGCGGGGCGAGACCTTCAGCGTCGCTTTCACCGCGCCTTGCACCGAAGCGTGGTCCGCCACGTCCACGAGCGCAAAGGAAGCGCCCTTCCCCAGTCGCGCGGTAGCCTCCGATGCGCCCTTCTCGTCGCGATCCCACACGGTGACGGTACCGCCCGAAGCGAGCAGCCGCTGCGCAATCGCAAACCCGAGGCCGGTGGCCCCGCCCGTGACGACCGCATGCCGTCCCTTGAAATCCAGCTGGTTCATATCGTGATGCCTCCATCGATGGCGTAGGTCTGTCCCGTGACGAAGGTCGATTCGTCGCTGGCGAGGAAGACCACCAGCGGCGCGATCTCCTCGGCCTTGGCGAGCCGCCCCATCGGCTGGCGCGCGATGAAGGCCTTGCGCGCCGCCTCGGGGTCGGGGTTCGCGTTGATGCGCTCGCCGAGCGACGGCGTATCCACCGTGCCGGGGCAGATCGCATTGCAGCGGATGCCGTCGGCGACGTAGTCGGCCGCCACGCTCTTCGTCAGGCCGATCACCGCCGCCTTGGTCGTGCCGTAGATGAAGCGGTTGGGCAGGCCCTTGATGCTGGAGCACACGCTGGCCATGTTGATGATGCTGCCGCGGCCGGCGGCGACCATGCGCGGCAGCGCCGACTGGATCGCCCAGAACTGCGCGCGCACGTTCAGGTTGAGCGCGAAATTCCATTCATCGTCGGTGGCCTGCAGCGCGGTGCCGCTGTGCACGAAGCCCGCGCAGTTGAAGAGCACGTCCAGCGCCGGCATCGACGTCACAGCCTTTGCGATGGCCGCCTTGTCCAGGACGTCGAGCTTCAGCGTGCGCACGCGCTGCACGCCTTCGTACGAGGCCAGCAACTGCTCGTTGATGTCGGTGGCCAGCACCGTGGCGCCTTCGGCGGCGAGCGCCAGCACGCTGGCTCTGCCGATACCTTGGCCCGCGGCCGTGACGAGGATGTGTTTTCCTTGCAATCGCATGGAGCGCCTTCGGGTTTTGCCGGATGCCCGGCCCTGGGTTTGGCTCGATATTAATTGGTCTGACCACTTGGCCAATCAGCATAAGCCCGTAGCTTTCCCGTACGCGCCTTCCAGCATGCCCCTCCAGACCCTCGAGCCCCAGCGCCTGTACCGGCAAATCGCCGAGCAGTTGCGCGCACTGATGACGCAGGGCGAATTCAAGCCCGGCGCGCGGCTGCCGGCCGAACGCGACCTGGCCAAGCAGATGGGCGTGAGCCGCCCTTCCGTGCGCGAGGCGCTGATCGCGCTGGAAGTCGAAGGCTGGGTCGAGGTGCGCACCGGCTCGGGCGTGTTCGTGCTCGACCGCGCGCAGCAGAAGATCGAAACGCGCAAGGTCGCCGACGACGAATGGGGGCCGCTGGAGATCATCCGCGCGCGGCGCTTGATCGAAGGCGAGATCGCCGCGCTGGCCGCCGCGCATGCGAAACGCAAGGACATCCAGGCCATCCGCGAAGCGATCGACCTGATGCACGAGGACACCGAGCGCGGCATCGCGCCGACGGCCGGCGACCGCGCCTTCCACACCGCCATCGCCGAGGCCGCGGGCAACGCCGTGCTTGTGGACACCGTGCGCACCTTCTGGGACGCGCGCCGCGGCCCGCTGTTCGAGCGCCTGGGCGACTACTTCGAGAACGTGCCGTCGTGGCGCACGGCCATCGGCGAGCACGAGGCGATCCTCGAGGCGATCCGCGCGCACGACGCCGAAGCCGCGCGCGAGGCGATGCACGCCCACATGGACAAGTCGCACGCCCGCTTCTCGGCGAGTTGGTCCAAGGCCAACCCGCACTGATTCCTTCCCCCCAAGCAAGACACCCTAGGAGACAGACGATGGACAAGCGTTCCACTTTGAAACTGGCGGCCTGTGCCGTCGCGATCGCCGCCGCCTTCGGCATGCCCACGCTGGCGCAGGCGCAGACCAAGCTGAAGTTCGCGCACGTGTACGAGACGTCCGAGGCGTACCACAAGTACGCGCTGTGGGCGGCCGACGAGATCAAGAAGCGCACCAACGGCCGCTACGAGATGCAGGTGTTCCCGGCCTCCACGCTGGGCAAGGAATCGGACATCAACCAGGGCCTGACGCTGGGCACGGTGGACGTGATCCTCACCGGCGCCAGCTTCGCGGCGCGCAGCTACACGCCGCTGGCGATCAGCTACTTCCCCTTCATCTTCCGCGACGCCGAGCACCAGTTGAAGTACGCCTCGAGCGACACCTTCAAGGAACTCGCCGCCGGCTACGACAAGGTCAGCGGCAACCACATCGTTGCGCTCACGTACTACGGCGCGCGCCACGTCACCTCGAACAAGCCGGTGTCCAAGCCCGAGGACATGAAGGGCCTGAAGATCCGCGTGCCGGACGCGCCGGCCTACCTGGCGTTCCCGAAGGCCCTGGGCGCGAACCCGACGCCGATCGCCTTCGCCGAGGTCTACCTCGCGCTGCAGAACGGCACCGTGGATGCACAGGAGAACCCGCTGCCCACCATCGAGGCCAAGAAGTTCTACGAAGTGCAGAAGAACATCTCGCTGACGGGCCACATCGTCGATTCGCTGCTGACGGTGGTGTCGGGCTCCACTTGGGCCAAGTTGTCGGACGCCGACAAGAAGATCTTCGCCGACACGCTGCATGAGGCGGCCGAGAAGTGCAGCCGCGAGATCGCCGCGACCGAGGCGAAGCTGGCCGACGACTTCAAGAAGCGCGGCATCAACGTGATCAGCGTGGACAAGAACGCGTTCCGCGACGCCGTGCTCAAGACCACCAAGCCCGCCGACCTGGGCTACCGCCAGGCGGACTACGACAAGATCGTCAATCTCAAGTGAGCGCTGCCGTCCCCGAGCGCAGCGTGATCGACGACCTCCCCCGGGTGATGGGGGAGGACGGCGAGTTCCACGCCACCGACGAAGCCGTCGACTTCTCCGGCGTGCCGAGGGAGGCGTGGGTGGCCCTGGGCTTCTTCTGGATCCTGGGGCTGACGGTCTTCTACCAGTTCTTCACGCGCTACGTGATGAACGACTCCGCGTCGTGGACGGAGGAGATCGCGCGCTACCTGCTCATCGCCACGGTGTTCACGGGCGCCGTGATCGGCGTGGCCAAGAACAACCACATCCAGGTGGACTTCTTCTACCGCCACATGCCGCGCGCGATGGGTTTCTGGCTGTCGCGCCTGGTCGACGCGCTTCGCATCCTGTTCTTCGCCACCGCGGTGGTGCTCACCATCCAGATGATGATGCGCCTGGGTTCGACGACGCGCATGACCATCGTCGACCTTCCGATGAACCTGGTCTACGGCGTGTGCCTGTTCGGCTTCGCGCTGATGCTGGTTCGCTCCGTCTGGGTCGCGCGCGTGCATTGGAAGCGTGGCTACAGCGTGCTCGAACGCGTCGAATCCACGATGGAAGACCGCTAAGGACCCCATGCTCAAGATCGTCTTCCTGTTCCTGATGTCGGGCGGACTGCCGGTGGCGATTGCCATGGCCGGCGCGTCGCTGATCTACCTGTTCTGGGCGCAGACCACGCCGCCTTTCGTGGTGATCCACCGCATGGTGAGCGGCATCGACAGCTTCCCGCTGCTGGCGGTGCCCTTCTTCATCCTGGCCGGCAACCTGATGAACAACGCCGGCATCACCAACCGCATCTACAACTTCGCGCTGGCGCTGGTGGGCTGGCTCAAGGGCGGCCTCGGTCACGTCAACGTGCTGGGCTCGGTGATCTTCGCCGGCATGAGCGGCACGGCGATCGCCGACGCCGCGGGCCTGGGCACGATCGAAATCAAGGCGATGAAGGACCACGGCTACGACACGGAGTTCGCCGTGGGCGTCACGGCCGCATCGGCCACGCTGGGCCCGATCATCCCGCCGTCGCTGCCCTTCGTGATCTACGGGATGATGGCCAACGTCAGCGTGGGCGCCCTGTTCCTCGCCGGCATCCTGCCGGGCATCCTGATGGCCGTGCTGATGATGATCACGGTGGCGTACTACGCGCACAAGAACGGCTGGGGCGCGGACGTCAAGTTCGACTGGCATCGCCTGGGCAAGGCGCTGGGCGAAACCGCGGTGGTCATCGTCTGGCCGCTGGCGCTGTGGCTGCTGATCGTGAAGGTGGGCCTGCCCGCGCAGCCCACGGTGCTCACGGGCATCGTGCTGCTGTTCGCTGCGGACAAGGCGTTCAAGTTCCAGGCGGTGCTGCCCATCATGACGCCGGTGCTGCTGATCGGCGGCATGACCACGGGCGTGTTCACACCGACCGAGGGCGCGATCGCCGCCTGCGTGTGGGCGATGGCGCTGGGCCTGTTCTGGTACCGCACGCTCACGTGGAAGATGTTCGTGAAGGTATGCCTCGACACGGTCGAGACGACGTCCACGGTGCTCTTCATCGTCGCCGCCGCCAGCATCTTCGGCTGGATGCTCACGGCCACCGGTGTGACGACCGCGATCTCGCAGTGGGTGCTGGGCTTCACCAAGGAAGCCTGGGTGTTCCTGCTGCTGGCCAACCTGCTGATGCTGTTCGTCGGCTGCTTCCTGGAGCCGACGGCGGCCATCACGATCCTGGTGCCCATCCTCGCGCCCATCTGCCAGCAGCTGGGCATCGACCTCGTGCACTTCGGCCTGGTGATGGTGCTGAACCTGATGATCGGCCTACTGCACCCGCCGATGGGCATGGTGCTGTTCGTGCTGGCCCGCGTGGCCAAGCTGTCGGTGGAGCGCACGACCATGGCGATCCTGCCGTGGCTGGTGCCGCTGCTCGGCTCGCTGGTGATCATCACGTACTTCCCGAAGCTGGTGCTCTGGCTGCCCAAGCAATTCTTCTGAACATCATGACCCCCTTCATCCGCCTGCATCCCGACGACGACGTCATCATCGCGCGCAGCCAGCTCGTGGGCGGCGCCACCGTGGAGAACGTCGCCGTCAAGGGCCTCATCCCGCCCGGCCACAAGGTCGCGATGCGCGACATCGCCACCGGCCAGCCGGTGCGCCGCTACAACCAGATCATCGGCTTCGCCAGCAAGCCGATCGCCGCCGGCGAGCACGTGCACACGCACAACCTCGTGATGGGCGAGTTCACGCGCGACTACGCCTTTGGCGCGGACGTGAAGCCCGAGCCGCCGCGCAAGCAGGCGACCTTCCTGGGCATCAAGCGCGCCGACGGCCGCGTGGCCACGCGCAACTACATCGGCATCCTGTCCAGCGTGAACTGCTCGGCGACGGCGGCGCGCGCCATCGCCGACCACTTCTCGCGCTTGACGAACCCCGAGGCGATGGCGGCGTACCCGAACGTCGACGGCGTGGTCGCGTTGACGCACGGCACCGGCTGCGGCATGGACACCGAAGGCTTCGGCATGAAGATCCTCGAGCGCGTGCTCGCGGGCTATGCGACACACGCCAACTTCTGGGGCGTGCTGGTCGTGGGCCTGGGGTGCGAGGCCAACCAGATCAACGCCTGGCTGGCCCATTCGTCCTTGCGCGAAGGCGAGACGCTGAAGGTCTTCAACATCCAGGATACGGGCGGCACGCGCAAGACGGTGGAGCGCGGCATCGCCCTGATCGAGGAGATGCTGCCGCAGGCCAACCGCGTGCGGCGCGAGCCCTGCTCGGCCGAGCACATCACCATCGGCCTGCAGTGCGGCGGCAGCGACGGCTATTCGGGCATCAGCGCCAACCCGGCGCTGGGCGCGGCGGTGGACCTGCTGGTGGCGCACGGCGGCACGGCCATCCTGTCGGAGACGCCGGAGATCTATGGCGCGGAACACCTGCTGACCAAGCGCGCCGTGTCGCGCGAAGTGGGCGAGAA
Source organism: Ramlibacter sp. PS4R-6 (assembly GCF_037572775.1). Classification (NCBI taxonomy): domain Bacteria; kingdom Pseudomonadati; phylum Pseudomonadota; class Betaproteobacteria; order Burkholderiales; family Comamonadaceae; genus Ramlibacter; species Ramlibacter sp. PS4R-6. The sequence goes on along the minus strand of NZ_JBBHKA010000001.1, from coordinate 1,423,481 downwards.
GCTGATCGAGCGCATCCACTGGTGGGAGCACTACACCAAGGTGAACGAAGGCGAGATGAACAACAACCCCTCGCCGGGCAACAAGGCGGGCGGCCTCACGACCATCCTCGAGAAGTCGCTGGGCGCCGTCGCCAAGGGCGGCACGACCAACCTCAAGGCGGTGTACGAGTACGCGGAGCCCGTCACCGCGCACGGCTTCGTCTACATGGACACGCCCGGCTACGACCCCGTGAGCGCCACGGGCCAGGTGGCCGGCGGCGCCAACATGATCTGCTTCACCACCGGCCGCGGCTCCGCCTACGGCTGCGCGCCTTCGCCTTCGCTCAAGCTCGCCACCAACACCACGCTGTGGCAGCGGCAGGAGGAGGACATGGACATCAACTGCGGCGAGATCATCGACGGCAAGGCGTCCATCCAGGAGATGGGCGAGCGCATCTTCCGCCTGGTGCTGGCCACCGCGTCGGGCGAGCGCAGCAAGAGCGAGGTGCACGGCTACGGGCAGAACGAGTTCGTGCCCTGGCAGGTCGGCGCGGTGATGTGAGATGACGAAGGTCGTATCGGCAGAGGCGCTCACCGCCGACTGCACGAAGATCCTGCGGGCCGCCGGCAGCCACGAAGACGAGGCGCGGCGTGTCGCCGAGAACCTGGTCCTCGCCAACCTGAGCGGGCACGACTCGCACGGCGTGGGCATGCTTCCGCGCTACGTCGACTCGATCCTGGAAGGCGGGCTGCAACCCAACGCGCACGCGAAGGTGAACGTCGACGCCGCGAGCCTGATCGCCATGGACGGCCAGCGCGGCTACGGGCAGATCGTCGGCGAAGAGGCGATGGTGCTGGGCATGCAGCGCGCCAAGCAGACGGGCAGCTGCATCCTGACGCTGGCCAACGCGCACCACCTGGGGCGCATCGGCCACTTCGCCGAGATGGCGGTGGCGCAGGGCTTCGTCTCCATCCATTTCGTCAACGTGCTGTCGCGGCCGGTGGTGGCCGCGTGGAACGGCGCGGATGGGCGCTACGGCACCAACCCGTGCTGCATCGGTATCCCGCTCAAAGGCCGCGATCCCTTCGTGCTGGACTTCGCGACCAGCCGCGTGGCGCAAGGCAAGATGCGCGTGGCGCACAACGAGGGGCGCAAGGTGGATGCGGGACTGCTGATCGACGAGCATGGGCGGCCGACCATCGACCCGGGTGTCGTCGTCGTGCCGCAGACGAACGGGCTGTTCGGCGCGCTGATGCCGTTCGGCGAGCACAAGGGCTTCGGGCTGGCGGTGGCCTGTGAATTGCTCGGCGGGGCGCTGACAGGTGGCGGCACGTGGCACGTGCCTGCGAACACGAAACGCGCGGTCTTCAACGGCATGCTCACGATCCTCATCGACCCGCAGAAGCTGGGCACGCGCGAGAAGTTCGAGAGCGATGCGCTCGCCTTCGTCGACTGGCTCCGGCAAAGCCCGCCGGCGCCGGGGACGGAAGGCGTGATGGTTGCGGGTGAGCCGGAGCGCATTGCGCGCGAGGAGCGCAGGCGTTCGGGGATTGCGGTGGACGACACGACCTGGGGCGAGATCGCGGCGTCGGCACGCAAGGTCGGCATCCAGCAGCTAGCTGCGCCGCATTGATTCAGACGCCTACTCGAGACGGTGCCGTTGGCTTTCCAGCCACTGCCGGACATCCGGCCTGAGTGACGGAACAGCTTCGTGGAACTTCCGGAGCGTCGCTTCACTCCATGACGGGCGTGCTTCGGCAAACCGCGGATCAGCGTCGTGGTACTCGGCGCCTAGCGTCGTGCGCAGCCACTCGTTTTCGTCGTGCAGCATCGGCAGCAAGGGCGCGGCTTCATCTCTGGTGAGTGCAAACTTGGGGCCCGGCAAAGCCCGCAGCGCGCGCATCCCGGCGTCTTGCCGGTGTTCTCGCAATTCGCGCGGCGATGCATGGCTTCGCCCGAACCGCTCGAAAATCAATGAAAGCGTCCGAGTAGCGGCGTCGCTTGCTCCTTCGTTCGCGCGTACGGTCCGTACGGATGCTGCGCCCGGGAAGCCGATGGCTTCGAGAAAGAAGGCCGCCGGGCCGGCGCCATGCCGCACTGCGCGCTCGTGGCTGTAGAACTCCACACCCGGAAAGACGCGCCGGATGACTTCGATCCTGGGCCGCACGATCCCACCGACGTCGACGAACTCCTGGACCGCTTGTGCGATGGTCATCATCATCTGACCGGCGACGCGCTGTGCGACCATGGATTGCAGCCATGTGGAAATGTGGCGAACGTGGCACATCACCCGCAAGGAGCAACCTTGCGATGCGAACCAGTCACTCATGGTGCGAAGCTCGTCTTCGGCGAAGACAGAAACACTCTCGGCGACGAACAGCACCGACCGCGTGTCCCGCGCCAGCGCTGCGGCAAATTCCTTTCGTTGCCGCTCCTGAACTTCGGGCGAGAACTCGCCATCCAGCGCAAACTGCCCTGCCAATCCGAGACGGCCCGGATCGGCGCGAAACAGCTCCTTGAGAAAGAGCGAGTGGTTGCTGTCCCGTCGTGTTTTCATGTTCACGACGGGATACTCGAACCCGGCCGCGCGCAGCGCTTCGCGGTTTGCGAAGCAAGTCTCCTGGATGGACGTTGTCGCGGTCTTGTGGAGCCCGGCAAGGAGGATGACCGCCTTTGTCATGGCTCCATTTTGCTGAGTCCAGCTACCATCCAGCAAGCACGCGATGTTGACATGCCCCGAGGATGAGCCACCCATCACTCTGACAAGCACGCGGGGACTGCTGGAATACGAAAATCGATCAACTCCAGTTTGCGGCAATCGCCTGCGCCACACTTTCGTAGCCCGGTGGCAGCGTAGTCTGGCCCCCCGCAGGCGGATTGAAACCAGCCATTGCATTTACCAGGTTTTGCACTTGGCTATCAAGCAGCATCTTGCTATCGCCGGTGCGGAATTGCTCGACATGGAATTGGTTGCCCCCGTACCAGTTCGTGATGAGGAACCGGTCGTTGGTCCCAATGACCATAACTTCGAGATCCATGTTCCTCTGACGGAACCACAACTGACTGCTGGCGATGTCAGGACCGAAAACAGCGACATCGGTATTCCCCGCGGTCGAGTCGTTCTCGATGATGTTGTCATTCCCGTATCCCCGAGCCATGACGTAAGTGTCATTGCCCGTTCCCCCCGTCAGATCGTCGCTCCCCGCACCTCCGTTGAGCGTGTCGTTCCCGGCGAGTCCGCTGAATTTGTTGTTCTGGGACGATCCTGTCAACGCATTGTCGGAGGCGTTGCCCGTTCCATTGGCGCCGGAACTGCTTTCCAGGATCAACAGGTTTTCGACATTTGCCGCAAGCGTGAAGGTGAACTTGGTTTGGACCGAGTCCACTCCCTCGTCCGCATTCTCGGTGATGGTATCCGTCGTCGTATCGACAAGGTAGACGTCGTTGCCCGTGCCCCCCGCGAGAGTGTCCACTCCACCTTCACCGTCGAGAGTATCGTCCCCTCCGGCTCCTTGAAGAGTGTCATTGCCGGAGTGTCCACTGAGCAGATTGTTCAATTGGTTCCCGCCCACCCATGCGCCCGATCCAGATCGGGAGTCCAGGTTTTCGAGGTTCGCACCCAACGTGTAGTTGATGTAGCTGGTAACCGTGTCGATACCTTCCCCAGCGAATTCGGTCACCACATCCGTTGCGTCTTTCACCTCGTAGGTGTCGTCGCCCTGGCCGCCGAGCATTGCATCGCTGCCCGCTTCACCGCGCAAGTCGTCGTTCCCTGCCCCGCCGTAGAGAGTGTCGTCGCCATCACCCCCTTTCAAGACGTTCGCCCCGGCATTGCCCGTAATCACATTGACGAGGGCATTGCCGGTGCCATCGACATCGCCGGTTCCCGTCAACAGCAGGTTCTCGAAATTCAGGCCTAGGCTCCAGGAGTTGAAGCTCGCCACCGTGTCTACACCCTCGCCTGCTTGCTCGGTTATTGTCCCCGCCCCACCGTAGACGTAGTAGAGATCATCGCCCGCACCGCCTTTGAGCGTATCCGCGCCTCCCCCGCCGTCCAGCGTGTCGTTGCCCGCGCCCCCTTGAAGCGAGTTTCCGCCCGAGTTGCCGATGAGAACGTTGTTCAACTCGTTCCCGGTTCCGTTGCGATTGTTCGAACCCGTCAACACGAGTTTCTCGACGTTCGCACCGAGCACATAGGTCAGGGATGTATTGACGGTGTCGAAGCCTTCGTTCGCGTTTTCCGTAACGACATCGCCGGCATTGTCGACGTAATACGTGTCGTCACCCGCTCCACCACGCATGGTGTCGGCCCCCGCCATGCCGTCGAGTGTGTCGTTGCCTCCTGCGCCTACCAGGCTATCGTTGCCGGCCGTCCCGACGAGGTTCTGGCTTGTGTCAACGTGGAGCTGCAATGCCTGCGACGCTGAAAGACCGCTCTTGTCGGTTGCCGTGATCTTCAGACCGAAATCGCCGCCGTCACCCAAGCCAGGTGTACCGGTGAACGTGCGAGTGGCGGCGTTGAATGTGATCCATGACGGAATAGGCGATCCGTCTGTCCTCGTCGCCGTATAGGTAAGAGAGTCGCCCACGTCGACATCCTTGAAAGCCGTGGCAGCGAACATGTAGCTTGCGGAGCTTCCGGCGAGTGCCGACCAGTTGGCGAGAGTGCCCACCGCAGTGGGCGCGTCGTTGACGTTGTTCACCGTGACGGAGAAAACCGTGCTCGCGGACCCTCCCCTGCCGTCGTCGGCGGTAACTTTCAGGGACAAGGGTCCGACATAGGCATTTGTAGGCGTACCGACCAACTTGTGCTCGTTCGACACGAACGTCAACCATCCGGGCAACGACGCACCCGACTCCTGCTTGACCGTGTAGCTCAACTGGCTGCCTTGGTCCACGTCCTTGAAGGCAGGGATGTAGAACGTCCACGGCGAATCCTCGTCGACGGACTGTGGCAGGATGGTCACCGCCTCGGGTGCATCGTTCGTGTTCTCGACGGTGATGTTGAAGCTGGTATGGGTGCTGGCCCCGGCCAAGTCGGTAGCCGTCACCTTGATACCCACGACTCCGACGTCATCGTTAACCGGCGTGCCGCTGAACGTGCGACTCGCGGCATTGAAGGACAGCCAACTGGGCAGGGCGCTCCCATCGGAACGCTTCGCACTGTAAGAAAGCACGTCGTTCGGGTCCGGATCTGTGAAGGCACCTGCCGCAAAGGTGTAGTTGAACGCCTGATCTTCCTTCGTGTTCACGCTCGAAATGCCTTGCAAGGGGTGCGGCGCGTCATTGGTGTTTTGGACAGCCACCGTGAAGGTCGCGGCGGCCCACGCCCCGCTCGTGTCGTAGGCCCGCACCGTGACCGTGAGGTCGCCCACATCAGCCTGCGCGGGAGTCCCACTGAAAGTCCGCGTTTGTGGATCGAACGAGAGCCACGAGGGCAGGAACAGCCCCGCGCCTGTTCCGCGCGATGCTCCGTAAACCAATGTGTCACCCGGATCGACGTCGGAGAAAGTCGACGCCGGAACGGTGAAAGTCCACAAGGCGTCTTCGTAGGCGGTCTGCGTTGAAATGCCAGCCGACACGGGTGCGTCGTTGACGTTGCGCACCGTCAGGTCGAAGCTGGTGCCGACGCTCTCCCCAGCGGTATCTGTCGCTGTCACGGTGATACCCAGAGTGCCAACGTTTTCGTTGGCGGGTGTACCGCTGAACGTATGAGTGGCCACGTTGAACGCCAGCCATGAAGGCAGCGCGGAACCGTCCACCATCGTTGCTACATACGTCAGCGTGTCACCGACATCCGCATCGCTGAAAGTCGAAGACGGCACGGCGAATGTCCATGCGCCATCCTCGTCGATCTGGACGTCGTCGATGGTGTTGGCCACCACGGGCGCCACATTGAGCAATGTGACCGACAAGTCGAAAGTTGTCGCTGCCACGGCGCCGGCCGAATCCGTTGCCTTGACGGTGATCGTTCGGGGGCCGCCTTGCACATGGCCCGGCGTACCGCTGAACGTGCGTGTCGTGGGGTCGAACGACAGCCAGGACGCATCCTCCGCGGGGATCACGGCCGAGTACGTCAGCACGTCGTTCGCGTCCACATCAGCAAACGCTGAAGCATCCACTGAATACGTCCAGGCTTGCCCTTCGGTTGCCGCCTGCGCCTCGATCGAGCCGACGGCAAAAGGCGCATCGTTCACATTGCGAACCGTGACCGCAAAAGTCGTGCTCACGCTCGCGCCCACTGCATCGGTGGCCGTAATGCGCACCGAAAGGCTTCCGACGTCGCCATTGGCCGGCACACCGCTGAACGTACGCGTGCTGGCATTGAACGACAACCAAGAGGGCAGCGCCTGGCCGTCCGCGAGCGAAGCGGACAGGGTGAGCGTGTCGCCGGCATCGACATCGCCGAAGGTCGATGCGGGAACTGCGAAGGTCCAGTTGCTGTCCTCGTCCACGGTCTTGTCGCCGATGGTCGCGACGACGGTAGGTGCGTCGTTCACATCGGCCACGGTAAGCAAGAAGTCGATTGCTGCGACCGCACCGGCCGCATCGGTCGCCATGACGGTGACGCTCTGCGCCCCGACCTGTGCGTTGGCAGGCGTCCCACTGAACGTGCGTGTGGCCGCGTCGAAGGCCAACCAGCCAGGCAGGGCCGAACCATTGGCCAGCCGCGCGGAGTACGTCAGCGAGTCACCAACATCCACGTCGGCGAACGCACCCGCTGCGACCGTGTACGTCCATGGCTGGTCCTCGGTTGCGGACTGCGCCGGAATGGACTGGATGACCGTGGGCGCGTCGTTCGTATTCGACACGAGCAGGTTGAATGTCGTGCTGACGCTCGCTCCTGCCGCATCCGTTGCCGCTACCTTGATCACAAGGCTTCCGACGTCGCCATTGCCAGGCGTACCGGAAAGCACACCCGTGGACGCGTTGAACGACAGCCAGGACGGAAGCGCAGAACCGTCCTGCAGCGTCGCGGCGAACGTCAGAGAGTCACCGGTATCGACGTCGCTGAACGCACCGGCGGTCGGGAACGTCCACAGCGAGTCTTCCGCCGCGCCTTGGTCGGGGATCGGCTGGACAAGCACAGGCGCGTCGTTCGTGTTCTGGACCACGAGCGCGAACGTGGTGCTCGCTGAGGCTCCAGCCGCATCCGTGCCAGTCAACCGCACATTGAGCGCGCCCACATTACCGTTCACGGGAGTTCCGGAGAACGTGCGGGCGGCGGCGTCGAAAGTGAGCCACGATGGAAGGGCGGTACCGTCCGCAAGCAAGGCGCCGAAGACGAGCGTCTCGCCGTCTGCATCCGAGAAAGTGGAGGCCGGGACGACCAGGCTCCACGCCGAATCCTCGGTCGCCATTTGGGCGCCGATGGGCTGCGTCACGACAGGTGCGTGGTTGACGTGGTTGACCGACAGCGTGAACGCGGTGCTTACCGCCGCTCCCGCTGCGTCGGTCGCCGTCACCTTGATGCTGAGCGAACCGATGTCGCCAGCGCCGGGCGTGCCGCTGAAAGTGCGAGAGGTGCTATCGAAAGAAATCCACGACGGCAAGGCGCTGCCATCCGCCAGGCTTGCGCCATAGGTCAGCACATCACTGGCGTCGACATCGTTGAACGTGCCGGTGGGAACCGCAAAACTCCAGGTCGAGTCTTCCGTTGCGCTTTGAATGGCTATTGCCTGGGCCACCGTCGGAGCGTCGTTCGCGTTGGGAACGGCAAGCGAGAAGGTCGTGCTACCGCTTGCGCCCACACTGTCTGTCGCGATGAGTTTGACGCTCAGCGTGCCGACATCGCCATTGGCGGGTGTGCCGCTAAAGGTGCATGTGGCGGCGTCGAAGGACAGCCAGGCGGGCAAGGGCACGCCGTTGGCAAGCTGCGCGGAATACGTCATCGTGTCGCCCGTGTCGACATCGGTGAATGTGTCCGCGGCAACGGCGAACGTCCACGGTTGGTCTTCCGTAGCGTTCTGGGCCTGGATCGTTTGCGCCGCGACGGGTGCGCTGTTGCCATCGGTGATCGCGAGCACGAAGACATCGCTCGCGGTCTGGTTGGCACCGTTCGTGACGGAAACCTTGATCGCCAGATTGTCATGGCTTCCCGTCGGCGGCGTACCGCTGAACGTGTGCGAGCGCGCGTCGAATGTCAGCCAACCCGGCAAGGCGCTGCCATTGGCGAGCGTGGCCGTGTAGACGAACATGTCGCCTGGATCCGCTTCGAAGAACGTATCGGCCGATACGGTGTACGACCAGTTTGCCCTTTCGTGGGCGGCCTGGTCCGCGATTGGGGCGGCAACCGATACTGCATGCGACTGGTTGGTGTAGTTGGTGACCGTGCCGTCGGCCGCCACCCGGGTGCCGGAAATCGTGCCGTCGGCATTGAAGGTCGTGGTGCCGTGCGAGCCATCCGCGCGCACCCAGCTGTCGCCCGTGGCCACGCCGCTCGCGTTGAGGGAGGTTGTCGTTCGGTCACCCAGGCCGTCGTCGATGTAGCGGGTGCCCGTGCCGTCATTGCCGTTCGTCGCCGTGCCGGAGCTCGATCCATCTGCGTAGAACACGTCAGTGCCCGACGTCGCGCCGTCCTGCCACGTGGCGGATAGCTTGGCGCCGTCGGCGGCGAACTGCGTGCGGGCCCATCTGCCTTCGCCAGCGCTGAAGAAATAGGTCTCGTAGGAGCCGTCGGCGCGGAACGTCGTTTCGGTGCTCGACGTTGCCGTCCACGACTTGGTTCCGTGGGTGCCATCCGACTTTTCCCAGGCTTCGCTGTGCTCGTCGCCCGAGTATTTACGCCAGTAATCCGGCCCGTGGTCCTCGCCGTAATACGAGCCGTCGGGGTTGTACACGTCGAACCACCAATAGCCGTCGCTGTCGGAATAGGTGTCGCCGGTCATGAAGCCGGTGCTGTCGAACGTTCCTTCCCAGCGCCACCAGCTGCCGTCGGGGCCCTGGTATTCGTCGAGCGTGTTGTCGCCCGCGGCGCTGTACTTGTAAGTCCTGAAGTCGCCAGGCCCGTAATACGTGATGTCCGTGTACGACCCATCGAGGAAGTGCCCCTCACCCGAGCCCGAGCCGTCGGCGTTGAAGGTGTCGCTGCCATAACTGCCGTCGGATAGCGTCCACGTGTCGCTCACCACATGGCCCGATGCATCAATTTCGCTCGTCGTTACCTTCTGCAGATTGCCTTCAGTCGTCGTGGCGATCCCTGTGCGGCCGCCGTCGGGGTGGTAGGTGTCGGAACCGAAGCTGCCATCCGTGTTCGTCCATGAACCGGTTTGCTTCCGGCCCGCAGCGTCGTAGGAGGTCGTGACTGTGTTCCCGCGACGTTCGTTGCTGACCGTATAGGAGCCGTCGGGGGCGTGCTCTTCAGTGACGATGTCGTCAGCGTTGGTCCAGTTGGTGAAGCCCCACGAACCGTCGTTAGCCCACCATCGGTCGCTTAGCAACTTGCCGGCTGCGTCGTAGCGCGCGGTCTCGGTGCGGTCCGTGAGTTTGAACGTGGTGCCCGTGCCCACGATGTCGCCGTCCGCATCACGATAAGTGGCGGTTTGCTTCCCCGTAGTGTCAGTGGCAAACGTTCCGGTCGAGCCGTCGGCATAAGTTGCTTCGCCGGTTGCGGAACCATCGAGGGCAAAGGTATCGCTGCCATGGGAACCGTCAGTCCGTGTCCAGGAGTCGGACCTTTTGACGCCCAGGTCAGAAAACTGCGTTGTGATCGTGTTGCCTTGCGCGTCGACAGCCGCAACGCTCCAGCTCCCATCGACAGCCCACGTCGTCGCGGAATTCGAGCCGTCGCCCGTGAACTCCGTAAGGACTTGCGTCCCATCGGCGATGTGCCGATCTTCGCGAAGCTTGATTCCCTGACCATCAAACGTCGTAAGGATAATCGTGCGTTGCGCATCCGTATGAAGCGTCACGTAGTCGACGATCTTTCCTGTCGCGTCGTAGTTGACGGTCTCGATGTCGCCGTCCTCACGCGGCGTGGCGACGACCGAACCCTTCAGGTGCCCTTGGGCGTCGTACATGTCGGTCTGGACGACCCCATCCGCATCACTCGACGTGATGTTCGTGCCCATGACGGAGCCAACGGCGTCGTATGTGGTGGCCGTGATAACGCGCCCACTTTGCGAAACGACCGTCGCGGTGTAGCCGAGAAGGCTGTCCTCCGCGTCGTAACGGGTGCCCATCGCATTGCCGTCGCCGTCGCCAATCGACTCGTCATAGCCGCTGTAGCGCCCCGCTGCATCGAAGTGGTCGACCCGTCTCGAGCCGGCGGCACGGGTGTCGTAGCCCAAAAGAGCTCCGCTGGCGGAGTAACGACTTGTCGTGATGCCGCCATCGACGGTAGTCAACACCACTTCGCGCTGGCTGATGTGCCCTTGCGCATCCAGCTGGAGCGTGGTGACCGTGCCTTGACCATCGTCTGTGAATCGGCTTGTCACGCGCCCCCGCACGTCGTAGGCGGAGCCAACGCGCGTGCTGCCCACATTTACACTCACCTCGTAACCTGGGTCGGTGTGAATCTTGGTCCTGGAGAGAATGGTCCCGTCGCTGTTGTACAGGATGTGCTCCTGGTCGCACGGATTTTCCGTAGGCCGATGCGTGATTTCGAAGTACCAATCATCGGGGGTGTAGGTATGGCTGGTGTGCTGCGCAGTGCCACCGGAAGGAACGAGACCCGGGACCGGGGCGGGGGGAGCGGGCGGGAGCGCGACTGGTGGCGGTTTGTAGGTTTCTACGACCAAGTGGCCCGTGGCATCCGGGTAGTTCGCTACCGTCAGGACACCTTGCGCATTTCGTGAGAATTTGACGTAGTGCCCCTCCGGGTTGGCGCTAACGCCGGTCATGCTGCCATCGGCATTGTAGGTGTCGCTGCCATAGCTTCCATCGTTGTGGAACCACACATCGGCTATCTTCGTTTTGACGGCGTTGTAGGTGACGAGGCGCATGTTGCCCGCGCCGTCGTCTTCGAAGACGTCGTAGTTCCCCGAGCCATTGAAAGCGGAGATGAGCCTGCTATACGCGGTCGACGCGCCACCGACAATCGTGAGCCGGCCGGGATCGTATTGAGTTCCGACGCGTCTTATGTCGATGTCTTTTTGCCCCGAACTACGGAGTGTCACGGTGATAGAAGCATCAAGGTAGTAGTCACGAATGTAGTAGTCGCCAACCTCCGGGGAAGAGCCATCACGCTCCGACGGAGCGTCCCAGTACGAGAGCACGTAGTACTGAGTATCGAAAAAGGACGCCGTCTTTCCAGCCCAGAGTTGCCACCAAGCATTCAGCAATGCACCCTGTACTCCGTTGTCCATCGTGTGAAATTCACCGTCGTAGTCACCCATGCCGAGCTGACCACTCGGAACGTAGTTGATGAACCATGACGTGGCGATGAATTCGCGCTCGTGTTCTTCGCGGAGACCGGCGCTGCCGTCTGCGGCGTCCCAAGCCTGGTAGTAAGGCAGATTTCTTGCTTCCGTCGCCTCGAGGTAGTTAACGACACCGTTAAAGTCTTCGGGGTCGACGGTAAGGCTGCCCGTCCCTCCGCCGGGATGCGCCCACTCCTGATTCACCGTGCTGCCATCCGGACCGTAGAAGGTCGTAATCCGGTTGAGGCCATCGGTCTGCTGCACGCTACTGCCGAGCACCTCACCGGCGCTGCCGAATTGGATGACGCGAAGCTTGCCGACGCCGTTGTTCTCGCGCATTTCGTAGCTTCCGTCGGCGCGCCAGGCGGTGGTCGTGCTCGAACCGTCTAGCAAGTAGGTTTCGCTGCCGTGCGTGCCATCAGCCTTCGACCAGCTCACGCTGGTTTTCTTCCCGTCGGTTCCGTAGATCGTCGAAGTCATCTCGCCCGGCGCGTTCCACATCACCACGCGGTGGCCGCCGTCCGGATAGTCGGTCTCTTCCGTACTTGGATACGTACGCCCGTCAATCTCCGTGCCGAGAAGCTTTCCGTGGGAATCGAAGGAGAGCACGGTGACGTGCCCGCGCCCGTCATCCGTGTAGGTCTCGTACGTCTCGTTGGCGTGATACGTGACGCCGGTACTCGATCCGTCCAAAGAAAACCTGTCGTTGCCACGCGATCCGTCCGCATGGTTCCAGGTGACAGTCGTCTTGAAGCCGCCGGCATCAAACGTTTCGTCCGTCCTGTCGCCCTGGCCGCTATCCGTGTAAGACGTATGCGTGCCGTCCAGGTTGTACGCGATGCCCGAGCTGGATCCGTCGGTGTTGTAGGTGTTGCTGCCGTGGCCACCGGCAGCAGTCGTCCACGTGTCGCTGAGCTTCGCGCCGGTGCCGTTGGGTCCCGAGAAGATCGTGGTGGTCGTTTGCGTGGGCGTGGCCACTGTCACTGACGACCCCGCGGGATTCCCGTTGGAGTCCGTCAGGTTGGTCGTGGTGGTGGTCGTGCCACTCGGCGGCGGAGCCGGCGCGGGCGGCGGCGGCGCAGGCGGATGGGCCTGGAGATACGCGGCCATCGCCGCAGCGCTCATCGTGGAGTTGTCCGCAAACTGGAACGCCCCCACGTTCGCGCCTACCGTCACCGTCTGCCCGGTGCCAACCTGGATTTGCATCGTGTCGCCTTCGACGACGCCGGTGATGGAGCCGGCCACGATGCCGTCCTGGAACACCACCGCATCCAGCTCGCTCTCGCTTTCGATGGTGATGTTGCCTGCTGCCTTCTTGTCGATCACGAAGACGTTCGCGCCGTCCCCGCCAATCAGCGTGTCGCTCCCGCCGCCGGCTTGCAAGGTGTCGTCGCCATCGCCGCCTTCGATCCAGTCGTCGCCCTCGTCGCCTTGCAGCACATCGTTGCCGACACCCCCGATGACCGTGTCGTTACCGCCGCCGGCTGCGATCTGGTCGTCGCCGCCCTCGCCGTCCAGATAATCGCTGCCCTCGCGGCTTCCCGTCGCACCGTTGGCATCGCCGAAAATCGTGTCGTTGCCGGCACCGCCGTACACCGTGTCGGCCGAGCCGCCGGCAACCACATAGTCTTCACCGTCTTCGGCGTCGATGTAATCGGCACCATAAAACTGCGCCGCGAAGTCTGCTTGGCCAGACGTGCCGCCGTCCCCAGACAACCGGTCGTTGCCCGCACCGCCATAGATCGTGTCGGCACCGCCGCCGCCAACCACCGTATCCGCACCGTCTTCGGCATCGATGTAGTCCGCACCGTGGAATTTGGCCTCGAGCGCGTTGTCGTCGCCTCGCATCAGGTCGTTGCCTGCGCCGCCATACAGCGTGTCTGCCGCACCGCCGCCAAAGAGCGTGTCATCGCCGTCCTCGCCGTCCATCAAGTCGTTGCCTTGCTTGTCGCCGGGCACGCGCGCGGTCGAGTTGTCGTCGCCTTGCAGCATGTCGTTGCCAATGCCGCCATAGAGGGTGTCGGCGCCACCTTGGCCGATCAGGCTGTCGTCACCGTCTTCGCCGTCGAGATAGTCGTTGCCGTGGAACGCAGCATCGAGGTACTCCCAGTCCGAACTCATGAACGACCCACTGTCACCCCACAGCTGGTCGCTGCCCACGCCGCCATACAGGACATCGTTGTTGCCCTGACCCACCAAGGTGTCGTCACCTTCGCCGCCATCAAGGAAATCCTGGCCATGCTGCGCAGCCGGCGCGTAGTCGACAGAGATATTCGCGCGCTTCGACTGACCGTCCCCAAAAAGGTAGTCGTTGCCTTCCTGGCCCAACACCAAGTCGTTGCCAATCGATCCGTAGACGATGTCCTTCCCATCGCCCGCCTCGACCCGGTCGTCCGCAACGCCGGCGTAGACGTGATCGTTGCCCGCCCCGGACTCGATGACGTTGCCCACGTCGTCGAACTGCTCGTCGCGGGCGACCGTGTTCTCCAACCGGCCACTTGGCTCACCCGTCAGATTCGTGGAACCGTTAGTCGTTAGGCTCCAGCCGAAGCCCGCCCACAAGAGCGACTCACCCGATGGCACGTACGGTGCCTCGCGTCCAGGCGTGTCGGTAGTCCACAGCCATCCGGTGGACGAGCCGTAGATGATGTCGTTGCCCTCGCCGCCAATGAGGGTGTCTGCGCCCAGACCGCCTTGCAGGATGTCGTTGCCGTCACCGCCGTCTATCGAGTCGGCACCGCCTCGCCCGAGCAGAGCGTCATTGCCACCGAGGCCGAGAATCTTCTCGGCTTCGTCGAACCCGCTGATGAGGTCTGCTGCGTTCGGTGAGTTAGGGTTGTCTTCGTCGACAGCATAGTTGTATTGGCCTTCGGCTGGCTGCTCGGGCTGGAAGACGAATTTGTTGTTGACGATCTTCTTGGTGAAGTCGCCGGTGATTATGCTGGCGGGATCGGGAGCATCATGAAGCGACAGGCCCCACGAATTGCTGGTTGCGAGCTTGCCACCTGCGCCCATGTAGTCGACACTGAGGGAACCAACCACATCTGCATCGAGGCCACCATCTTGAATCAACGCGAATGAGACCTGCGTCTGGCCTTCGGCTAGTGCGATGGTCGCGCCGTCCGCATCGATTACACGGTCGCCGACGACTACTTTGACGCTTTTGTCTTCCAGCCCGAAGAGGTGAAACACAAATGACTCGGCGGCCTTCGCGGCAGTCTTGAGATTCAGCATGAAGGTGGTCGCGGCACCTTCGATAATGTCCGTGGCCCGACCTACCAGCGCCTGGAGATTTGCATTCACGTCGCCCCAGAAACTCGGACCTGAGCCTTGCACAAGGGCGACTTTAGGGGTGTCATCCAGGTGGATGCCCAGATACGTTCCGCTCTTAGCCGCGGCGAAGTCGAAGTTGTTGATCGTGATGCTGTTCGCAGCATCGCCTTGGACGGTGATCTGCAGTTGCTTGCCGGTGGTCGACGCCTTTGATTCAAGCAGGAGATAACGCACCTTCTGATCGTCCGGCAACTCTTCTTGCCATTCGGCACCGGGGGCACCTATGCCAGTGCCACCAATTAGCCTCCAGCCATTGAGCATGATCCGGCCTGAGCCATCGGAGTCAATGAGGCTGTCTTTACCCCACGAGCCTGACATGACGTAGGTGTCATTGTCGGCCCCGCCCATGAGCGAGTCGTCGTTCTCGCCGCCTTCGAGCGAGTCGTCGCCAGCTCCACCCGCCATGGTGTCGTTGCCGACGCCGCCAAGCAATGAGTCATTGCCTCCGTCGCCCTGCAAATAGTCTCCCCCCATCTGACCGGACAGGTGATCGTTGCCTTCGCCACCGTACAGGTGGTCGTCGAGCGACTCGCCCAAGAGCGGGTCGTTGCCGGAGCCGCCGAATTTAACAAATCGAGAAGGAAGACTGCCGTTGCTCGTTTCGGTCAGAGTACGACCTGTGGTGAGATCAATGTATATGTTCTTCGCAGTCTGCGTAGCGCCGCCGGCGCTGATCAGGTTACCTGTGGCGTCGGCGACGTTGTATCGCATCAACGCCGTCAGCATCGCAGCGCGATCAGCAATCCATTCGTCCGTGAAACGCGCGGGCGTGCCACCCCTTTCTGCAAGCCACGTTGTATAGTCAACGGTCCGTGATGATTGCCAAAAGTCGTTGATATCCAATTCGAGCGCGGGGTTCTTAGCCGCGATCACAATTGGAGATAGGTCTTGCAGCGCTACGAGCGCGCCGAAGTCATTATGGGCTCGCGTACGCAAGCCCTGACTCGCGACCCCAATGGTCACCTTTCCAATGAGCGCCTGGAAGGCGCTGCCCTTCAAGAGCATTTCGATGTTCGCATGAAAATTGACGCGCGCATCCGGCTGCCCGAAGTTGGAACCATTCGCATCGCCCATTTGCGACAATTCAGTTCCCCGGCCCAGCAGAGCCATTCGAAGTCCGTCGAGCACGCCTTCATATGACGCGATCATCCGATTGCTGCCGGCCCGCACGATGGCGGACAACCTTTCAAAATCCAACGTAGGGTCCAACTGTGCGAGTACGTTGCCCAGCGAAAGAAGGTCCGTGAGCTTGTACATGTAGTGGTTGTTGATGACCTCCGACGTTAAGTCTTCTTGGAACAAGCCGACACGGACGCCGTACTGTTGGAAACCTACCGGGTCCCACGTGTTTGTAGTGACGTTAATCCCGTTCAGTGCAAAGTAGTTATTTTGCGAATGCGAGAATGTCTCCAGACTGAACTCTGGACCGATCGCCGATGCGATACGCGAAAATGCAAGATCAATATTTGACGTCGCGAGCTTGCTAAACCCTGCGCTGTTGAAGGTGTTGACAGTCTCAATGGGCCACTTGGCGCCGAATATCCGTGCGAAGGAGGTGGCGAGGTAGCCTCCTAAGCTGTGACCGTTGACGGATTTAGCCGAGGTAAGACCAGCCAAACTTCCGGCTGCCGGAACAAGATCCCCCAAAACAAAATCATTGTCTGTGGTCAACTTCACCTGTCTAACGAATACTGGATCGCCATCGGGATATCGCGCTGGAGTCGTTTCGCGGAGCCACCAATTCACCATGTCCGCCAACTGCCGATGAGCAAGTCCCGAGCTGGCCAAGTCGGGATCGGCATCCGTAAAATCGGGCCCTTCTTGAGTCCCTCGAAAAGAAATGAATGTCTGCCCCGCAAAAGAAGTCCCAACGTTCCCGCGCCAAACAACGGCTTCGAAGCTTGAAGACAGTCCGGCCGCAACGTCAAGGACCGTAAAGTTAGAGCCAATGTACCGTGCAAGCGCCGGCGTCATGCGCCCCGAAATCTGGTTGGCAAGCAGTGCCCCTGTCATGTCGATCGCTAACCCGTCGACATAGCTCGCGTCTGCGAGAAGGGCATTTATGTAAGCGTCATTGAGTGTTGCCGTCATTCACATCCTCCGCGCAGGCGGCTCCACGTAGTTGATCCCAAGTGACTTGAACGATGAAATCGATTTGGGAGGATTGGCGGGCCCACAATACCCCTTGAAAAGCAATGGGACGCGCCCCTCAGAAAGTCCGAGATGGCGCGCGAGCCAGCCTCCTTCGGCGAACAACTCGTCGTAGGTAACGACAGGTTTGCCGCTGGTCAGCTCCACAAATCTGAACGGCCTGCGCATGACGCGAATCCACGTTCCTTGGATCTGGATATTCGGTTGACTCGCGAAATACACTGACTTTCCAGCTGCAGATGAGATGTCGATATGAATCTGGGAATACTGAGAACACAGCTCTTGGAACTGCTCTCGTCCGACGATTTCATCAATGAAGGGAAGTGTGAGCGCAGCTGCGAATGATGGTGCTCCTACGAGAATTCGGAGGAAAAGAAGGTCGAGTTTCTTTGTGAGTAAGACGGTAAGCCAGGCGACGAGAGCGGCCCACAGTAAGATCACGAGCAGAAGGTAGATGCCTGTCATTTAGAAAATCCCCATCTGACCGCAGTAAGGACGCATATATATAGCCAATATTTCATACATAGGTTTCCTTCACCTCTCCCTCAAACTCTCCCGACCAGCCGCCTGAATCGGACCCAGCAAGAACTCAATCACCCTTCGCTCCCCTGTCCTGATCTCCGCCGTCAAGTTCATTCCCGGCGTCAGCCGTACAGCCTTCCCATCCACATCGATCTGCGCGCTCTGCAGCGCCAGCGTCACCGGGAACAGCGCCCCGCGCTTCTCGTCGTTCACCGCATCTGCGCTCACTCGCGCCACAGTTGCAGCAACCGTGCCATAGCGCGTGTACGGGAACGTCTCCAGCTTGATCTCCCCCGTCTGTCCCACGTTCACAAAGCCGACGTCCTTGTTCTCCAGCATCACTTCAGCCGTCACCTGCGCTTCGTCCGGCACGATAACCATGAGCGCCTGCGCTTCTGTCACCACGCCGCCGTTGGTGTGCACGGCCAGCTGCTGCACAACGCCGTCCACTGGCGCGCGCAGGGCAGTGAGCCGCTCGCGCTGAACGGCCTTGGTTTCGTCTTGCTTCGCCTGTTGGAATTTGAGTTCGGCTTGTGCTTCGCGTTCGCTCAAGGTACGGCGCGTCTCGGCGATGTACGCGAATCGCGCGCTTTCGCTTTCGCGCAGCGACGCGGCCGCCTCGGACAACCTGGCGCGCTGCGTCGCGAGGTCGCGTTCCGTCTCGATCCGTTCGCGCGCCTTGTCCTGCGCCGTGTGGCTAGGCGCGAAGCCGTCGCGGGCAAGGCCTGCCAGGTCCACCTCGCGCTGCTTGGCCAGAGGCAAGGTGGCTTCAAGCTTCGCGATCATCTCTCGCGTGGTGGCGATCTCCGCCTGCCGCCGGCCGATCTCGGCCCCGAACTTGGCTAGCTTGGCCGAGATGTCGCTCCAGTTCGCGTCAAGCTGCGCCTGCGCCGCGCTGATCTCGGCCGCCGGCCACTCGGCCGGGAACACGGTGCGTGGCCGGCCTTGGCCGGATACCATGGCGTTTAGGATGGCGCGCGCGCGAATCGCATCGGACTTCGCGGCCTTCACCAGCTCCTGCACAGCGGCCTTGTCCGCATTGGCGACCGTCGGGTCCAGCTCGATCAACGTTTGGCCGGCCCTCACGCGATCGCCGTCGTTCACCAACACGCGCTTCACCACGCTGCGCTCCAGCGGCTGCACGACCTTCGTCCGGTCGCTCACCACGACCCGGCCGCTCGCGACGGCGACGATATCGACCTTGCCGAAAATCGCCCACAGCAGCGCGATTACGAACAGCGCCATTACCACGTACGCCGCGCGGCGCGGCGCGGGATGCACAGGCGATTCCTGCAGGCTCAACGCCGCGGGCAGGAAGGCCGCTTCTTCAGCGAGCCGCGCGGGGCCAGCGAGCTGGTGACGCGCGGCCCATGCCGCACCGAAGACGGCGCGGTAACGGGCCAGCAAGTCGGCGACGGGATGGCGCACGGGTGCGGTCGAATTCATGCGGTCGCTCCTTCTGCCGGGCAGGTGCCGTCCTGCATCCGCCACAGGTACGCGTACAGGCCGCGCGGCTTGACCACCAGTTCCTGGTGCGAGCCCGTCTCCACGATCTTTCCCTTCTCCAGCACGATGATCCGGTCGGTGTGACGCACAGCCGACAGCCGATGCGCGATGACGAACACGGTGCGCCCATTGCAGATCTGCGCCATGTTCCGCTGGATGACGGCTTCGCTCTCGTAGTCGAGTGCGCTGGTTGCTTCGTCAAAAATCAGGATGCGCGGGTTGGTGAACAGGGCCCGCGCAATCGCGATGCGTTGGCGCTGCCCTCCCGAGAGCGAACAGCCCTGTTCACCGACGATTGTTTCGTAACCTTCCGGCAGCTCGCCGATGAAGTCGTGCGCGCCTGCAAGTTGGGCGACGCGGATCACGGATTGGAGCGGCGCCGCGGGGTCCGCGATGGCGATGTTCTCGCGCACGCTACGGTTGAACAGCAGGTTCTCCTGCAGCACCACGCCCACCTGCCGTCGCAATTGCGCCGCGTCGATCAGGCTGATGTCGATGCCGTCGACCAGGATGCGTCCGGCTTCGGGCACATACAGGCGTTGCACGAGTTTGGTGAGCGTGCTCTTACCCGACCCCGAGCGGCCCACGATGCCGATCACCTCGCCGGGTTTCACGTCGAGCGAGATTCCTTCGAGCACAGGCGCCGCTTCGGGGCGGTAACGGAACGAGACACCGTCAAGCGTGACGCGGCCCTTCACCGGCGGCAACTGCGCGGCGTTTGTGGGCGGAATCTCCGTGCGCGTGTTGAGGATGTCCCCCAGCCGCGCCATCGAGATCCCCGTCTGCTGGAAGTCCGTCCACAACTGCGCCATGCGCATGATGGGATTGGCAACGCGCTGCGCGAACATGGTGAAGGCCACGAACTGCCCCACCGTCAGGTCGTTCGACATCACAAGATGCGCGCCCCACCAGAGCATGGCGGCATTCACGAGCTTGCCAATCAGGTTCACGCCCTCGTGCGCCCAGCTCGCTAGGTTCTGCGTGCGGAAGCTCGCGCTGACGTAGGCGGCCAACTGGTTGTCCCAGCGGCGTGCGAAGCTGGGTTCCAGCGCGCTAGCCTTCACGGTCTGGATGCCGGTCACTGTCTCGACCAGCATGGCCTGATTCTCGGCGCCGCGCGCGAATTTCACGTCGAGCCGCCGACGCAGGATGGGCACCACCATCAGGCTGAGCCCAAAATACAGCGGCAGGCTCACCATCACGATCAGCGTGAGCGACACGCTGTAGAACAGCATCACGCCTATGAAGAGGACGGAGAAGATCACGTCCAGCACCACCGTGAGCGCCTGCCCGGTAAGGAAGCTTCGGATGTTCTCCAGCTCGCGTACGCGCGCCACGGAGTCCCCGACGCGCCGTGCCTGGAAGTAAGCCAGCGGCAGTTGCACCAGATGCCGGAAAAGCCTCGCGCCCAGTTCCACGTCGATGCGGCTCGTGGTGTGGCTGAAGACGTATGAGCGCAAGGCGCTCAGCACGCTCTCAAAGATCACGACCGCGACGAGCCCGATCACGAGCACATCGAGAGTGGTCAATCCCTTGTGCACCAGCACCTTGTCCATCACTACCTGGAAGAACAAGGGGCTGACCAGCGCGAAGAGCTGCAAGAAGAGCGAAATGAGCAGCACTTCGCCCAGCAGTCGGCGGTACTTGACGATCGCGGGGATGAACCACGAGAAGTCGAACTTCGCCAAGTCGCCGACCAGGCTCGCGCGGCTCGTGATCAGGATCAGGTCACCCGTCCACTTCGCGGCGAACGCTTCCAGCGGCTCGATCATGGGGCGCGGTGTTTGCGAGCCCGGGTCCTGGACCAGCACGCGTTGGCCATCGCATTGGGCAAGGATGACCGCGCCGACTTGATCGTCAGCCCTCGAAACCAGCGCCAACGCCGGCAAGGGGTTCAGGGGCAGCCGCTCCAGAGTCGTCGCGGAGCGCTTGGCCTTCAGGCCAAGATGCTTGGCAGCACGCAGGATGTCGTCGACTGCGACGCGATCGCTCGGACGAATCCCCAGTTGGTGCGCCAGTGCCGCTGGATCCGCTGCAACCTGGTGAAAGCGCGCGATGGCGCACAGCGCATAGAGGCCCGACCAGCCCCCCCCCTGACGACGCATCGCGCACTTCTTCAACCGGCTCTGCGGCCGGCTGGACCTCCCCCACCATGTCTTGCCCCTCTTCGCTTTGCGCGAAAGAATAATTCTAGGGGCCGACATGAAACTTACGTCCTATATCTTGACTACGAGAGACGTTGCTTCGATCAAGAAAAATCGATGCAATGGGTGCCTGCGGAATGGCTCGTACGAGTTTCGTCGCGAAGGGAAAGCCCGTGCATCGGTAGGCTAGTGAGCCCGCTTTGTCGCAAATTCTGGGTGCGCCCTCCTGCGATTGTCGCGTTCTGTCATTGGCCGCCTCACGTTTGTCGCAAAAGTTGATTGTTCGAAGATTTCACGACATACTCACGGCTTGTGAGTACAATTGACGACAGTCGGTCAACCAACGATGGACAAATCGCGACAAGAGATCTTCATCAACGCTGAGCTCAGTGCGGCGAAAATTCGCGATGTCCAGCGCCGCGTGGCTCGTGGTGAACTCAAACGGGTCGCCCGAGGCATCGCCTCACCACTGGCCGAGGATCAGTGGCCGTCGCTCTTGCGCCGGCACAAGCTGCGGGTTGCAGCAGCACTGTTTCCCAATGCAGTCGTCACCTTCAAGTCCGCGTTCGATGGAGGAGTGTCCGACCCTCTCGTTCTTGCCTACACACATTCAAGACGAGTGGAGCTGCCCGGCCTGAACATCGTCTCCTTTACAGCGGCCGGGCCTGCGCCGGGGGATCAGCGCTGGGGGAAGACAGATCTGTTTTGGGCAAGCCAGGCGCGAGTGTTCCTGGACAACCTCAGCCGAAACGAATCCCACCGAAATGCCCCCTTGGCAGAAGTCGAGCAACGTCTTGCCGAAATCTGTGATGTGGCGGGCGAGGACCGGCTGAAGCGGCTTCGCAAGGAAGCAGAAGCGATCGCGCCGCAAATTTCCCGCGAGCGTGAACTGGCAAGCCTCTCCGGAAAAATCGGGGCCATCCTGGGGACGCGTGAGGCTACCGCCCTCAAGACTGGCGCGGTCGCGGCCGCGCTCGACGAAGAGCGCTTGCACCGCTTCGACCAACTCATTCGCGCACTCAAGACTCACACCTTGCCTGTCGTGAAAGACCCCGCTCGAGCAGGAGACGCCTTGGCCAACTTCGGGTTCCTGGAGTCCTACTTCAGCAACTTCATCGAAGGGACGGAGTTTGAGATCGAAGAGGCGGCCGACATTGCGCTCCATGGCAAGATCGTCGAGAAGCGCCCGAAAGATTCGCACGACATCTTGGGGGTGTTCCGTCAGATCGTCGCGCCGGCGTGGCGCCTGCAGACGATGCTCACGACGCCGGCCGTGGTCCAGCAGCTGTGCGAGCGTCACAAGGACATGATGAGCGCTCGCCCCGAAGTCAGTCCTGGCGAAATCAAGGTTCTTCCGAACAGGGCGGGCAACACGACGTTTGTGGCGCCACGCCTCGTGAGGGCAACACTTGCAGCAGGAGCGGCGCGATTGCACGAATTGGAACCGGGCCTGCCCCGGGCGCTCTACGCGATGTTTGTCGTCTCGGAAGTGCACCCCTTCAACGACGGCAACGGCAGATTGGCCAGACTTGTCATGAACGCAGAACTGTCTGCCGCCGAACAATGTCGAATCATCGTGCCCACTTTGTATCGAGAGACCTATCTGGACAACCTCAAGGCCTTGACGCGCGAGGGCCAGACGGACGGGTATATCAAAGCGATGTGCGACATCCAGAGGTGGTCTTCTGAATTCGACTATGACGAAGTTCAAGCGCTTATCGAGCAGGTCAAACGCACCAACGCACTCGAGCGATCGCTGACGGATTTCAGGCTGCTGTTTCCAGGCGACCTTGCGGCCTTGCCGAACGATCCGGGGAAAATCGAAGCTCGTCCAGGAAACTGAATCCGGACACGGTTGTGTCCTTAGCTCACGCAATCGGCAATTGCGGAATCGCCCGCACCACATCCTCCGCCACCGGAAAGATCCGATCCCCCGCCCGCGGCTCGATGCGATGCATCCCCGTGAAGCTGCCGAACGCGGGTAGCACACCGACTGCATTGTCCGGCAGCGCCCCCGAATCATCCCCAAACCAGAAACACGGCAGCCGCAGCCGCTCGAACGCGCGCCCGCCGACGCTGATGCACGGATGCCAGTGCCCCGCCATCACGTACGCGCCCTCGCGCGGTTTCGGGTGATGGCACAGGGCGAACGGCCCCAGCGCCAGCGGCTCGTCGACGACGCGGATGCCCAGCTCCGCCGGCGGGTCGCCGGCGCGGTCGTCGTGGTTGCCGCGCACCAGCGTGATCTCCAGCCGCATGTTGCGCTCGCGCCATTCGGTGATGGTCGCGAGCGTGCCCTTCGCATGCGAGCGCCGCGAATGCAGGAAGTCGCCCAGGAACACGATGCGCTCCGCGCCCGTGTCCGCCAGCGCCTTGTCGAGCGTTGCGAGCGTCTCGCTCGTCGTCCCGCTGGGCACGGGCACGCCCAGCTTGCGAAAGCTCACCGCCTTGCCGAAATGCGCGTCGGCGATGAGCAGGGTCTTGTGGGTGGCCAGCAGCGCGGCGCCGCTGGGATGCAGGACGACGTCGTCGCCTGCGACTGCGATGCGGAGCATCCTTCTAGAGCATGCGCGACAGGCAGGCGTCCAGGTGCTCGGACGGCGGGCGCTTGAAGCCCGACCGCGCAAAGCGCTGCAGCCGGCCGACGACGAAGGCGGTGAGCAGCGACGCGCGCACCTGCGCGTCGGCGCTGGGCGTGGCCGAGCCTTCGCCGCCTTCGCGCAGGCTTTGCTTCAGCGACGACTCGACCTTGTCGAAGAAGAGGTTCATGCGCTGCTGCAGGCGCTCGTTCTCGAAGACCAGGGCGTCGCCCACCATCACGCGCGTCATGCCGGGGTTCTTCTCGGCGAACTGCAGCAGCATCGCCACCGTCTTGGCGGCCTGGCCGGCGCCTGCGGGCTCGCGCTCGCCGATCTGGTTGATCAGCGAGAACACGCTCTGCTCGATGAACTCGATGAGGCCCTCGAACATCTGGGCCTTGCTCGCGAAGTGGCGGTACAGGGCCGCTTCGCTCACGTCCAGCCGCGCGGCCAGCGCGGCGGTGGTGATGCGCTCTGCGCCGGGCTGCTCCAGCATGGTGGCCAGGGCCTCGAGGATCTGCACGCGCCGCTCGCCCGGCTTGGGGCGTTTGCGGGCCGGTGCGGCGTCGGGGCTGGCGGGGGAATCGGGGCTGTCGAATTGCGCGTCGGGCATAGATGCGTTCGGGCGTTCGGCGGTCACTGTTGAGCCATTCTCGCACAGCCCCAAGTCAGGGTTTTCGCCAGCAGACGCGCATGCTTGCATGCATACACGCCAAGTGCGCGCTTACCCCGGCAGGGCCAGCGTGGCCTTCAGGCCGCGCCCGCCGTTGCCGCTTTCCAGCGTGAGGTGGCCGTGGTGCACGCGCGCGATTTCGTCGGCGATGGCCAGGCCCAGTCCATTGCCCTCGCCCGGCGTGCCCTTCACGCGGTAGAAGCGCTCCAGCACGCGCGAGCGTTCGGCCGGCGCGATGCCGGGGCCGTCGTCTTCCACCGATAGAAACGGCACGCCGCCGCGCAGGCCGCAGTGGATGGTGACCGTGCCGCCCGGCGGCGTGTACTTCACCGCGTTGTCGACCAGGTTCTCCAGGGCCTCGCGCAGCAGCCACTCGTGCGCATGGGCCGACGCCGGTTGCGCGTCCAGGCCCAGGTCGATGTGCTTGGCCGTGGCGTCGTCCAGGTGGTGCTGCAGGATGTCCTCGCACAGCGCCTTCAGGTCGACGCGCTGCATGGGCTGGGCGTGCATGGTGCGGGCATCGGCGCGCGACAGCGCCAGCAGCTGGCTCGCGAGCTGCGAGGTGCGCCGCGTCGCGTCGCGCAGCTTGGCCACCTCGTGCGCGGGCAGGCGCACCATCGCGTCGGCGGCCGGCGTGGCGTGCGCCCACGCTTCCACCTGCGCCTGCAGGCCCGCCAGAGGCGTGCGCAGCTGGTGCGCCGCATCGGCGATGAAGCGGCGCTGGCTTTCGGCCTGCGCGTTGACCAGCTCGAACAGGCGGTTGAGCGAGTGCACGAGCGGGCGCACCTCCTCGGGCGAGGCGCTCTCGTCCAGCGACGACAGGTCGCGCGGCGAGCGCGATTCCACCGCCACGCGCAGGTCCAGCAGCGGCTTCAGCGCGCGCGCCACCGCCCAGCGCACCGCGAAGGCAGCGAGCGTGAGCAACACCAGGTTGGGCAGCAGCACCTTGAACAGGATGGCGCGCGCCCATTGCTGGCGCGGGTCCGAGCCGTCGGCCAGCACCACGACCACCTCCCCCAGCACCGACTGCTGGCGCTGGCGCACGATGCGCCACGTGGTGCCCTCGTATTCCTCGCTGTGGAACTCGGCCTCGCGCGAGGTCGGCGCCAGGTCGCACATCCAGGCTTCGCCGCGCAGGGCCTTGCCGTCGGGGTCGCACAGCGAATAGGCCGATGCGGGCGACGAGAGGAATTCGTCCACGGCCGGCGCCAGCAGCAGCACCGGCGGGTCCCCGGGCTTCTGGCCCTCGGCGATGATCGAATCGGCCAGCAGCGGCAGCAACGCCGCGAGGCGCTGGTCCTGCTGGCCCGCGACGTTGCTGGCCGAGCGGTAATCGAACCACGCGTTGATCAGCGCTAGCAGCAGCAGGGGCACCAGCAGCAGCACCAGCAGCCGCCGGCGCAGGCCGGAGGTCATGCCCAGCGCCGCGCTCGCGCGCCGCCGCTTCGGCATGAAGGGCAGGTTCACGCCTGGGCCGTGAGCTCGAGGCGGTAGCCGAAGCCGCGGATAGACCGCAACCCCACGCCGTGCGGCTCCAGCTTGCCGCGCAGGCGCGAGATGTAGACCTCCACCGCGTTGGGCGTGATCTCGCGGTCCCAGCCGGTCAGCACCTGCAGCAGTTTTTCCTTGCTGGCGGGCTTGGGCGCGTTGATCAGGAGGTACTCCAGCACCGTCCATTCGCGCGGGCCCAGTTCGAGCGGCGTCTCCTGCCCGTCGTGCCGGGCCGACGCGCGGCGGTTGGCCGTGTCCAGCTCGATCGGCCCGAAGGCCAGCACCGCGCTGGTGGCCGCCTGCGAGCGCCGCAGCAGTGCGCGCAGCCGCGCCAGCAGCTCGGGCAGCTCGTAGGGCTTGATCATGTAGTCGTCGGCGCCCAGGTCCAGGCCATGCACGCGGTCGTGCAGTGCGTCGCGCGCGGTGAGGATCAGCACCGGCATCGCATGGCTGGCCATCTCGGGGCGGCGCAGGCGCTTGGTCAGCTCCAGCCCGTCCATGCGCGGCAGGCCGATGTCGATGATCGCGGCGTCGAACACCTCGGTGCGCAGGACCTCCTCGGCGCGCTCGCCGCTGCCGACCCAGTCCACCGTGTAGCCGGCGTCGGTCAGCCCCAGCTTGATGCCGCTGGCGACCATCACATCGTCTTCGACGAGGAGCAGGCGCATGGAAGAAGTTTCAGTGGGATCGGATCATGGTGCCGTAGGCCTGGTCGGTCAGGACTTCCAGCAGCATGGCGTGGGGCACGCGCCCGTCGATGATGTGCACGGTGTTGACGCCGCTGCGCGCGGCGTCGAGCGCGCCGCTGATCTTGGGCAGCATGCCGCCGGAGATGGTGCCGTCGGCGAAGAGCTCGTCGATCTCGCGCGCCGACAGGTTGGTGAGCAGCTTGCCCTGCTTGTCCAGCACGCCGGGCGTGTTGGTCAGCAGCATGAGCTTCTCGGCCTGCAGCACGGTGGCGAGCTTGGCCGCGACGACGTCGGCGTTGATGTTGTAGCTCTCGTTCTCCTCGCCGAAGCCGATGGGCGAGATGACGGGAATGAACTGGTCGTCCTGCAGCGCCTTCACCACCGAAGGGTCGACGGCGGTGATGTCGCCCACCTGGCCCACGTCGTGTTCCTTGTTCGGGTCCTTGTTGTCGACCATCTTGAGCTTGCGCGCGCGGATCAGGCCGCCGTCGCGGCCCGTCAGGCCCACGGCCTTGCCGCCGGCCTGGTTGATCAGGCCCACGATGTCCTGCTGCACCTCGCCGGCCAGCACCCACTCGACCACTTCCATGGTCTCGGCGTCGGTCACGCGCATGCCCTGGATGAACTCGCCCTTCTTGCCCAGGCGGTTCAGCGCCTGCTCGATCTGCGGGCCGCCGCCGTGCACCACCACCGGGTTCATGCCCACCAGCTTGAGCAGCACGATGTCCTCGGCGAAGTCGGCCTGCAGCTCCGGGTCGGTCATGGCGTTGCCGCCGTACTTGATGACGATGGTCTTGCCGTGGAAGCGGCGGATGTACGGCAGCGCCTGCGCAAGGATCTCGGCCTTCTCGCGGGGCGAAATGTGTTTCAGGTCGGTCATGGGCGGCGGCGGGGGATTCCCCTGATTTTGCCAGCCTCAGCGCCTGAGCCAGTTGGGCACCTTGAAGCGCACGATGCTCACGTAGGCCCACACGTAACTCACCACGAACAGGGCCGTGAAGAACATGAGCACCGGCGTGTTGCCCCAGAACAGCACGGCGGGGATGACGGTGAGCACCGTGAAGCCCCACAGGTAGGGCGACGTGCGGTTGTTGCGCAGGAGCATGGCGCGCGCCTCGTCGTCGTCGAACACGTGGCGCACGATGCGGCGGTAGATCAACTGGTGGAAGTGCAGCGCGTCGGCCACGCCGGGCGACTGCCCGCGCATCACCTTGCGCCAGATCGAGAACACCGTCTCCCACACCGGGTAGATCAAGAGCAGCACCGGGAACCAGGGCGAGACGTCCGGATAGCGCTGCACGAGCTGGATGCTGGCGATGGCGATGACCACGCCCCACAGGTAGGCGCCGCCGTCGCCGGCGAAGAGCAGGCCGCGCGGGTAGTTCCATACCAGGAAGCCGGCGGTGGCCCCGGCGAGCGCGAGCACGACGCCGGCCAGCTGGCGGTCGCCGTGGGCGAGGCACACATAGGCGAGCGCGAAGCAGCAGATCACGGCGACGATGCCGGCCAGCCCGTTGTAGCCGTCGATCAGGTTGAATGCGTGCGGCAGGCCGGCGACGGCGAAGATCGCCAGCGCGATGCCGAACCATGGCGTCGCGGCCCACAGGCCCTGCAGCGATTCGACACCCAGCGTGGGGATGGACAGGCCCAGCAGCCAAGTGGCCATCGCGCCGGCCAGCAGCGTGAAGGCGAGTCGCCAGCCCGCGGTGAGGCGGTGCGTCAGGTCCTCGCCGACGCCGCCGGCCACCGCGATGAGCGCCACCGACCACCAGGCCACGCCGATGGGAAACGCCATGCGCAACTGGCTGTGAACCTCGAAGAAGCGTTCGGAGCCGACCATCCACGCCCAGCCGGCCGTGCAGGCGGCCATCATCGCCACGCCGCCCAGGCGCGGGACGTGGCCGGTGTGGAACCGCTGGGGCACCGTCTGGCCATAGCGGCGGCCGTTGGTGCGGCCGATGCGCAGCAGGAGGGCGCAGGCGATGCAGGAAACCGCCCCGCACAGGATCAGGAGAATGAGCATGCCTTCAGGTGCGGACTTTCGGGTGCCGGAAACTCGCGCGGATTGTCTCACCCCCCGTCACATTCAGTACCGGCCGTCACTGATTCGCCAGGCTCAGCCGTGCGAAGATAGCGCCCGGAGTGGAGGGGGAGCGACCACAGGACCCCATGTACGAGATCTCGAACCGCACGGTGCTGCCCTACAGCAGCATCTGCTACCTGCAATGCACGTGGCCCGACGGCGGACCCGCCACGCGAGCCTCCGGCATCGTCGTCGGCCTGAACGACGTGCTCACCGCCGACCACGCGATCTACGACGCGGCGCGCGGCGGCTTCGCCACCAGCATCAAGGTCGTGCCCGGCGCCGACACGTCGCCCGGCCTGCTGTCGCCTTTCGGCAGCTACACCGACGTCGCCGTGATCTTTGCGCGCACGCCCGACTGGGACAACGGCGACGCGCCCGGCCTGCTCACGCCGGACGAATCGCAGTTCGACCTGGCAGTGCTGGGGCTGCGCACGCCGATCGGCAACACCACCGGCTGGACCCCCGTCGCGTCCTACGCCAACGACTTCACCGGCACCATCAACGGCTACCCCGCGCGCGGCTCGGGCCAGATGGAAGAGCAGATCGTCGCGCATGCGTCGGCCACCTGGCAGATCTACGACATCGACGCGAGCCTGGGGCCTGGCGCGTCCGGCGGGCCGCTCTTGCGCACCGAAGGCGGCGTGACGTCGGTGGTCGGCGTGCTCTCCAGCGGCGACGGCGCGCTGACGGAAACCACCTATGCGGCCCTCTACGGCAGCAACTGGCAATGGGTGCAGGACGCCATTCACGCCGACGACGCGGTGATGCAAGGTGCGCAGTTCCCCTTCGCCGGCACCTTCCCCGGCGCGGCCACGGGCATCGTGGCCTACATGGGCAGCACCGCGTCGGAAACGTTCCGCAGCACGTCGCTGGACGAAAGCTTCCTCGGCCGCGGCGGCTCGGACACGGTGCAGTTCTCCGGCGCCCGCACCGACTACCGCCTCTCGCATGCGAGCAGCGACATCGTCGTGAACGACACCGTGGCCGGCCGCGATGGCCGCGACACGCTCGAAGGCCCCACGCACGTGGCGTTCTCGGACTTCACGGTGAACCTGCAGGTCGGCGCCGACTCGCGCGCGATCTCGGCGTGGGACCTGAAGCTGCTGGAGTCGCTGTACGTCGGCTTCTTCAACCGCATCCCCGAGGCCGACGGGCTGGACTTCTGGATCAACCAGGTGCGCGCCGGCAAGAGCATCGTGCAGGTCGCGGACAACTTCTATTCGGCGGCGCTGCAGTACCCGGCGCAGACCGGCTACTCGGCGGCGATGACCAACGCCGACTTCGTCAACCTCGTGTACCGCAACTCGCTGGGGCGCAGCGAAGGCGCGGACCCGGAAGGCCTGACCTACTGGACCGACGCGCTCGCGCACGGCACGAGCCGCGGCTACCTCGTCGACCAGATCCTGCAGTCGGCGCTGTCGTTCAAGGGCAATGCCACCTGGGGCTGGGTGGCGGATTTGCTGGACAACAAGGCGCTGGTCGCGCAGCACTTCGCGGTGGAGATGGGCCTGAGCTACCGGCTGCCCGAGGACTCCATCACGCACGGCATGCAGATGGCAGCGGCGGTCACCCCGACCAGCACGGCCGCTGCCGTTGCGCTGATCGGGGTGTCCGACACCTTCTCTACCCTGGGATGACGCGCGCCCTCAGGGGGCGAGCGTCGAATTGATCTCCGCGATGGCCGTCTCGTCGGCGACGCCGGTGAGCGCCTGCAGGCGCACGCGCGACAGCAGGTACAGGTAGCGCGCCTGCGCCAGGTCGCGCAGCGCGGTCACCCGCTGCTCCTCGGCCGCGAGGATGTCCACCACCGTGCGCACGCCGCCTTCGTAGGAGCGGCGCGTGGAGCGCACCATCACCTCGGCCGACTGCACGGCCTTCTCCAGCGCCGCGACCTTCGCGACGCCTTCGGTCACGCCGCGGAACTCCTGCTCGATGCGCAGCGCGAGGTCGCGGCGCGTGGCTTCGAGCGCCTGCTCGGCGCGCTCGGTGTCCGCCACGGCCTGGCGCGTCTGCGAGGTGACGCCGCCGCCGGCGAAGATCGGGATGTTCAGCTGGATGCCGAAGCTCGTGTTGTCGTAGTTGGAGTTGATCCGCGTGACGTTCTCGCTGTTGCTGATCGAGCGCTGCGCCACGAAGTCCAGCGTCGGCAGATGGCCGGCGCGCGCCTTGTCGATCTCGCGCCGCGAGGCGTCGCGCTGCGCGGACATCGAGCGCAGCTCGGGGCTGGTGAGCTCGGCGCGCTGCTGCCACTCGTCCAGCTGCGCCGGCACCGGCGGGCCCAGCTTCAGGCGGGCCGGGTCCACCGGCGCGAGCGCGGTGACGGGGCGGTTGATCAGGACCTGCAAGACACGGCGCGTGTAATCCACGTTCTGGCGCAGCTGCAGCTCGGTCGCGATCGTGAAATCGAGCTTGGCCTGCGCGTCGTCGATGTCGGTGCGCACGCCGGCGCCGGCCGAGAAGCGCTTCTTCGCCGCATCCAGCTGCGTCGTGTACGTCGACTTCTGCGCCAGGATCAGCGCCAGCTGGTCCTGCGCGAGCAGGCAATCGAGGTAGGCGCTGGTCACGCGCACCGCGAGGTTCTGCGTTTCCTTGTCCAGCTGCGCGTTCGCATCGGCCACCACCGCGCGCGCCTGCGCCAGGTCGGCGATCTGGTAAGGCCGGAAGATCGGCTGGCGCAGCGTCAGCACCTTGCTGCTGCTGCCGTAGCGCGTCTCGTCGACCACCGGGCCGGTGATGCCGGGCGAGGTGCTCTCGAGGTGGTTGTGGTTGCGGCCGTAGCTGGCCGAGATGTTCGGCAGCAGAGCGGCGCGCGCCTGCGGCAGGCGCTCGCGCCGCGCGTCGGCTTGCGCGCGCGCGGCGCGGATCGTCGCGTCCTCGACGAAGGCCAGGCGGTATGCCTCGGCCAGCGTCAGCGCGGGCTCGGTCGCCGGCCTGGCAGCCGGAGTCGCCGCGGGGCTCTGCGCATGGGATGCGAGCGGCGACAGCGCGCACAGCATCGCCACGCAGGCGGCGGACACCGCCCGGGAAGTGAACCGCATCGTCATTGCTCCTTCATCGCCGCCGCAAGGCGCTTGGTCAGCGGGTGCAGCACGTAGGCCAGCATCGAACGCTCGCCGGTCTTGAGCACGACTTCCACCGGCATGCCGGCCTGCAGCACGCGCTTGCCGAGCTTCTTCTGGCCTTCGGGCGTGACGGCCACGCGCGCCAGGTAGTAGGTGGCGCCGCTTTGCTGGTCGGCGAGCAGGTCGCCGGAGATCGACACGACCTTGCCGTCGACGACTAGCACCGGCGAGTTGGAGAACGTGTTGAAGCGGATGTCCACCGGCAGGCCCGCGTGCACCTGGTCGATCAGGTTCGGCGCCACGCGCGTCTCCACGAGCAGCATCTCGTTGTCGGGCACGATGTCCATGATCTTCTGGCCGCCCTGGATGACGCCGCCCACCGTCTGGATGGCGAGGCCGACGACCTGGCCGGTCGCGGGGGAGCGCAGCTCGGTGCGATTGAGGTCGTCGCCCAGCGCCTGGAACTTGGCTTCGTCGGCCTGCACCTGGCGCGTCACGTCGGTCAGCCCGCCTTCGACCTCCTTGCGGTACTCCTGCGTGCGCCCGAGCGACTTCTGGCGCAGCTCGGCGATCGCGTTGTGCGTGCGGGCGATGTTGCCGAGCAGTTCGGCGACCGCGCCGTTCGCGTCGGCCACCATCCGTTCAAGCTCCAGCTGGCGGTTGCGCGGCATGTAGCCTTCGACCACGAGCTCGCGGGTGTTCTTCAGCTCGTCGTTGATGAGCGCGAGCTGGCTGCGCCGGCTGATGAGGATCTCCTGGTAGGAGCGGATCAGCGATTCCTGGCCGCGGATGCTTTCCTGGATCTGCTGCAGGTCGGCCTGCAACGAGGAGCGGCGCGAGGCGAACAGCTGCTGCTGCGTCTGCACCTGGTTGCGGATCAGCGGGTCCTTCGCGGCCGCGGCCTGCAGGTCCGGGTGGATCGTCATCGCGGGCAGGCCGGACTGCTCGGCGAGCAGGCGCCCCTGCATCGCGCGCAGGCCGAAATACTCCTGGCGGATGCTTTCGTAGTTGGCGCGCGTGGCGGCTTCGTCGAGCTTGAGCAGGACCTGGCCTTCGCGCACGCGGTCGCCTTCCTGCACCATCATCTCCTTGATGATGCCGCCGGTGGGGTGCTGCACCGCCTTGCGCTTGGTGTTGATGGAGACGACGCCGGTGGCCGGCACGCCTTCGTCCAGCGGCGCGAACGCAGCCCACAGCAGGAAGCCGACGAAGCCGAGGCCCAGGGCCCACAGGCCGATGCGGCCGGCCCGGATGGAGTCGCCGTGGGTGTGGCCTTCATCGGCCGGTGCGCCCGGTGCGGGCGTGGCCGACGGGGGCTGGAGTTGGTTTTGCGTTTCCATGGCTGGGGACTGTTTCGGTTCGGTGGGAGATCAGGCGGGCTGCGGGTTCGCCAGCCGGGCGGGGGCCTGCGCGGGGCGCAGCGATGCGAGCACCGCGTCGCGCGGGCCGTCGGCGCGGATCGTGCCGTCCTGGACCAGCACGATGCGGTCGGCCAGCGCGATCGCCGAGGGGCGGTGGGTGATGAGGATGACCGCCTTGCCCGCGGCCTTGAGCTGCTGCACGGCGCGGGCCAGTGCGCCCTCGCCGGCTTCGTCGAGGTTGGCATTCGGTTCGTCGAGCACGACCAGCGACGGGTTGCCGTAGACGGCGCGCGCGAGGCCGATGCGCTGGCGCTGGCCGCCCGAGAGCATGCGCCCGGCGGCGCCCACCGGCGTGTCGTAGCCTTGCGGGAAGCGCAGGATCATCTCGTGCAGGCCGGCGATGCGGGCGGCTTCGATGACCTTCTCCGAGTCGAGCTCGCCCATGCGGCTGATGTTCTCGGCGATGCTGCCTTCGAAGAGTTCGATGTCCTGCGGCAGGTAGCCGATGTGCGGCCCGAGCTCGACGCGGTTCCACTGCGCGAGCGGCACGCCGCCCAGCTGCACCTCGCCCGTGACGTGCGGCCAGATGCCGGTGATCACGCGAGCCAGCGTCGACTTGCCCGAGCCCGAGGGACCCATGACCACCACCACCTCGCCCGGGCGGACCGACAGGTCCACGCCCTTGAGGATCGGCTCCTTGCGGCCGGGCGCATCGGCCACCGCGCCGCGCAGGACGACTTCGCCGGTCGGCGCCTCGCCGCGCAGCGGAACCTCGCGCTCCGGGTAGCCGGTCAGCAGCGTCTCCAGGCGC
Source organism: Ramlibacter sp. PS4R-6 (assembly GCF_037572775.1). Taxonomy (NCBI): domain Bacteria; kingdom Pseudomonadati; phylum Pseudomonadota; class Betaproteobacteria; order Burkholderiales; family Comamonadaceae; genus Ramlibacter; species Ramlibacter sp. PS4R-6. The sequence continues at coordinate 1,389,733 of NZ_JBBHKA010000001.1, read as the reverse complement.
AGGAAGGCGTCGCGCGCATTGGCGAAGCTGCGCCAGGACTGCACCAGCGAGTCGATCGGCGACAGCGCGCGGTTCATCAGCAGGTTACAGGCGATCATGCCGCCGGGCGACAGTTCGCCGTTCGCCACCAGCAGCGCGCCGGCCGCTAGGCCGACGGACTGCTGCACATAGCGCGCGAACTTGCTCAGCGCCGTGGCGCGATGGTTGACCGCCGATGCGTGCCCGTGCTTCACGTTGAACTCGTCCTGCCACGCCTGCCAGCGCTTGCGCAGCGCGCCCAGCATGCCCATCGACTCGATCACCTCGATGTTGCGCAGCTTGCTCTTCAGGTACATCTGCACGCCGGTGGCCGCCTGGGCAGCGTCCTGCGTGGGCTTGACGGTGCGCGCGTGGCCGAACCACGCCACCAGGCCCTGGATGATGGCGAACACGATCGCCACCCACCCGAGCAGCGGGTGCACGAGGTACATCACGGCGATGTAGATGGGCGTCCACGGCACGTCGAACAGCGTGAAGAGCGTCTGCCCCGTGAGCATCTGGCGGATCTGCAGCAGGTCGGTGAACGCGCGCGTCGGGCCGCTGCTGGAGCCTTCGAGGTAGGTCTCGAAGCTGGAATTGAACACGCGCGAGCTCAGGCGTTCGTCGAAGCGGATGCCGGCGTGGATCAGGATCTGCGAGCGCGACCACTCGGCGATCGCCATCAGCACGAAGAAGAACAGCGTGATGAGCGAGATCGCGAGCAGCGTGAGCTCGTTGCGGCTGGCCAGGACGCGGTCGTAGACCTGCATCATGTACAGCGTGGGCGCGAGCATCAGCAGGTTGGCGACGAAGCTGCACAGGCCCACCACCCAGAACTCGCGGCGGAAGTTCCACAGGGAGGCGGCGAGTTCGCTGCGCTGGAAGAAAGCGGGTGTCTTCATGGTCGTCCTCAGGCACGCGCGGGGGTTGCGGGAAGGGCTGCGCCGGCCGCTGCGGCCTCGGCCGCCTTCGCCTTGCCGGCGGCCGCGGCCTTCGCGAGCGCGGCGAGCACCTCGTCGCGCGGACCGAAGGCCTGCGCGACGCCGTCGTGCAGGACCAGCATGCGGTCGGCCACCGCGAGCACGCTGGTGCGGTGGGTCATGATCACGAAGGTCGTGCCGCGCTCCTTCAGGCCGCGGATGGCCGAAGCGAGGGCGGCATCGCCCGATTCGTCCAGGCTCGAATTGGGTTCGTCCAGCACCACCAGCGCCGGGTCGCCGTACAGAGCCCGGGCCAGCGCGACGCGCTGGCGCTGGCCGCCGGAGAGCATCGCGCCGTCGTCGCCGATGGGGCTGTCGTAGCCGCCGGGCAATTGCGTGATCAGGTCGTGCAGCCCGACGGAGCGCGCGGCGGCTTCGACCTTCTCCATGTCCACCGCGCCGAAGCGCGCGATGTTTTCGGCGAGCGTGCCTTCGAACAGCTCGACGTCCTGCGGCAGGTAGCCGACGTACGGGCCGAGTTCGGCCTTGTCCCAGCCGAAGACATCCGCCCCGTCCAGCCGCACCTTGCCGGCGGCCGCGGGCCAGATGCCCACCAGCAGGCGCGCCAGCGTCGTCTTGCCGGATGCGGAGGGCCCGACCACGGCGAGCACCTGCCCCGAGGCGAGGCCGAACGAGACGTTGCGCAGGATGGCGGCCTGCATGCCGGGCGCGCCGGCCGTGACCTGTTCCACCGTCAGCATGCCCTTGGGCGGCGGCAGCGACATCGACGGGCCGCGGGCCGGCTTGGCGTCGAGCAGTTCCGACAGGCGGGTCCATGCGTCGCGCGCGAGCACCACGGTGCGCCACTGCGTGACGATCTGCACCAGCGGCTGCAGCATGCGCGCGCCGAGGATCGAGGAGATCACCAGCATGGCGCCGCCGCCGTTGAGCGAGTCGTGCAGCATCAGCCATGCGGCCAGCCCCAGCAGCGCGGAGCTCAGCGTCATCTGCACGAACTTGGTGATGGCCTGGTACTTGCCGGCGTTGGTCGACGCCACGGCCTGCAGGTCCAGGAACTGGCGCTGCTTCTTCTGCCAGCGCTGGTGCACGTCGGGCAGCATGCCCATCGCCTCGATCACTTCGGCGTTGCGCAGCGTGCCGTCGGCGTACTGCTGCGCGGCCATCGACTCGCGCTGCGATGCGACCAGCGACGGGCGCGTGCTGCGCTCGTTCATCCAGCCGATGCCGGTCTGCAGCACCGCGCCGACGACGGCCACCCAACCCAGCACGGGGCTGATGGCGAAGATCAGCACCAGGTACACGAGCGCGACCGGCGCTTCCATCGACGCCGACGAGACCGGCGAGCTGTAGGCGTCGCGCAGGGTCTTCAGGTCGGCCAGCGGCTGGGCGGTGGGCGAGCCGGGCCGCTGCAGGTTGATCGTGAACATCACGTCGAACACGCGGCGGGCCAGGCTGCGCTCGAAGGCTTCGCCGGCCTCGTGCAGGATCTCGCCGCGCGCCCACTCCACGACCTCGAGCACCGCGTACGCCGCGAGCACCGCGAGCAGCAGCATCCCGAGCGTGAGGATGCTGCGGCTGGTGAGCACGCGGTCGTACACCGACAGCATGTACGCGCTGGAAGACAGCGACAGCAGGCCGGCGGCGACGCTGAACACGCCCGCGCGGCGCAGGTAGGGCCGGGTCGCGTCGAAGGCTTCGCGCAGTTCCTGGGACTTGTTGGGGCTCATGCTGCGCTTTCGACGCGGAGGTAGACGGGAAGCGCCGCGGAAGGCGCCGGGATGGGGGCCGCGACTTCGCCCTCCTGCGAGAAGTGGAACGCCAGCTCGAAGCTGCGTCCCTGGCCGAGCGGGCGCGCGAGCACGATCTCGCGCACCTTCTCGTTGCGGAAGCGCTCCTCGTCCTGTGGCGTGAGCGCCACCTGGAAACGCATCCGGCCGTCCAGCGTGTACATCGAGAGCGTGCCGTCGCGGAGACTGAGCGTATGGCGGTCGAAATACACGGGCGAGGATTTGTCGAACTGCACCAGCGGCAGCGGCTTGTCGCCCAGGCGCTGGAGGTTGAAGGGGCTGTCGGGGTGCTGGTAGACGATGCGGCAGGCGCGCGAGACCGAATAGATCACGTTGCACGCCATCTGCGAGCCGATGTTCGGGAAGGCTTGCCGCAGGCCCCGGTAGGCCAGGTGGTGCAGCGCCACGCGGTTCCACACCCGGCTGGCTTGCACCAGCGGTGCGATGCTGTTGCAGGCCTTGGCGAACGCCTCCTGCAAGGCCTCCAGCCGGGCCGACTGCTCGGGCGCCGGGTTCAGGGTGACACGCAGGACGCTATTCATATAGGAGGCGGATTCTAGCGTCCTATATGAATTCTCCTATATGAACCCCTACAACGGCCTCAGGTAATGGGCGGCAGGGCGAGCCGGGGGTCGCCGGTGGCCAGGAAATTGGGGTTCAGGATGGGCCGGTCCAGCCCGTAGCGCAGGGGCTGGCCCACCGGGTCGTGGACCGCCCCGCCGGCCGCCTCCAGCACCGCCTGCCCGGCCGCCGTGTCCCACTGCGAGGTGGGTCCCATGCGGGGGTAGGCGTCGGCGGCGCCCTCGGCGATGCGCAGGAACTTGAGCGAGCTGCCCGCCGCGAGGAACTGGTGTTCGCGCCCCAGCGCATCGAGCCAGCGCTCCATGGCGTCGCTGCCATGCGAGCGGCTCCCCAGCACCCGCAGGGGCTGCGTGGGTTCGCAAGCGCTCACGTGGATGGCCTGGGGCGCGCCGTTCGTCCGCTTCCACGCACCCACCCCTTTCGCGCCGTAGAACAGCTCGCCGAGCGCCGGCGCCTGCACGACGCCGGCGATGGGCACGCCGTCCCTCACCACCGCGATGTTCACCGTGAACTCGCCGTTGCGCTTGAGGAATTCCTTGGTGCCGTCCAGCGGGTCGACCAGCAGGAACGCCGAAGGCAGCGTCGCGTGCGCCGCCGAGCGCGATTCCTCGGACAGGATGAACACGCCGGGGAACGCGCGCTCTAGGCCCGCGCGGATGACCGCGTCGGCGCGCAGGTCGGCCGCCGTCAGCGGCGACTCGTCGTCCTTGCGCGTCGCGTCGAAGTCGCCCGACTCGTACACCGCCATGATTTCGCGGCCGGCGGCTTCGGCGATGCCGCACAGCACGTCGAGCTCGCGTTGCGTGATCGCATTCACTGCTTCGGCCCCTTGTAGTCGCGGTACCAGCGCGTGAAGCGCGCCAGCCCTTCGTCGAGCGAGGTGCTGGGGCGGAAGCCCACCCAGGCCGCGAGCGCGTCGACGTCGGCGTAGGTGGCCGGCACGTCGCCCGGCTGCATGGGCAGCATGCGCACCTGCGCCTGGCGGCCCAGGTGCCTTTCCAGCGTCGCGATGAATTCCATCAGCGCCACCGGCTCGTGGTGGCCGATGTTGAAGACGTGGTGCAGCGATTCGCCGGCCTTCGCGTCGGGCACGCGGTCCAGCACGCGCACCACGCCTTCGACGATGTCGTCGATGTAGGTGAAGTCGCGCTTCATGTCGCCGTGGTTGAAGACGTCGATGGCGCGGCCCTGCAGGATGGCCTCGGTGAACGAGTAGTACGCCATGTCCGGGCGGCCCCAGGGGCCGTACACGGTGAAGAAGCGCAGCCCCGTCGCGGGAAAGCCGTACAGGTGCGCGTACGCATGCGCCATCAGCTCGTTGGACTTCTTGGTGGCCGCGTACAGGCTCACCGGGTGGTCGACCGGGTCGCTTTCGGAGAACGGCATCTTGGTGTTGCCGCCGTAGACGCTGGAACTGCTGGCGTAGACGAGGTGCGCGATGCGTGCGTGGCGGCAGCCTTCCAGGATGTTCAGGAAGCCGACCAGGTTGGCCTGGGCGTAGGCCTGCGGGTTCTTCAGCGAGTAGCGCACGCCGGCCTGCGCGGCGAGGTGCACGACGCGGTCGAAGCCGCCGGAGGCGAAGAGCGCGGCCATCGCGTGGCGGTCGGCGATGTCGACGGGCAGGAACGTGAAGCCGCGCTGCGGCTGCAGGCGCGCCAGGCGGTCGCGCTTGAGCTGCGGGTCGTAGTAGTCGTTCAGGTTGTCGATGCCGACCACCTCGTCGCCGCGCGCGAGCAGCCTTTCGGCGACGTACATGCCGATGAAGCCCGCCGCGCCGGTGACCAGCACTTTCATGTCAGCGCCCGATGCCGTGGTATTCGAAGCCGCGCGCTCGCACCGCAGCGGGCTCGTACAGGTTGCGGCCGTCGAAGATCACGGGCTGCTTCAGCGCGGACGCGATCGCCTCGAAGTCGGGGCTGCGGAATTCCTTCCATTCGGTGGCGATCACCAGCGCGTCGGCACCCTCAAGCGCGTCCATCGCGCTCTCGGCGAAGGCGATGCCTTTCTGGCCGGCGAAGGCCTTGCGCGCCTCGTCCAGCGCCACCGGGTCGTAGGCGCGCACCTGCGCGCCGGCATCGACCAGTTCCTTGACGATGGTGCGGCTGGGGGCCTCGCGCATGTCGTCGGTGTTGGGCTTGAAGGCCAGGCCCCACAGCGCGAACGTGCGGCCGGCGAGCTTGTCGCCGAAGCGCTGCTTCACCTTGGCGGACAGCACGAGCTTCTGCGCCTCGTTGGCCGCACGCACGGCGGTCATCACCTTCAGCTCGAGGCCTGCGTCGTCGTGCGCCGTGCGCACCAGCGCCTGCACGTCCTTGGGGAAGCACGAGCCGCCGTAGCCGCAGCCGGCGTAGAGGAAGTGGTAGCCGATGCGCGGATCGGAACCGATGCCCTTGCGCACCGCCTCGATGTCGGCACCCACGCGCTCGGCGAGCAGCGCCATCTCGTTCATGAACGAGATGCGCGTGGCCAGCATCGCGTTGGCGGCGTACTTCGTCAGCTCCGCCGAGCGGATGTCCATCTGCACGATGCGGTCGTGGTTGCGCTGGAACGGCGCATACAGCTCGCGCAGCAGCTGCGCGGCGTGATCCGAGTCCGTGCCGATCACGATGCGGTCGGGTTTCATGAAGTCCTCGACCGCCGCGCCTTCCTTCAGGAACTCGGGGTTGGAGGCGACGGCGAATTCGTGCTTCGCGCCGCGCTCGCCGAGAACACGCGCGACTTCGGAACGCACCTTGTCGGCGGTGCCCACGGGGACGGTGGACTTGTCGACGATGAGGCGGAAGCCGTCCATGTGCTGCGCGATCGCGCGCGCTGCGGCGACGACATGGCTCAGGTCGGCCGAGCCGTCCTCGCCGGGTGGTGTGCCCACGGCGATGAACTGCACATCGGCGAAGGCGACGGATTTCACGACGTCGGTGGTGAACGACAGCCGCCCCGCGGCAACGTTGCGGCGGACCATTTCCTCCAGGCCCGGCTCGTGGATCGGGATGCCGCCCGCGTTGAGCATCTCGATCTTGCGCGGGTCGAGGTCCAGGCACAGCACGTCGTTGCCCACTTCGGCCAGGCACGCGCCCGTCACCAGCCCGACGTAACCGGTCCCGACGATGGTGAGCTTCATGGTTCGTTTCCTTGTTCTTCGACGGCCAGCGCGAGCGCGTAGCCGGGCATCGCATCCAGCTGGAGGATACGGTAGTGGCGCTCGCGCCCCGTTTCGTCGCCGATGCGGGCCGTTTCGCCCTGCGCCGCCGCGCGTCCCATGCCGTCGATGCCGACGCCGGCGGCCTTGACCAGCGCCTCCTTGCGCGTCCACAGCGCGAAGAAGGCCTGCGGCTCGCGCGCGGCGGCCAGCCATGCCTGCTCGTCGCGGGTGAAGAAGCGCTGCGCGATGCCGGTGGCGTCGATGGCGGCATCGACGCGTTCCACGTCCACGCCGACCGGGCGCGTCGCGATGGCCACGGCCGCGCAGCCGGCGCGGTAGGAGATGCTGAAGTGCACGCCCGGCGCATCGTCCAGCGCCGGCTTGCCTTTCGGCCCGTTGGTGAAACGCAGCTCGCGCGCGTCGCGGCGCGTGCGTTGCGCCAGCAGGCGGCGCAGCGCCGCATGCGCGCAGACATAGGCCTGCGCCTGGCCCGGGCCGCGCAAGCGCGCGGCGCGTTCGCTTTCCTCGGGGCTCAGGAGCGCGTGGGCTTCCGGCGGCGGCGCGCCATCGAGCACATGGACCTCGACGCCTTCCAGGGGAGCGATGCGGACGGGGGCGGACATGGGGGCGCGGCGGTCCGCCGGCGGCAGGGGCCGCTCAGCGCGCGAGGAACTTCTGGATTTCCGCCTCGTTCTTGGCGAGGTGGTCCTTGACGATGGCACGCTCCTCGTCGCTCAGCTTCTTGCCGGCGGCGATGGTGCCGATGACGCCCGGGTGGTAGAAGCGCAGCGCCGCCGAGAGCACGAACGCTTCGTCGACCAGGTCCGACGTGGTGCTGGGCGACATCGTGTCGGCGAAGTTGTCCGAGCCCATGCGCACGTGCACGCCGGCGGCCAGCATCTCGAGCAGGCGCGGGATCGAGTTGTACGTGGGCGTCATGATCGGCCGGTACTGGCGCATGCCCAGCGCCGCCGACGGGCAGGTGATCACGCCGATGTTCAGGTCGACCATGTCCTTGAGCAGCTTCTCGAAGCGCGCGTCGTCGTAGGTCGAGGGCGAGATGACGTGGATGGCCCACACCATGGGCTCGCCGTCGACCTCGAGGCGGCCGAACTCGCGCACGACGTCGATCAGGCGCTCGGTGCCGCGTTCGCCGGGCTCGTTGCGCTGGTCGGTGTGCACGTGCAGGCTCTTGCCGTTGTCCATGGCCAGCTTCAGCAGGCGGCGGCAGTGTTCCTCGTACCCGATCTTGTGCGGGTAGGTCGACTTCTCGTCGGCCTCGGGCAGCGCCGCCACGAAGTCGGCGTGCTTGACCGCCTCGAGGATCAGGTTCCAGCGGGCGGGGTCGGTGTCGTCGAAACCGAAGGGCGTGTAGGCCGCCAGGCGCAGGTCGATCTCGTGCGCGCGCTTTTTCTTGATGTCCTGCATCCAGCGCATCGCTGTCATGCCCAGGCCGTCGGCCGTGCAATCGACCAGCGTGTCGGCGCGCTTCGTGTTGCAGTCGACCATCTCGTCCAGCGCCGCGTTGATGCGGCGGTAGAAGTCGGCTTCGGTGTAGGCCTCGCCCGAATGCAGGTCGGTGATCAGGCTGTGCTTGCGGTGCAGCGAGACATGCGAGGTGTCGAGGATGCGGTGGCCCACCGCCTGCATGTATTTCTCGTCCAGCGTGTACACGCGATCGAGGTGCAGGTGGGCGTTGTGCATGCCACCGTGGTGCCGGATGGCCGCATCCAGCCTCTGGTACCACAGGTTGTTCACGCGCCGGTCACGCATTCCTCAAGCTCCTCACACCCCCGCCACGGCGGGAACGTCAACAGTGAATTCTAACAAGCACGGTTTGGAGCCGCGCTCCTGGAAACGGGCCACGCCTTCGTCGACCAGATCGATCTCGAGCACCCAGCGGCCGCCCTCGGCCGGCACGGTCACGCCCAGTTCCACGGTGGCCGTCTGGCCGGGACCGAGTTCGCGCACGAGTTCAGCGCGGCCATCCAGCTCGATCGGCTCGCCGCCGTCGGTGCGCAGCCAGCGGTTGGCGACGTGGATGCCGCTGCGGGCCGAAGGCTGCCACGGCACGCTGCTTTCGTTGGTCACTTCCACGCGCACCACGGCGCGCTCGCCGGCGCGCGCCTGCGGGGCCTGCGCGGACACGCGCGCGCGGTAGGCTTCCTCGGGCAGCACCTGGCCGGACGCGATCCTAGGGGGGTCGTCCCGCAATGCTCCAGCTTGGGCCGCCTCGATGGATCTTTTGATGGTGGCCGTGAGAATTTGCACGTTGGGTTCTCGGAAGAACTGGCCGTGCTCGCCCTGGATCTGCGTCATCGCGACCGGGCCGGTGTAGAACTTGTGCCAGCCCATCTCGGGCTTCGCGTACGAGCGGCGCGGGTTGTACACGCTGCGGTCGCCGAAGAGCAGCGCCACCGGCGAGTCGTACGCAAAGGGCGCGAACTTCTCCTGCATCACCAGCAGCGTGATTTCGTGGCCCAGTGCACGCAGCTGGCGCGCCACCTGGAAAGCGATCAGTGCGGCCTGGCAGTTCCCGCCGATGAGGTAAGGCCCCTGCGGCTGCGCCTGCAGGATCTCGCCCACGTAGTGCTTCGCCAGCAGCTCGATGTTGTCCTGCGTCTTGACCATCACGCGGTTGCCCGAGCGCATGCCCCACACGGGCTGCTCGGGGCCGAGGTACTTGGCCAGCTGCTGCAGTTCCTGGTAGCGCTGCAGGCACCAGAAGAGCGCCTGCTTCGGGCCGTCGGTGTTCAGGCCCACCATCACGCCGTCCGGCGACGTGCGCTGGCCTTCCCACGACGCCGTGTGGCTGCGCAAGCCCTGGTAGATGTCGTTGGGCAGCACGGCGGAGCTGCCGCCCTGCGCGTCATCGCCGCTGTCGCCGCGCTCGAGCGCCTCGGCCAGCTGCGCGACCGTATTGAGCGTGGCCAGCGCGCGCGGCGGCACGGGCTTGCCCAGCGCCTTCTCGATCTCCACGACCATCTGCACCGACAGCAGCGAGTGGCCGCCCAGCTCGCGGAAGCTGTCGTGGATGCCGACGTCGAAGTCCAGCCACAGGACCTGCTTCCAGATCGCGGCGAGCGTCCGCTCGAGGTCGCTGCGCGGCTCGGCGTAGGGCGTGGCGATGCTGTCGCGGCCCTTGGCCGGCGGCGGCAGGGCGCTGCGATTCACACTGCCATCCGGCGCGAGCGGCATTTCGTCGACGGGGATGAAGCTGGCCGGCATGCGGTAAGCGGGCAGCAACTTGCGCGCATGCGCGCGCACGACGTCGAGGCTGGGCACGTCGTGCTCGTTCAGGACCAGCCACGCATTCAGCGCGCCGCTGGATGCGTCGCGCTCGATCACGGCCTGGTCGATCTGCGGGTGCTCCGCCAGCATCTTCTCGATGTCGGCCAGCGGACGGCCGAACTGCGGGAAATCCGCGACGCGCAGGTCCGGGTCCGCCGCCGCGCGGGCCAGCACGTCCTGGAAGCGCTGCAGCAGCAGCTTCATGCGCTCGGCCGAGAAGATGTCGGCGTTGAAGTCGAGCACGCCCGTGATGCGGTCGCCTTCGAGCTCCGTGTACACGGCGAAATCGAAGTCGGCGGCGTCCTTGCGCACGCTCATGGGCCGCGCGGCGAGGCCGGGCAGGTCGATCTTGCGGCTGGAGGCATCCTGGAACGAGAACATGCCGCGGGTGAGCGGCGTGCGCGCCAGGTTGGGCAGCTGCGCGACGTGCTGCAGCGGCACGTACTGGTTGTCGAAAGCTTCCAGCGACAGCGTGCGCAGCCGGCCCACGAGTTCGCGGAACGTCGGGTTGCCCTGCAGGTCGCAGCGCATCGCGACGATGTTGTTGAAGTAGCCGACCATGCGCTCGATCTCGGCGCGCTCGCGGCTGGCCATCGGCGCCGCGAGAACCTGGTCCTGCTGGCCGGTGTAGCCGTGCAGCAGCAGGTTCAGGCCCGCGAGCAGCACGACGAAGAGGCTCGCCCTTTCCGCCTGGCCGAAGGCGGCGAGCTGCGCGGTGAGCTCGGGGCGGATGACGAAATTCAGGTTGCCCGCCTTGCCCTTGCCCGGCACGCGGTCCTTCTCGTTCGGCGTGGCCAGCGGCGGCACGGCGCCTGCGAGGCGCTGCTTCCAGTAATCGAGCTGGCGCTGCAGCGTGGCTTCGTCCAGGCGCGCGCGTTGCCACACGGCGTAGTCGGCGAATTGCAGCTCGGGCTCGGCCAGCGGGCTGGGCTTCTCCTCGACCGCCGCGCGGTACTCCTGCGCCAGCTCGTCGAGGAAGATCGCCTTGGACATGCCGTCGAAGACGATGTGGTGCATGGTCAGCACGAGGACGTGCTCGCCGGGCTTGAGCCGCAACAGTCGCGCCCGCCACAGCGGGCCGCGCTCCAGGTCGAAGGGCTTGGCCACCTCCGCGCGCAGCAGGCGGTGCAGCGCGCGCTGCGCCTGCTGCGGCGGCAGCTTGGCGAGGTCGCGGCCGGCGTCCATCACCGGAATCACGACGGGCGCATGCGGCAGCACCTCCTGGTGCGCATCGGCGGCCGACGACCCGGGGAACACCGTGCGCAGGCTCTCGTGGCGGCGCAACACGTTGCCCAGCGCCTGCTCGAGCGCGCGCACCTGCAGCTTGCCCGCCAGCTGGAACACCGTGGGGACGTTGTAGACGCTGCTGCCCGGCTCCAGGCGCGCGAGCGTCCAGATGCGTTCCTGCCCGTGCGTCAGCGGCACGCGCGCATCGGGCGCGCGCTTCTGCAGCGTCGCCGGCGCGGCGGACTGGGCGCCGCGCTCGAGGAATTCGATCAGCTCCTGCTTGCGCGCGGACAGCTCGGACTTGAGCTCGCCGGTCATCGCGCCTTGTGGCGCGTTGACGCGCAGCTTGCCGTCCTCGACCCACAACTTGATGTCGAGGGCCGCGACGGAAGCCAGCAGCTGGTCGATCGGCTTCATCAGAGCTCGATGTCCTCGCGGCCGCGCACGTCGGCCACCGTCTCCGTGTAACCCAGCTTCTTCGCGAGGGCGAGGGTCTGCTCGGACAGGAAGTCCACTTCGTAGGCGCTCTTCCACTGGTCGGCGACCGACGCCTCGATCTTCTTGTGCTTGTGGAACTTCGGGTCGCCGATCATGCGCGAGACGCCTTCGTGGATGCCGTCGGTCATGCGCTGCTTCTGGTCGCCCTGCGGCGCCAGCATGTCCGGCGCGAAATCCAGGCCCAGGCGCGTGCACACGTCGCGCATCGCCGCCTCGGGCTGGTTCACCATGTCCTCGAAGCGCAACTGGAACTTGCGGTTGGCGGGAATCTTGTCCAGGAACTTCACGATGTTCTCGTGCAGGATCAGCCAGATCATCTCGCCCAGCTGCCGGCGCCCGTAAGGGCTCGCATCCGGATGGCCCGCGTCCTGGCCGACCAGGCGCGGGTACCAGAGCTGCTCGAGCTTGGCTTCCTCGAACGAGCGGATCATCCCGTACGGATGGCGCAGCAGGTGGATGTAGATCGTGTCCTCGAACCAGGTCTCGCCGCGCTCCAGCGTCTCCAGGTGCGTCGCGTAGGCCGGCGTCTTGTCGGTGAGCCACTGGTCGCCCAGCCACTGCTGCAGCAGGCCGTAGTACTCCTGCGTCGGGAAGGCCTTGGCTTCGAGGTCGGCGAACCAGGCCTGCACTTCCTCGAGCGGCTGCTGGCGGATCTGCATCAGCGCGCGGATGTTGCCTTCGAGCTGGAAGCGCTGCGAGCCCGAGAACCAGGCCTTGCGGTCGGCCAGCGTGTTGTACGTGAGCAGGTACAGCTCCGGCGGCGAGAAGAGCTTCGGGTGGCCGGCGAGCATCGCGCGCAGCAGCGTCGAGCCCGAGCGCGGCGGGCTCAGCACGAAGATGGCCGGCGGGTTCTTCTTCTTGGGCACCCAGGGCTTGGGCGCGGACTTCGCGATGGCCGTGCGCAGCTCCGTGACCATCTGCGGCGTGATCTTCGGCTCCTGCGCCTTGGGCGCGACCGACTGGCCCAGCATGCGCGCGACCAGCTCCGGGTAGTGCTTCTCGAGGAACTTCGCGTAGCGGCCCAGCGTGGGGGCGTCGAACACCGACGACACATAGATGGTGTCGCCCCAGCGCTGCTGCACGGCGTTGATCAGGCTGGCGGCCTTGAGCGAATCGCCGCCCAGCTCGAAGAAGTCGGAATCCATGCCGACCTCCTCGACTTGCAGGATCTCCGACCACACTTGCGCGAGCTGTTTCGCGACGGGGCCTTCCGGCGCGACGAACGCGGCGCGCTCGGCGGCGGCATCTTCGAGCTTGCCGAACTTCTCGGTCAGAACGGCACGCTGCAGCTTGCCGTTGGCGCCGCGCGGGATCTCGTCGACGAAACGCAGCAAGCGCGGGATCTTGAAGAAGGCGATGCGTTCGCGCAGGTAGGCCTTCAGGTCGTCCGCACTTGCCTTCGCGCCGCTGCGCAACACGACGACCGCGCCGACATCTTCGCCGAGCGTCGGGTGCGGAACGGGGAACGACGCCGCATCGGCCACGGCCGGATGCGAGAGCAGCAGCTGGTCGACCTCGTGCGGCGACACCTTCTCGCCGCCGCGGTTGATCATGTCCTTCACGCGGCCGGTGAGGACCAAGTAACCGTCCTCGTCGAGGAAGCCGAGGTCGCCGGTGCGGAAACCCGCATCCGAGAACAGGCGCGCGTTCTCCTCGGGGTTGTCCTCGTAGCCGGCCATCAGGTTGTCGCCCCGGATGACCACTTCGCCGATCTGCTTCGTGCCCAGCGGTTCGTTGTTGCCGCCGAGGATGCGCACTTCCATGCCGGCGCTTGCGCCGACGCAGCCCGGCTTGCGCTTGCCGGGCGGCAGGCGGTTGCTGGTGATCATGCCGGCGGCTTCGGTCATGCCGAAGATCTCGATGACGGGAATGCCGAAGCGCTTCTCCACAGCTTCCATCAGCGGCACGGGCAGCGGCGCGGACACCGAGCGCAGGAAGCGCAGCTGGTGCCCCGCGAGTTCGCCCTCATGCGCATCGGCGGTGTTCACCAGCTCCTGCTGCATCACGGGCACCGCTTGCGTCCACGTCGGACGCCACGCCTTCAGGTCGCGGTAGAACTCGCCCGAGGCGAAGCTGGGCTGGATGAACGTGCCGCCGCCGGCCATCAGCGGCGCGATGAGCACGTCGACCACGCCGCCGATGTGGAACATCGGCAGGAAGTGCAGGCAGCGGTCGGCGGCCGTGAGCTGAAGCGACGCGATCAGGTTGCGCGCCGACGCGACGAGGTTGCGCTGCGTGAGCGGGACCGTCTTGGGCACCGACGTCGTGCCGGAGGTCTGCAGGATCAGCGCGACGTCATCGGGCTGGGCGAGGCCGCTAGCTGCGGCCTTCGCGCCGGGCGCCGCGGCGAGCTCGAAGAGCCCCGCGGCTTTCGCCGTGTCGACCTTGACGTCCACCACGGGCAGGCCCAGCGCTTTCGCAGCGGCGCGCACCGGATGCTGCCCGCCGGCCAGCGTCAGGACCAGCTTGACCTTCAGGCGCTTCAGGTTCTGCTCGTACTCGGCTTGCTTGAAGTCGGGGTTCACCGGCGTCGCGACGGCGGCAGCGGCCACCGAGAGGACCGCGGTGGCCATCTCCGGGCCGCCGGGCATCACGATGCCCACGCGATCGCCGCGGCCCGCGCCCGCGCGGTTCAGCGCTTCGGCGGTGGCGCGGATGTGCGCGACCAGCTGGCGGTACGCGAGCGGGCTGCGGCCATGCGCGGCGATCGCGATGGCATCGGGCGTCGCCGCCGCCTGGCGTTCGATCTGTTCGAGGACTGTGGACGTCATGGGATGCTTTCCGTGGACGGGCGTCCGGGCCGCACGTCCGGCTTCAGGCCGCGGGCGGCGGCAGGCCCAGGTAGGCGTGGAATTCGCGCCGCAGGCGTTCGTTGAGTTCGCCGCCCTGGCGCTCCAGCGGCGGCGCGGGGATGGTCGGCACGTCCTTGTCGATGCCCAGGTAACGCAGCACCCGGCGCGCCTGGTTCTCGTAGTCGTTCACCAGGTCCTCGTACCAGACTTCCAGGACCTCCAGCTTCGCGGCGGGGATGAGCATCTCCCAGCCCGCGTCGTCGTGCGAGATGACCTGCAGGGTGCGGATGATCTCGAACGGATGGATCTTCACGTCCGGGTTCTTCTGGAAGCGCGTGTCCTCCGAGCTCCACACGTTGGTCTTGATGGCAACGGCCTGCGAGATCGCCTGGCCGATGCGGTCGCGGCGGCGGATCCAGATGAGCTTGCCGGCTTCGCGCAGGAACTTGGCGACGTTCTCGGTCGGCTTCTTCGTGCGGAAGACCCCCAGCAGCTGCGAGTAGTGTGTCTTCAGGCCGAACACGCCGTTGGGCGACGTGCGGCGCTTCTGCATCTCGCGCAGGAACTGGTTGATGGTCAGCTCGGGCTTGTTGTACTGCTTGCGCGCCAGCGCCAGCAACGGCGGGTTGAAGTACTCCTGGGGGTCGCCGGCCTGCTTCGTCTCATGCAGCAGTCGGCCCAGCAGCGTGCTGCCCGAGCGCGGGCTCGAGAGGATCGCGTAGCGCATCGTCACCGGCGTGGGCGTCGGGAAGTCGCGCTCGGGGCTCAGCTCGCGCTTGTGCTTTTCGGAGATCGCAATGGTCATGGGTGCATCTGCAAAGACGCCGCCTTCGCTCGAAGCGAGGCGGCGCCGGGTCTCACCGGATTTTAAGCGGTGGGCCCGGGGTGGCGCCGGGGCTTTGCCGCAAGGGCCGGACAAGGGCTGGGTTCGTGAAGATATCACCGGCGTTCGGTAGAGTCGCGGCATGGGCACCATCATCCTCGTCGCGGGGCTGCACAAGACAGGGACCACCTCGATCCAACGGGTGTGTGCCGCGAACAAGGATGCGCTGCAGGAGGCCGGCTACATCTTCCCGGTGGGGAAAATGGGCACATCGAGAGCCGCACCCGCGAACCATACATCGCTGTTTCATTTTGTGTTCCGGCGCGATCCACACAAATGGGGTCCGGGCGTCCTGGCGCCAGAACCGGATGAAGACTTCGCGGCCACCCAGCTGTCGACCCGAGCAGCCCTGGCTGCCAAGCTGGCCCGCACGCGCCGCAACATCATCTTCGTGGCCGAAGGCGTCTCGGTTTTCGATCGCGAGGAACTGGACCGGATGAAGGACTGGTTCGGCGAAGCCGGATGGACCGTCCAGGCCATTTGCCTGGTCCGCCACCTCAGTTCTTGGCTCCATTCGATGGTTGCGCAACGGGTTTCCGCAGGCCCGCGCCTCCCCCTCGACGTGGTTGTGCAGGAGTTCGTCCAGCAGGGCTCGCTGGTGCGTGGCCGCATTCAGAATCTGCGTGCCACCTTCCCCGATACGCGCTTCCTCAGCTACGAGGCCGCGGCGCGGCATCCACAGGGGCCGGCCGGGCAGTTCCTGGACGTGCTGGGCATCCCTGCGGCCACGGCTAACTTTCCGGCCACCGACGTCGCGGCCAACCAGCGCGCCAGCGACGCTGCCGTACGCTTCCTGTCGCGGCTCAACACACGCACGTTGTCGAAGCGGGGCTATGGCCGCTTGTTGGACGAGCGCACGCTGGCGGCGATCCGCGGGGTCGGGCGAGGCAAGTTCGTCCTGCGCGAGGCGGAAGCCCCACAGCTCAATCCCTTGCTGCAAGCAGAAAACGCGTGGCTGCGCAGCGAATTGGGCGATGCGTTTGCCCAGAACGACCCCCGCCTCGAGCCGGCGCCATTCACGTTCGAACGGCAGGATGTCGAGTCCTTTCTGGCCGTGGCGGAAAGCGCCCCGGCGCACTGGCGCCCGCTGCTGCGTGAAGTCGCCAGCGGCCTGCGCTAGCGCTTGCGCGAGGTCTTCGCCTTCTGTTTCGCTTGCTTCTTGGTCAGGGCCTGCTTCACGGCACCCTTCACATCGGGCGCCGGCGTCGCCGCCTGCTTGGCCGCCGCCCTCGCCTGCCGCGCCATATGCGCCTGCTTCACGAGAGGCTCCACCGCCCGCAGGAAACGGTCCGTGTTGCGCTCGATGTCGTGCAGCTTGCCTTCTTCGCGCACGGTCTCGGTGAGCGCCTGGTAGTACGCCTCGTCGTGCCAGATGCGTTTGATCTCCTCGAGCCACGGGCGCACGACCTCTTCGGTCGCCGCGACGCCGCGGTTTTCGCGCACGGTTTCCGGCAGGTCGAACACCACGCCACCCTTGCCCACGAGTTCGGCGGAGCCGCCGGTGCGGCTGGCCAGCACGGGGATGTCGTTGATCAACGCTTCGGCGATCACGCGCGCGCCGCTCTCATGCCACACCGAAGGCAGCAGCAGCGCCCGCGTCGCGGCGTACACGGGCTTCATGTTCTTCTGGTGCCCGATGATCCGCACGTTCGGGAAATCCTCGGCCTTGAACTTCAGCACCTGAAGCGCGTTGCCCCAGCGGCCCCGGCTCTGGACGACGAGGAACTTGATCTCGGGCGCCTCACGCGCCGCCAGCTTGGCCAGCGGCATGAAGACGTTGACGCCCTTTTCAAAGCTCGGGTTGATGAAGGTGATGTACTCCGGCTTGCGCTCTTTCGCCTTGATCAGTTCGGGGTCGATGAACTTGCCGATGGGCACGCATTCGAAGCCGTGCCGCTCGCGGTAGAGCTGTGCGGTCGCCTCGGTATCGGTCACGATGCGCGAGACGTACTGGAAGGTGTCCTTGTTCGTGTAGCCGGCGTTGACGAGGTAGAAGATCACCGGGATGCCCAGCTGGCGCGCCTCGCGCATCACCGTCATTTCCAGCAGCAGGCCGCCCCAGAGGATGATGAACTCCGGCCGGCGCGTCACCAGTTCCTCGCGGAAGCGCCGCAGGTAGATTTCCTCTTCCATCGACCGCATGTCCGGGCGGCGGACAGCCTGCGTGCGCACGATCAGGTGCTCGACACCGAGGACCTGGGCGCGCAGGATGGCCTTGTCCTTGACCTGCTCACCGGCGGCGACGACATGTTCGGCGCCTTGCGCCGAGTCGAACATCTGCGCCTGCAGGGCGACCACGCGGAAGCCGCGCTTGGCCAGTGACGAGAGCATGGTGCGCATGGACAGCGCAGCGCCGCTGGTGATGTCCAGGATGTTCATCGGGCACGCGTAAAGCACGCCCGGTCGCTTGTCCACGGCCTGCGTGGGAGCCGGGGTGACGATCGGAGCTTCCGGCGCGGGCTCCGGGACGCCCGGCGACTCGGGGACTTCCGCGGTTTCCGTTTCGGGATTGGTCTCGAATTCCTGCGTTGCAGGCTCGTTCGGTTTCGTCATTTCTGGATCGCTCGCTGCTGCGCACGGGCGCAGCTCTTCATCAAATGGAAAACCCCGCCACCGGTGAGGTGGCGGGGTTTCGTAGGGTACCACTTCAGGGCCCGGCCTCGCGGCCGGAACCCGTCAGGTCATCAGGAAACGTTGGCTTGGATCAGCGAGCTGAACGCGGTGTTGGCGTTCACCACACCGACCAGAGACACCGTGTCGAGCGTGCCGTTCGCATCCGAGTCGGTCGCTTCGAAGATGTAGTACGTCGTCGAGGCAGCCGTCGAGGCGGTGATGATGTTCACCGTCGAGCTGTTGTCCGCCGTCACCAGGTTGTACTCGCCGGTCGTGAGCGCCGTTGCCAGGCCCGTTGCCGTCGTGATGTCCTGGCCGCCGGCGATGTCCGTCAGCTTGACCGCTTCGCCGTTGTTGACCACCAGAGCCGTGTTCGTCGTACGGGTGTTGTTGGTCAGGTCCGCAGCGAACTCGATGTCCAGCACGTCCTTGCCCGCACCAGCCGTGAAGCCGAAGATCTGGTCGACAGCCGTCCACGTCGTGTCGAAGTGGACGGTGTCCACGCCGGCGCCGAGGAAGATGTTGTCCGCACCTTCGGTGCCCGTGATGCTCGAGCCGCCCGTGCCGGCCTGCACCGTGGTGCCCACCGTCACAGCCGACAGGTCAGCCGTCAGCATGCCGGCCCACGTCGTCGCCACGATGCCGCCGAAGCTGGGCGTCGTGCCGGTGACGTCAACCGTTGCCGTGCTGGCCGCATCACCGCCCGCGAGGGTCAGCGCAGCAGCGCCGCCGTACGAGTTGGCGATCTCGACGTCCACGTCGGAGCTGGCACCCGTGGTGATCGACACCGGGCCCGAACCGAAGTAGATGTCCTTCACGTCCACGTCGACGTCCGCGTCGAGGCCGGTCGTGATCGACAGGCCGGCGAAGCTGCCGCTGAAGCCGGAGATGTGGAAGCCCAGGTCGCCATGGTCGCCGAAGTCCATCGTGACCACGTCGAGCGACGCGCCGCCTTCACCACCGCTGACGTAGATGTCGCCGGAAGCGCCGTCGCCGGCCGTCCAGGAGATCGAGGTCTCGCCGTCGATGATCACGTACAGGTCCGCTGCCGTGTCGTCGCCCTGGTTGACGGTGATCGGGCCGATGTTGCCACCGTTGCCGTCCGCGCTCTGCGCCGCCAGCTCGTACTCACCGGAGGCACCGTTGCCGTTCAGCGTGAGGTTCACCGTGCCGATGTCGCCGCCGCTTGCCAGCAGGTCGATGTCGTAGCTCGAGTTGTCGCCATTGATGTCCAGCGTCACGTCGCCGATGTTGCCGCCCTTCAGGTAGGTGGAGCTGTCGCCGCCACCCGCCCAGGCCAGGCCGCTTTGCTGGCTGGCTTCGACGGTCAGGCCGCCGGAGATGTCGTCGCCCACACCGGTGATGGTGATGTCGCCGACGTCGCCGCCGGAGGCGTTGATGTCGCCGGAAGCAGTCGACGAGTCACCCAGGTTGATGGTGATGTTGCCGACGTTGCCGCCTTCGAGCGGGGCACCCGAGTACGTCACGAAGTCCGCGCTCACATGGAAGTGCATGTGCGCGTCGCCTTCGACGTTGAAGGTGATGTTGCCGATCGAGCCGCCGGAAGCGGAGGCATACACCGTGCCGCTGGCGCCGTCGCCATTGACGTTGAAGGTGATGTCGCCGATGTTGCCGCCGGCCACCCAGTCGTCGTCGCTCCACTGGTAACCCGCGTGCAGCTGGATGCCCGCGCTCGCGTCGTCGCCGGTGATGCTCACGGTCACGTCGCCGATGCCGCCGCCGCTGGCGTCGAAGCCGCCGGAGAAGCTGGCGCCGTCGCCGTTCACGGTGATGGTGATGTTGCCGATGTTGCCACCTTCGGCGGCGCCGCTGAAGAAGGCGGCGCTGACGTTCATGTCGCCTTCGGCGTTGTCACCCTGGACGTTCACGGTGATGTTGCCGATGTCGCCGCCCGACGTCGCAGCGTAGATCCAGCCGGAGCTGTCTTCGCCGGTCACGCTCAGGTTCAGGTCGCCGATGTTGCCGCCGTCGCTCCACAGCCAGATGCCGCCGCGCTCGTCGGTGCCATTCAGCGTGACCGAGACGTCACCCACGTCACCGCCGCCGCTGGCCGCGATGTACAGGGCGCCGCCGCTGTCGAAGGCATCGCCCGTGCCCGTCATGGACAGGGAGATGTCGCCGATGCCGCCGCCGTTCTGGGCATACATGGCGCCCGAGTAGATCGAGCCCGCGCCCAGCGTGATCGCCACGTTGCCGAGCGAACCGGTGCTGGTGATGTCGGCCGGCAGGAAAACCGAGCCGGCAGCCACGTTGACGTTGGTGTGCGACTGGTCGCCGTTGAGGTCGATCGAGTTCGTCGTGTACTTCAGAGCGCCCAGCGTGTTGATCGTCACGCCCGAGGTGTTCTTCAGCGTCACGGCGTCGAGGTCGAACGCGGTGGCCGTCGCGGACGTGCTGCCGATCGTCAGCGTCAGGTCGCCCTTGGCGGCGGCCGCGTAGCCGAAGGTCACGTCGTTGTCGTTGTCGGCCTGGCTCGACACGGTCAGCTTCGTCACCGTCGCCGGCGCGTTGTTGATCGTCTGGTCGGCCGTGGAGCCCGACAGCGTCAGGGTCGTGAGGCCCGTCGTGCCGCCGAGGTCAAGGATGGCGGCCGCGTCGAAGTCGGCGGTCAGCGTCTCGACACCGGTCATCGTGGGCTTGTTCAGCGTGGCAGCGGTGAAGTTGGTCGTCACCGTGTCGGCGCCCGTGCCGCCCTTGATCGTGTCACCGGCGCCCAGGCTGGTGCCCATCCGGAAGGTGTTCGTGCCGGTGGAAGCGGACGCATCGAGCGTCAGCAGGGCAGCGGTGGCGCTGGCTGCGGACAGGTCGAAGTCGTTCGTGCCATTGCCGGTCACGGTGAGCGTGCCAGCGGCGCTGCCGGCGGCGAGCGTCACGAAGTTCGTGCCCGTCGTGGCAACCGAGACCTTCTCGATCGTGTTCGTGTCGGAAACGTTCACCGTGCTGCGAGCCGTCGTCGACGCGCCGACGCCGGCCAGCGACACGTTGGCGGTGTCGCTCGTGCCGGACGTGCTGGCGAAGTCAACCGTCAGGTTGCCCTTGCCGGCCAGGCCGTAGACGCCACTCGTGGACGCGCCGGTGACCATGGAGGTCAGGCCGGTTTGCGTGCTCAGGAAGTTGATGCCGGGGCCGTTTTCGAACAGCGTCGCGTTGACCGTGGCGCCGAGCGTGTCGGTGACGTTGATGATCTCGACGTTCTTGACGATGACCGCGTCCGAAGCCGTGACGCCGTTGGCGACCAGGTTCAGGGTGTCCTTCGTGCCCGCGCCGAGGTCGATCACGTCGCCGGCGTTGAACGTGGCGGTGGCCGCGGTGCCGAAGACGCCAGTAACGGTGTCGACGACGGGCGTGCCGTTGATCAGGTCGGAACCCGTGGTCAGAGCGACTTCGATGCCGTTCTGGCCCACGATGCCGCCGTCGATCGCGGCCTTGGCAGCGGTGACGGTGGCCGGGTCGGCCGTGACAGTGGCCAGCACGACGGTTGCGTCGTCGATGTTGCCGGCGTGCTCGCCGTAGTACTGGGCGACGGCGACCTTGTTGTTGAAGAGCGCAGCGCTCGTCAGGCCGGCCGGGTCCGAACCGCCGTTGGCAACGTAGTTCGCGACAGCCGAGATCATTTCGTTGATCACGGTGCCGGGCGTCGCGCCAGAGGCGTTGAGCTTCGCCGTCCAGAACGCAAGGCCTTCCGCGTCAGCGGCACGGCCCAGCACGTTCAGGTAGAACGAAGCGATGATTTCCTGATTGGTCAGGAACGAGGGGTAATACGCACGAGCCGGGTCGGTCGCGAACATCTGGTTCGCGATGGAGACCATCGACTCGCCTGCGTTCAGCTTGCTCACCCAGAAACCGAGCCCTTCCGCGTCCGGTGCGCGGCCGAAAAGAGCTACGTACAGCTGGGAGATCTGCGTACGCATTTCGACAGTAATTGCCATGAAAACTCCTGTAGAGAAGGTGGAGGCTGCGCTCCGCTAATAAACGCTCAGCCAGCGCGGAGTATAGGTGGTAAGGATGGGCTTCTTGTGATCGCCGTCACAAAAGGGGCTGCGTTTTTCGCCAGCTGTGGTTCGTGGCCCACGCGCCACACTTCCCCTGTCCTACTCACCAATTTTTTTGCAGGCTCAGCTGGATAACCTCGCCCCGCAGTCGGAATAGCTCGAGGTTGGACTGCTGGCGGAAAGCCTGGAGCGTCCCGGTGGCGAGCCAGCCGCCGCCCAGCACGGGCAGGACTCCGAGGGGGTGACTGTACGACAAGGCGCCTGTCCAGCGGCTGACCCGGCGGGCAGCGTTGGAGGCCAGGAGAGGGCTGTAGCCCTGGGTGTCCTCGGCCCGCGCCCACTGCACCTGGGCCTCGACCCGGTGGTTGCCTTGGCGCCCCTCCCAGCCCCAGCGCTGCAAAAGGGTGGCTTCGTAGTGGCGGGTATCGTCGCCCGGCCGCCCCGCGGGCGTTGCGAAATTGCCACGACCCGATTCGTAGCCAACCCGGACCTGCGCCGTCGTGCGCGCGCCGGGGCCCGCCCAGGGGCTGTCGCAGGTGGCGCTGCCCGTGAGCCAGACGAGGTGGCTGTCGAGGTTGCTGGCCACCGGGAAGTGCCGCACGCTCAGCTCGATGCCGCCCTGCGGCGTGCAGCGCAAGGACGGCCAGGCATGCACGGCAGAAAACGATGCGCTATCCAGCAGCGTCGAATTGCCCAGCCAAAGGCGCTGGAGCGTCGCGGCGACGCGCCAAGGGCCGGCGACAAAGGGCACCCGCCCGTCGAATGCCGGTCCGCCGCCCGCGTAGGCAAGCGCGGTCTGGAAGTCGATCGTGTCGTACGCGTGCAGGTGCGCATTGGCGCGCGAACGCAGGCTGGCGGCCACCTCGTACTGGCCGCTTTCCGAGGGGCGCTGGCCCTCGACGAGCATGCTGGAGGCGAAGTAGCCGTCGTGGCGCGGCCGCTGGGTGTCCGCGATCGGCAGCACGACCGAGCCGCCGGGGAAGGTGAGCGTGAGGTCCGACTGCGCGAGGCCGGCATTGGCGTTGGTGTCGAAGCCGGTCCCGGCCTGGAGCATGGCCGACCACACCCAGGCGCGCGCCTCGATGTTCCGGCGCCGCTGGATCACGCTGCGCAACTCCGACACGCGCTGCGCGATCACGGGGGGGACGGCGAAGCGCGCCTCCAGGATCGCCAGGAATTCCTCGGCTTCGACGGGATCGCCGTCCGCGTTCGCGGCGATGGCCAGGTCGAGCCACGCACCGGCGAAGGTCGGGTCGGCTTGGACCGCTTGCTGCAGCAGCGTGCGTGCTTCGGAAAAACGGCGGGCCTCGAGGGCCTGCAGTCCCTGGGTGTACCAGCGCAGGGCTTCGTCGTTCTGGGCCAGCGCCTTCCCGCCGCCGAGGATGCTGGCTAGGACCGGAAGTGCAGTGACAAGCCCGCGAGCCGCCTTAGCGAACCCAGCGAACCACACCCAGGAGGCTCCCGCTGGCCAACAGCTTGTCGAACAGGTAGGCCGCCTGCGTGCCGTCGCCGGACACCGCGCCTGCGAGGTTCATGTTCGAGCGCGCGGGATCGGCGACGAACAAGCCCTGGAACTGCACGTTGCCCTTGGCACTGAGCTGTTCCGTGCCCTGGGCATGCTGCACGGAAAGGGTGGTTTCGAAGGTGCGCTTGCTGAAGTCCAGGCCGAACGTGCCCGAATTGACCTGCGCGGGCGTGGCCACGCCCTGCGACACCGAATAGGCCTCGCCGCCGGCCAGCTGGAAGGCGAACGCGCCCTGCGAGGGGATGTCCCGGGGGATCGGGTCGTTGCGCAGCAGGCCGAACACCTCGTTCGAATAGACGATCTCGCGCTTGCCGTCCAGCAGCGCGGTGATGGCCGGGGAGCCTTCGCCCTTGGCGTAGGTGGACCAGCGGCCCCACACGAACTGCGCGGGCGGCGGCGGCGGCGGCGGCGTCACCACCTCGGGGGGCGTGGACAGCGCCAGGGCGATCTTGTCGGCTGCGACCTGCGAGGCGGCGTCCTTTGACTTCAGGTCCTGGCGGTTGTCGGCGCGCGGCTCTTCCGGGCGCCCTTGCGGGTTCTGGTTGCTGCCGCCCTGCGGATCCTGCTCGGGCTTCACCAGCACCGGCACGCGGTTCTGGGCGCTGACCTCGAGATAGGCGTGCTGCGTGCTCGCGCTCAGTTCGCGCGTGTTGCCGGTTGCGCACGGGCCCAGCGCGTCGGCCTGGCAGCCGCCGCCCAGCGGCGTGACGGCGACCGCCCCGCGCGCGACCGACACCCGCGTGGCGCTGTCCGAGGAGAGCACGGTGTAGTCGGTGCCGCGCAGGCCGATCGCGGCCATGGGCGTGTTGAAACGGTAGTTGTGCTTGGCGGCCTCGCCGCCCTTGCCCGAGACGGTGCGGGCATTGCCTTCGAACAGCTGCAGCTTGATGCGGCTGGCCGACGGGTTGGTGGCATCGTATTCGTACGTCTCGACGGCCAGCCGGGACTGGGGCCGCACCGCCACGAAGGCGTTGTCGATCATGCGCACGTGCGCATAACCGTCCGCGCCGGTGGCGACCTGCTCGCCCGCGCGGATCGCGGCGCCGGCCTGGACAACCTTGCGCGAGCCATCGGCGCTGACCAGCTCGACGGGGCCGGAGACGAAAACGACCGTGCCGGCCGGCGCCTGCTGCGCCACGGCGGCACCGCCGAAGCACAAGGCAGCCAGCATGCCGGCAGCAATCACCGTCGCTCTCAATTTCCCTTTTGTCATGTCCGATCGTTCTCCTGGCCCGGTTGGAGTACTCCTACTTGGAGTATTGCAGCGGGGCGGGTTCGGTATTGTGACTCAGGTCACACTTGTGCCATCGGTGCGGGCCCGCAGGCGCCGGCGCCAGGCCAGCACCGGCCGCTCGAGCGCCCTTTGCGTCGCCCAGGACAGCGCGAAGCTGCACACGGCCAGCGCGGCCAGCTGCGCCGCCCCGAGCCCGGACGCGGGGAACAGCAGCCAGATCAGCAGGAAGTGGTTGAGGAACATGCCGTACGAGACATCGCCGGCCAGCCGGTCGAACTTGCCGCTGCGCCGCCGCCCCAACAACCAGACGAGCGGGATGCCGGCGCCCCACCCGATCAGCACTTCCGTGTTGTAGGTGAGCCCATCGAGGTGCCGTGCGCGCAGGTAGAGCCAGGCCGCGGCCGCCAGCACCGGCGCCAGCACGGCGAGGATCGCCCCCGCGCGGGGCTTGAGGTGGAACATCAGCATGCCGGCCGCGAAGAACCACAGCACGCCGGCGAGCAGCCGGTAGCCGTACCAGTCGGTGTTCAGGACACCGTGCATGGCCATTACCTGCACCCCCACGGAAATGGCGGCAAGGACCAACCCGATGCGCGGCCACAGCAGCATCACCGGCGCCAGCAGGTAGAACTGCAGTTCCGCGCCGAGCGACCAGGCCGGCGGCACCAGCGAGTAGCCGTCCGCGCCATTGAACATGAAGAAGTTCAGCGGGATGACGGTGAAGTTGTTGAACAGGTCTTGCGCGGTGGGCGTGCGCGTCAGGAACAGCGTCTGGGTGCCCGTCGCCAGGTGCCAGGCCAGCGCCGCCAGCATGTAGAACAGGTACTGCGGGAAGATGCGCAACGCCCGGTCCGCGTAGAAGCCCGGGATGCCACCCGGCGAGTCGTAATGCTTGTGGATCAGGCCGGCCATGACGTAGCCCGAGATCAGGTAGAAGACCACGACCGCGACGACACCCGGGTTCAGTCCGTGCAGGCGCACGCCGGCGTGGCTCAGCAGCACGAGGGTCGCGAGGACGAGGCGCAGGCTGCCCATGTCACGCCCCCGCGCAGCGCGTGTCGAACAGCACGTCGGAAGGCCCCACTCGCAGGCGCCGCATGCCGGCGGGCAGGGCCTTGTCCAGGCTCTCCAGCGTCACCGCGGCGGGCAGCGGCGGCGCCAGCAGGTAGATCGTGTCGCGGCGCCACAAACCGCCTTGGAACAGGGCCTCCACGTGCGCGACCCGCTCGCGCTCCAGCTGCTGCGAATAGCGTACGGTCGGCGCGGGCGTGAAAAGCGCGCCCGACTCGCCCGCGGCAATGGCCGGGCCGGCCCAGCCTTCGCCCGGATGTTTCGCCGACACCATCTCCACGCGCGGGCATTTCGCCAGCAGCGCGCGCCAGGCCGCCGCGTACTCGGCCACGGCTGGCTCGGCCGACGGCTGGCGAAAGCGCTTGCGGAACTCGTGGGCCTTGCCCGACAAGTCCGCGCACTGAACGATCACGGCAAGCACCAGCAGCGCCACGCCGCCACGCAGCGAGGCCACGCGCGCGACCGCCCACGCCATGACCAGGAAGGTCAGCGGCCACACGAAGCGGCCGCCGGCGCGGAAGGCGCCGAGCTTGCCTTCGAGTTCCGGCGGCAGCGGCAGGTGCAACAGCGTCGCGCCGCCGAACGTCACGCGCGTGGAGACCGCCAGCAGCACCATCGCCACGCAGGCTGCGACCACCCATCGCACATTGGCAAGGACGGGTTCGTTGCGCTTGCGCAGCGCGGCGACGATCGCGAGCGCAGCCAGGCCCAGCATCCCGGCACCGAGGTAGGCGAAGCCTTCGTACTGCCCCACCGTCGCCTGCTGCTGCGCGGGCAGGAAGCGCGACCACTCGCGCGCGTACGGCACCTCGCGGCCCCAGAAGCGGTTGAAGCCCGCCCAGTCCATCGGGTCGACCCACGTCAGCAGGTTGGCCGAGAAGTGCCCGTAGCCCAGGGCCACGAAGTCGCCGGCGCCCACGAGGTACCCCGCCGGCCAGGCGACCGCGGCCATCACCACCAGCGCGACGACGCCCTCCAGCGCCAGCTTGCCCACGCGTTCCGTGCCGTTCACCCATGCGGCAACGGCGGCCGCCGCCCCCAGCACGAGGACCATGGTCGCCAGGTACGCATGCACCACCAACGCAACGACGGCCAGCAGCAGCCAGCCGCGCGCGCGCCACTGCGGCCGCAGCGCGCGCTCCAGCGCCGCGATCACGAGGAACTGCCCCATCAGCGACTCGTGCCCGTAGGCGCGCAGCAGGATCGTCGGCGAGATGACGAAGAACAGCGCGCCGATCGACGCGGCCGCGTTGCCGCAGCCGAAGCGCTGCAGCAGCCGCGCGCCGAACCAGCCCGCGAGCGCGTGGCACGCGACGATCCACAAGCCGAAGTACTGCCAGCGGCCCGCGAGCCCCAGCGCCTTGGCGGGGAACGCCAGCAGCGGGATCGAGTCGGTGAAGACGACCGAGGTCGGGTCGCCGAACTGCAGGATCAGCCCCGGCGGCCAGTGCCACGGCTGGTTGAGGAAGTAGACGAACCCGATGTAGTGCTGCGCCGAGTCCCCGCCCAGCAGCAGCCAGCCCGACGAGCGCGGGTCGATCACCGCGGCGCCGTAGAGCCAGGCCGCGAACAGGATCCCGGCGGCAGCGGCGAAGGCCGCGGGAAAGCCGCTGCGGCGCTGGAGCGTCACTGGCTCCGGGACAGGAGGAAGATGCCGAGCAGCACGCACAGCATCCCCGCGATGCGCAGCGCGTTGAGGCTCTCGCCGAAAAAGACCACCGCGGCCGTGCTGATCAGCACGAAGATCGCGCCGGCCATCAGCGGCGAGATCAGCGACAACGGCATGCGCGAGTACACGACGGGCGTGATCGCAAAGCTCACCACGTACAGCGACGCGGCGCCGAACAGGCTCCACGTGACCCACTGGTGCCAGTCGCCGGCATTGGTGACACCACCGCGTTTCATCAGGATCTGCGCCGAGGCATTGCACAGGACCGCGACAAGGACGAGCAGCCAGGTGGTCCAGGAAGTGGGAGAGGCGTTCATGGTTGCCCGGGACTATAAACGTCGCCCGGCATCGCGACGCGGTGGATCGCCGCGCTGGTGTCGCGCCACGCGGTGGGCTGGTACTCGCGCGCGATGCGCTCGTTGCGCGCCTGCACTTCCTGCGGGTGGGTCATGAAATACGACAGCCGCTCGACCCAGCGCGGCAGGTCCCACGGGTCGATGTATTCCACCCAGTCGCCGCCGGCCTCGGGCAGCGACGCTGCGCTGGAGGCCACGCAGAACTTGCCCCAGCCCAGGCTTTCGACCACCGGCAGGCCCCAGCCTTCGTAGAGCGAGGGAAACACGGTGAAGGCCGCGTGGTGATACAGCCAGGCCAGCGCCGGGTCGCCCACGCGGTCCAGCACGACGATGTCGTCGTGCACGCGCGGGTCCAGCCGCAGGTCGTTCATCAGGTCGTTCACGCCCCAGCCGCGCATGCCGACGAACACCAGGCGGTGCGGCACGATGCCGTTGTCGCGCATGCGCGCCCAGGCGCGGTAGAGCACCTCGTGGTTCTTGCGCCGCTCGATGGTGGAGACGTACAGCACGAACGGCCGGCCGTCGACGTCGAAACCGGCCGGCGGCGCCTCGGATTTCGGCTCGCGGATCTCGTCGCCCAGGCGGATCACGTGCGTGGGCGGCACGGGCGCGCCCATCTCGCGCATCACGCGCTCGAAGTCGCGGCGTGTGCACTCCGAGATGCACAGCACGTGGTCGGCGCACCAGGCGAGCTCGGCGAGGTAGCTGCCGAAGCGCTCGCGCGAGAGCACGTCCACGAACAGTTGCGGCAGCACGACCGGGATCGCGTCGTAGCAGATGAGCGTGACCTGCAGCCCCACGTCATGCTTGATGCGGTACAGCGCTTCCTGGTCCAGGTATTCCCAGTCGGCGCCCAACGACACCCATTGATCGCCCCGCGCGAAATTCGCCGCCGGTGCGTCCGCGGCCGCGCGTCCCTGCAGCAGGCGCGCGAGGCGGCGGCGCCAGCGCTCGCGTGCGACGAGCAGGTGGTGGTAGCCCGTGCGGGCACGCAGCACCATGCGGTCGCGCCACTGCGGGGGCAGCATCGGGCGCACCGCGTACCAGGCGTTCTTGATGGCGCGCTTCCACCCGGCCAGTTCGCCACGCGGCGCGGCGGGCGGCGCCAACTCGCGGTTCACGGCAAGGCGCTCCTCGACCTGTGCGCGCGGCACTTCCACGAAGCGCTCCGCCGCGCGGTCGTACACGCAGAAGCGCACGTCGTGGGCCTGCGACGCATGCTCGAGCAGCCACAGCGCGTACTCGCGCTCGACCCGCACGATGCCCACCGGCGGCCGGTCCCAGTTCATGAGCGTCGACACGTGCAGCCACAGGCTCATGGCGCCACCACCCCTTCGGCCGCCTCGCCCAGTGCGCGCAGCGTGTGTTGCCAGGTGAGCGAATCGCGCTGCTCGCGCGCGTCGCGTTCCACAGGCCGCGCGGGCGCCTCCAGCACGTCGGCCACTGCGGCCGCGAATGCGTGCCCCGGCGCCTCGACGCGCAAGCCCGGCAAGCCGGCGAAGCCCTCGAAACCGCGCATCGCGAGCGGCGACGCCACGACGTGCTTGCCCGAATACAGCGCTTCGGCGGTCTTCAGGTTGGAGCCGCCGCCCGCGGTGACGGGCAAGAGGAACGCATGCGCCAGGTCGCGTACCGCCGAGAGGTCCTCCTGCGACAGCACACCGACCGCGACCGTGCGCCGCTCGTTCAGCGACTTCCACTCCTTGAACCAGGGCGTGCGCAGGATGAACTCCGACACATGCCCGGCGATGACGACGCGGTGGATCGGCGACAGCGCCGCCAGGCTCGCGCCGAAGCAATCGCAGAAGCCCTGCACGTTCGGCGGGTGGGCGC
This sequence comes from Ramlibacter sp. PS4R-6, assembly GCF_037572775.1. Lineage (NCBI taxonomy): Bacteria > Pseudomonadati > Pseudomonadota > Betaproteobacteria > Burkholderiales > Comamonadaceae > Ramlibacter > Ramlibacter sp. PS4R-6. Next base: position 1,360,261 of record NZ_JBBHKA010000001.1, on the reverse strand, counting down.
TGCCCACGTACAGCGCGAACGGTGCGGGCCCGATGCGTTGCGACCAGCGCTGGCGCCGCGCCGGATCGCTCGTCCACGGCGCGATGCCGTTCGGCGCAAGCACGATGGGCGCGCGCGTCCAGCCGGCCAGCACCGCAGCGTCTTCGGCCGTCACCGCCGCCACCAGCGCGGCCTGTTCGGCGCAGCGGCGCTCCAGCGCCTGCACGGCGCCGGCGATGTCCTCTTCTTCGTGGACACGGTTCTGCCGCAGGATCGCGCGCTTGAGTTCGTGTTCGATGTTCTGCGAACCGTACACGAGCCGGAACGCGCCGATGCGCCCGCGCTCGCGCAACCTTTCGACGAGCGGCAGCAGCCAGGGCTGTTCGAGGTGGACCACGTCGGCCTGCACGGCGTAGCGCTCCAGCGCCTCGACGCGCGCGGGCGTGGCCGCCGCGACCTCGCCCGAGGCGAGGTCCTCGACCCACTCGCTGGGTTCGCCGCGCCACAGCCGCAGCGATTGCACGGGCAGCGGGACGTCGGCAGGGCCCATGCGGCTGTCCGTGTAGAACGCATGCGCGGGAAAGAAGCTCGCCTGCTTCACGTCGAAGCCGCGCGCCGCGTACGCCTGCGCCACCTGCGACAGGCGCACCTGCCCGCCGTGGCGGGGATTCACCGCCGGGTAGGAGCCCAGCACCAGGACGCGCCGCCCGCTCACTGCGCGGCCGCCTTGTTCGCGATCAGCGCGTAGTCGCGCCCCGGCCCGCCGCCGGGCGGCGGGTGCAGGCGCAGCACCGTGGGCTTGCCGAAGCCGCAGTAGCGCAGCGCCAGCTCCAGCAGCTCGACCGGCAGCGGGCGCTGGTGCGTCGGGTCGAGCCAGAAGCTGCGCGTCGCGACGTCCACGTTCTCGGGGTTGGGTGTCTCCAGGACCAGCGAGCCGCCCGGGGCCAGCACGCGGTGCGCCTCCATCAGCAGGCGCAGCAGCACGCCGAAAGGCAGGTGCTCGACGAGGTGGAACGCCGTCACGCCCGCGAAGGAAGCTTCGGGCTGGCCCTGCAGCCAGCGCACGGCATCCGCCTCCTCGACCTGCAGGCCCTTTGCGCGCAACTCCGCGGCGACCACGGCGTTGGAATCCACGCCGACGCCGCCGCGGCCCCACTGCGCGAGCAGCGCCAGCCACTCGCCGCGGCCGCAGCCGAGGTCCGCGACGCGCCCCGGCGGCATGGCGTCGACCCACTCGCGGTAGGCCGCGAGGCGCTGGCCCACGTCGCCTTCGGAGCCACGGAAATACGACTCGAGCAAGGGATAGAAACCTTCTTCGAGGCCCGCGGCGCTCGGAGAAACAGCGGCGGGACGGTCCTGCGAGGGCGCCGACACGCGGTCGAGCGCGGCGGCGAAACCACCCACCTGCCCTCGCAACGCGGCGGCATCGCGGCGCGCGTCCTCCGCCGTTTCGGCCAGACGCCGTTCGGCTTGCGCCAGTTGTTCGAGCAGGCGGTCGATGCGCAGGTTGGCGTCCGTGAGCTGCTGCTGCAGGCTGTCGTTCGCGCGCTGCTGTCCGGACCAGCGCACCTGGTCGTCCTGCGCGACGCCCTCGAGCGATTGCACCCGCTGCTCGACGCCGGTGACGCGCGTGGGGCCGTAGCGAGCGAAGCGCAGCATGTCGAGGAGCTTGCGAACGATGCCCATCACGCCGTCCCCCACGACACGCTCACGTCGAACGAGCACGGGCCGATGGCCACGGGGCCGCCGCGCGGCAACACCTGGAACGTGAGGCAGCGGTCCCACCAGTCGTAGCTGCCGGCGGGGTGCTGCGCGCCGGCATGCGCGGCCACGGTGAGGCTGTAGTAACCGGGACCGAGGTGGAAGCCGGGCATCTGCCACACCACGTCGTACACGCCGGGCTCGCGCGGCAGTTCCACGCCCTGGTGGTGCGTGTTGGTGCCGAAGAGGTCGTTGCCGAGCCGGTCGCGCACGAGGATGCCCACCGTCAGGTCCTGCAGCGGCTGCGCCACGCGCACGCGCAGCGCCAGCTCCGCCGGCACCTCGCTCACCAGCACCTGGCGCGGCTGGCCTTCCTGGCGCCACTGCACCGACTCAATGTGCGCCTCGCCGGTGCCGCCGCGGCGCCCCTGGCCCTGCGCGTCCGCGGGCAGCGCCGCGTACTGGCGGCTCATCTGCGGCGCGAGGAGCATGTTGTAGGTCTCCAGCACCGAGGACGGCGCGCCGTCCTCGACCACGCGCCCGTCTTCCAGCAGCAGCGCGCGCGAACACAGGTTGCGCACGGGGGCGGGATCGTGCGAGACCAGCACGATCGCCGCGCCCGCTTCGCGCATGCCGCGCAGGCGCTCGTAGCACTTGTGCTGGAAGTAGGCGTCGCCCACGGCCAGCGCCTCGTCGACGATGAGCACGTCCGGCTGCATGGCGGTGGCGGCGCTGAAGGCCACGCGCATCTGCATGCCCGACGAATACGTGTGCACCGGCTCGTCGAAATACTCGCCCACTTCAGCGAACGCCTCGACCTGCGGCAACAGAGCGGGCACGCGGTCCTCGCGCACGCCTTGCAGCAGCAGTTGCTGGCGCGCGTTCTCGCGGCCGGTGAAATCGGGGTGGAAGCCCACGCCCAGTTCGAGGATCGCGGCGATGGAGCCGCGCCGCTCGATCGCGCCGGTGGTCGGCACCTGCACGCCCGTCAGCAGCTTCAGCAGCGTGCTCTTGCCCGCGCCGTTGCGGCCGACCAGGCCCACGGCTTCGCCGCCGGCGATGTCGAACGACAGCTCGCGCAGCACCCAGTGCGGCTCGTGCGTCGCGCGGCCGGTGACGATCTCGCGCAGCTGCGCCCAGCGGCTCGGGTAGCGCCGAAAGCACTTGCCGAGACCGCGCACGGACAACATGGGGGCGACTGCCTGCGTCATGCCTACAGCTCGTCGCGGATGGGGCCCTGGTTGCGCCGGAGCAGGCGCAACGACAGGAGCACGAGCAGCACCGCGAAGGCGCCGACGATGCCGATGCGCGGCCACGACGCCGCGATGTCCGGCGCCAGCACGATGTGCTGGTAGCCGGCCGCGATGGGCTGCAGGGGATTCCACTGCACGAAGGACTGGAAGGCCTCGGGCACCGCGGCCAGCGGGTACACGATGGGCGTGAGCCAGAACCACAACTGCAGCACCAACGGCAACGCCAGGGCGACGTCGCGGAAGAACACCTGCAGCACCGCAATGCCCAACCCGAGGCCCACGGCCAGCAGCGCCTGGCACAAGACCAGCGGAACGAAGGCCAGCACGCGCGATCCCGGCCACAGGTCGACGGCGACGAGCACCAGCGCGAACAAGAGCGACTGCACCACCAGGCCGAAGCTCGTCACCAGCACGTCGACGGCCAGGAGCGCGTACCACGGCACGATGGTCTTCTTGAGCAGGGTCGCGTGGTTGGTGAACAGGCCCGCCACGCGCGACAGCAGTTCGGAGAACCATTGCCAGGTGATGAGGCCCGCGCACAGGTAGATGCTGTAGGTGAACGGGCCGCGGTCGGGCAGCGCGCCGGCGCCGCGCATCAACTGGCTGAAGACCAGCGCGTAGATCGCGATGAGCACCAGCGGCGGCAGCACCAGCCAGACCCAGCCGAGCAGCGAGCGGGCGTAGCGCGATCGCAGTTCGCGCGCGGCGCTGGCGAGGATGAAGTCGCTCCAGGCGTACAGGCGCAAGGCGGCCGGGGGACGGGGGGATGCTGGAACCATGGAAGTGCGCTGCGGGCCGCTGCTCCAGCGGGGCGAGGCAGTATAACGTCGGCTCCTGGAGCGACATTCGCATGCAGCCACAGACCGCGCCGCCTTCGCCCACGCCGCAGCCCCTGCGCGCGGTGCTGCGCCGCGCGCTGGCGGCGGGCGCCGTCGCCCTGGCCGTCGCCGCATGCTTCTGGCTATTGCCGCCGCTGCAGGTGCTCGAGGAGCGCAGCCGCGATGCGCTCACGCCACGCCCCGCCGCCGACTACACCGTGCCCGGCGTCGTGGTCGTGGACATCAGCGAGGAGTCGCTCAAGAAGATGGGCATGTGGCCGTGGAGCCGCGCGCGCATGGCCGACCTGATCGAGGAACTGCTCGGCCCATTGCGCGCGAAAGGCGTGGCGCTGGACATGGTGCTGCCCGAGCCCGCCGACGCCGCGGGCGACGCGCGCCTGGCTTCGCTGGCGCAGCATGCGCCGCTGGCGCTCGCGCAGGTTCTGGACTTCGTGCAGCGCGGCTCGGGCATCGCCATCGGCACGCCGGCGGGAGGCACGCGCGCGCCCGCCCATCCGCACCTCATGCCGCAGGCCACGGGCTACGTGGCGAACCACGCCGGCCTGCGCCAGGCGCGCTGCGTCGGGCACATCTCGGTGCGACCCGACGCCGACGGCGTGGTGCGCCGCGTGTTCCTGCATGCGGCCGTCCACGAGCGCGCATACCCGACGCTGTCGGTCGCTCTCATGGAGTGCGTCGATGCGAAGGCCGCGCAGCGCGCGCTCGACGGCTTGGGGCCGCACCGTGGCGAAGGCTGGCGCATCCCGTTCAGGCGCGACGTGCACTCCTTCTTCACCCTGCCCGCCGAAGCGGTGCTGCAGGGGCAGGTGGACCCGGAGCTCGTGCGCGGCAAGTACGTGGTGATCGGCTCGTCCGCCGTCGGGCTGAGCGATTACGTCGCCACGCCGGTGGAGCCGGTCACGGCCGGGGTGCTGGTGCACGCGCAGGTCCTGTCCGAACTGCTGAACGCGCTCGAACGCCCGCATCCCGGCGCCTGGCTCGTCGACCCGCAGGTGCTGTCGGCGCTGGGGCTGCTCGCGGGCCTCGCCGTGCTGGCGGCCGCGTTCGCGTGGCGCACCTCGGCGGGCGTGGCGCTGCTTGCACTGCTGGGTGCGGCGTGGCTGGCGCTGTGCGCCGCGGCCTTCGGCGCGGGCTCCGCGCCCGCGGTGTTGCCGGCCGTCGGCGGCTTCGTCTCGTTCGCTGCCGCGTGGCTCGCGCTGGACCTGGCCGAGGCACGCCGCACCTCGCGCCGCATCCTCAACACGCTCGCGCACTACGTGGCCGAGCCCGTGCTGCGCCTGCTTGTGCGGCAGGGCCTGGAGAACACGCTGACGCCCGCGCGCAAGCAGATCACGGTGCTGGTCGCCGACATGGCGGGCTACACGCGCCTGACGGCGGAGTCGGGGCTGGAACACTCCGCGACGCTCACCACCGAATTCCTCGAAGCCATCACGCAGCCGGTGCTGCGCAGTGGCGGCACGCTGGACCGCTACACCGGCGACGGCTTGATCGCCTTCTGGGGCGCGCCGCTGGACCGCGCGGACCATGCGGCCGGTGCGTTCCAGGCGGCGCTGGAAATGCTGGATGCGCTCGCCGCGCTCAACGTGCGGCGCACGGCGCGCCGCGAAAAGGCCATCGGCATGCGCATCGGCATCGAAGCGGGCGAAGCGCTGGTGGGTGACCTCGGCAGTTCCGCGCGCAGCGTCTACACCGCGGTGGGCACGTGCATCAACCTGGCCTCACGGCTGCAGGAACTGGCGCGCGACATGGAGGAGACGCTCATCGTGGGGCCGCAGGCGCGCGTGGGCATCGCTGCCCCCTTGCGTCCGCTGGGCGGCGTCCAGTTGCGCGGCTTGCCGCAGCCGATCGAGGTGTTCGGCCTGCCGCGCCTCACCGAAGCGCCGGCCGTCGAACCGGTCACGACGGCGCGGACCAGCGCCTGAGCCAGCGGCCGCCGAGCACCACGTCTTCGAGCGAGCGGGCGCTGTCCTGCCAGCTGCGCGGCGACACGCCTTCGGGGCGCGGATGGTCGCCGCGTTCGTGCAGCGCCAGCCAGCGCTCGATGGCCGCCGCCAGGTCGCCGGCGGCCATCCCCTCGAAATAGAAGGCATGCTCGCCCGCGACTTCGCGGAAGACCGGCAAGTCGCGCGCGATGATGGGCAGGCCCTGCCGCGCCGCCTCCGCCAGCGGCAGGCCGAAGCCTTCGCCGAGCGACGGCGCGAGCAGCGCGGAGCACGACGCGTACAGGCGTCCCAACAGCGCGTCCGACGCCTGCCCGAACCAGAACAGCCGGTGATTGCGCTGCGGGTGGCGACGCAGCCGCTCCACGAGGTCGTCCGTCATCCAGCCGGCCTTGCCGACGAGGACGAGGTTCACGTCCACGCCCCGCGCCCACAACTGCTCCATCGCGAGGAGTGCTTGCACGTGGCCCTTGCGCGGCTCGATCGTGCCCACCATGAGCAATGCCCTTCGTGCGGTCGCCGACTCCAGCTCCCGCGCCTCTGATCCTGGCAGTGCTTCGTTCGCATCGCCCGGCAGGTCCGCGCCGAGGGCGAAGCACCCGATGTCCAGCGGCCGCGTGCGCTGCGGCGGATGTTCGTCCAGCCACGCGGCGAAGTCTTCGGCCGTCGCGCGAGAGATCGCGACGACGCCGTCCGCGACGTTCGCGACGGTAGCCAGCCAGCGCGTGAAGTCGGCCTGCATCCCCGGCGGGAACGACGAGGGCATGCGTGCCGGCAGCAGGTCGTAGAGCGCGAAGACGACCTTCACCCCGTCGTCGCGCATGCGGCGCAGCAGCGCTTCGTTCTCCACCGTGACGGCGATGTGCAGGTCCAGCGCAAGGAAGACGTCGCCGGCGCGCGGCTCGATCACGGTTTCCTCCATGCGCAGGCGCGGCACACCGGCCAGCTGCGCGGCGAAGCGGCGGGCATGCCGCCACGGCTGCCCGGCGCCGGCGCTGTGCACGGGCTCCACGCGCCAGCCTTGCGGCGGCGCATCGAACCATTGCCGCAGGACCTCGCGCACCACGCGCTGGATGCCCGTGCCCAGGTCGGTGCGGGCCAGCGCGGAGACGTCCACGAAGAGCTGCCGAAGCCCCGCAGGCGGCAAGGCGGCGGCGATTGCGCCTGCCGCGACGGCGAAGTCCGCGTCGGGCCGGCCGGCGAGTGCCGCGGCGGCCGTGTGCAACTGGCGCGTGTAGCCAGCGAGCGGCGACCGCGCGCTCGCCTCGATGCTGGCGAGGTAGCCGGCAACCACGCGCGATGCGCCGTGCTGTTCGCGGACCGCCGTGGCGGCCGCCGCCAGCCGCGCGCGCAGCCCGGCGTCACCGCGCAAGCGTTCGATGGAATGCGCCAGCTCCGCGGTCGTGAATGCATCGGGCAGCTTGAGCGCGACAGAAGCATCGAGGTCCGCCGCGCTGCCGTGGTCGTTGACGACGGTCGCCACCCCGTTCACCAGGCAATCGAGCACCGCTGCCGACGTTTCGCCGCGCGACTGGCGGCGCAGTTGCACCGCCATGTCGGTGGCGGCGAGCCACAGCGCGTAGTCCGCGGGCTCGACGAATCCCGTTACGGCGATGCTCGCCGCCGCGCCATGCGACGCGACCGCGCGCCCGATCTGCGCGCCGTAGGCGTTGGGGACGTTCTCGCCGACGAACACGAGCCGGCACGCTCGGTCCTGCGCCAGCGTCGAGGCCAGGAATCCGTCCAGCAGTTCCTGGTTGCACTTGGTCGGGCCCAGCATGCCGAAGCTGCATACGACGAATTCGCCCGGCGCGATGCCCAGCCGGCCGCGCGCCTCGTCGCGCGGCACCGCCGCGACGGGTTCGCGCAGCAGCGGCACGACGTCGCAGCGCTGCGCCAGCGCGTCGCCCCACCAGCGGTGGATCTCCGCCCGCGCATGCTGCGAGTGAACGATGACACGCGTCGCACGCGCCAGCAGCGCGCCGCTCGCGGGGTAGCGCCATCCCGCCGCGTCGCGCCCTTCGCGCCCAAGGAAGGCCAGCGTCGGCCAGCCGTGCGAGTCGTACAGCGCGCGCACGAAGGCGTGCGGCCGCGCGCCGCTGCGCTCGAGTTCGTCGAGCAGGGCCTTCAGGTAGACGTCGTGCAGCACCACGATGCCGGGGCATTGCTCCAGCAGCTCGGCGACGAAGCGGTGGGCCCTCGAATTGCCCACCTGGTAGATGACCGCGTCGAACCCCTCCGCTCGCCCCGCGAACGATGCGGCGGATTCCGGCGAGACGGTTTCGAGGTCAACTCGCTCGCCCAGGCGCTGCGCGAGTTCAGCGGCATGCGCCGCGATGCCGGTTCGTTGCGGCGGCAAGGGCGAGACCAGCGCGACGCGCAGCCGTCCGGCGCGCGGAGCGTTGGCGAATGCACCGCCCCGCGCGGCTACGCGCCGCAGGTCGGCCAGCACGCGCCGCGCGTTTTCGCCGAGCTCGGCGGACTGCGCATCGCCCGGCGCAACCAGGTCGCCTTCGGGTGCTTCGCGGCGCCCGAGCCCGACGAGCCGGTCCACCGCCATCGCGAGCGACGGGAAGCGGCGCAGCAGCGGGAACACCGAGGCGCGCACCCAGCCCGTGCGCGCGACGCGCGCCAGGACGCGGCGCGCGAGGCGCTTCATGCGGCGCGGCCCAGCGCGAGCCGGTAGGACTGCACCGTCGCCTGCGCCGAGGCTTGCCAGGTGAACTTCCGCGCCCGGTCCAGCGCGCTCCGGCCCAGCGTCTCGCGCAGCTGCGCATCGCCGGCCAGCGACGCCATGGCCCGCGTCATCGCGGCAGCATCGTCGGGATCGACCATCAGACCGGCGTCGCCCACCACTTCGGGCAAGGACGACGCATTGCCGGTGATGGGCGGCACGCCGCAAGCCATGGCTTCCAGCGGCGGCAGCCCGAATCCCTCGTAGCGCGAGGGATAGACGAGGGCCAGCGCGCCGGCGGTGAGGCCCGCGAGCTCTTCGCGCTCGACGTAGCCCAGCAGCTGCGCCTGCGACGCTGGCACCACCGCATCGCCCCAACCGGCCATCCCGGCGACCACCAAGGGAAACTTCGCGCGCAGCGCGGCCGGCAGGCTTGCGTGGCCTTGCAGCGCGAGCCGGAGGTTCTTGCGCGGCTCGAGCGTGCCCACGCACAGGAAATAGCCGCCATGGCGCAGGCCGTGACGATCCAGCACCGCGCGCGTCTCCTCGGCCGTGCGCGGCCGGAACACGGGATCGATCCCGTGCGGGATGACATCGATGCGGTCCGCGGGATAGCTGAATTCGCGCGCGATCTCGGCTTTCACGGAGGCGGACCCCGTGATCACGCGTGCGGCGCGGGCCAGCCCCGGCGCGAACACGCGCTCGAGCTCGCGCACGCGCGCCGCGGGATGGGTCTCCGGATGCCTGATCCAGGACAGGTCGTGCACGGTCAGCACGGTCGGCCCGTCGAAGCGCAGGGCCACGGTGGCCGGCTCGTGGTAGAGGTCGTGGCCCGCGCGGCCCGCATCGAAGCGCCGCTGCAGCAGCCAGCGCCGGATCGCGTACGCGGCCGGCACCGCCGCCCGCGCACGCGCGTAGACGCGTGCACGGCGCGCCGACGCATCCACGTGGAGCTCGCGCGAGAAATCACGGCCGTCGAAGAAATCGAGGTCGACGGTGCGCAGGGCCTGCAGCGCTTGCGCCAGCCGCAGCGTGTACTGCCCGACCCCTGCCAGCGGGACCCGCAACGCGGTCGCGTTGAAGACCACCCGCATGGCCGCCGTCAGCCGCTACCCCGCGGCGACGCGACGCATGTCGGCATCGACCATCATCGTGATCAGCTGCTCCAGGCTGGTCGTGGCCTTCCAGCCCAGCTTGGCCTCGGCCTTGGCCGGGTTGCCCAGCAGCACGTCGACTTCCGCCGGCCGGAAGAACTGCGGGTCGATCACCACGTGGTCCTCGTACTTCAGGCCCACGTGGGAAAAAGCGATGCGGCACATGTCGCGCACGGTGGTCGTGCGGCCGGTGGCCACGACGTAATCGTCGCCCTGCTCCTGCTGCATCATCCGCCACATGGCGTCGACGTAATCGCCGGCGAAGCCCCAGTCGCGCTTGGCGTCGATGTTGCCCAGGTGCAGCTTCTCCTGCTTGCCCTGCTTGATGCGCGCGACCGCATCCGTCACCTTGCGCGTGACGAACTCGATGCCGCGCAGCGGCGACTCGTGGTTGAACAGGATGCCGGTGCTCGCGTGGATGCCGAAGCTCTCGCGGTAGTTGATCGTCATCCAGTGCGCATAAAGCTTGGCGACGCCGTAGGGGCTGCGCGGGTAGAAGGGCGTCTTCTCGTCCTGGCGCTCGGCCTGGATCAGGCCGAAGAGTTCGCTGGTCGACGCCTGGTAGAAGCGCATGCCCTTGCCCACCAGGCGCACGGCCTCCAGCACGTTGGCCGCGCCCAGGCCGGTGACCTGGCCCGTGAGCAGGGGCTGCTTCCACGAGGTGCCGACGAAGCTCTGAGCGGCGAGGTTGTACACCTCGGTCGGCTTTGTTTCGTCGATGGCGCGCAGGATGGACGCGAGGTCACACACGTCGGCTTCCACCAGCTTCACGTCGCCCTCGACGCCGAGCTCGCGCAGGCGCCACAGGTTGTCGCTGGAGCGCCGCGGCGACACGCCGGCCACGGCATAGCCCTTGCCCAGCAGGAGTTGCGCGAGGTAGGCGCCGTCCTGGCCGGTGATGCCGGTGATCAAAGCAGAGCGCGTCATTCTTCCAATTCCAAGATCCAGTGATTGAGCAGGCGGGCGAGCGTGTCGCGCAAGGGGGTGGCGGGCTGCCAGCCGGTGGCCTGCGCGAGCTTGTCGTAGCTGCCGACCATGCGCCTCTGCTCGGCGGGCCGCAGCAAGGCCGGATCGGTCGCCACTTCGGCCTTCACGCCCGCGATCTCCAGCAACTGGCCCACCGCGTCGCGCAGCAGCACCTCGCGCCCGGAGCACACATTGTATGTTTCGCCGCCCGCACCCGATCGCAGCAGGCGCACGTAGGCGTCGACCACGTCGTCGACGTCGAGGAAGTCGCGCGTGACCTCCAGGTCGCCGGCCTGGATCAGGGGGCCCTGGCGGCCGGTGCGGATCGCGGCGATCTCCTTCGCGAAGCGGGGTAGCGCGAACTCCTCCCGCTGGCCCGGGCCCGTGTGGTTGAAAGGCCGCGCGATCACCACGTCCAGCGGGCGCGCGCGCGCCCACTGGCGGCACAGCACTTCGGACGCGACCTTGCTGCTCGCATAGGGGCTGCGCGGCGCGGGTTCGCGCGATTCATCGACGGGCAGCTGGTCATCGGGCACGGCGCCGTAGACGTCGGCGCTGCTCACGTACAGCAGGCGCCCCCGGAAGCCGGCGTCATCCAGCGCGCCCAGCAGGTTGGCCGTGCCGCCGGCATTGGTCTGCAGGGTGCCGGCGGGGTCGCTCCACGAGGCCTGCACGTGGCTGTGCGCGGCGAGGTGCACCACCCAGTCCGGCTGGTGCTCGCGGACCATCGCCAGCAGGTCGGCGCGGTCGCGGACGTCGTGCTCGCGCGCCGGTTCGCACCAGTCCACGCCCAGGGCGGGCCGGGACGTGACGAACTCGCGCATGGCCCTCCCGACGAAGCCCAGGTGCCCCGTCGCCAGCAATTTCATTTGCCGCACCAATGTATTCTTTGTGGGATAAACGCAGGAGTTTAACCATGGAGCCTGCGCGACCCCGAGCATGAAACGTCCCGAAAGCAGTGTCGAAGCCGTCCGTGCGCTGGCCCGCCTGCCCTTCTTCGAAGGCGTCGACACGGCCGCGCTGGCGGAGATTGCGGCCGTCACCACCTGGCGCGAGATGAAGAAGCGCCAGCAAGTGCTCTCCAAAGGCGCCGTGGGCGACCACCTGCTCTTCCTCGTCGCCGGGCGCCTGCAGGTGCTGGACGTCACCGAGAGCGGGCGCGAGATCGGGCTGAACCTGCTGATGCCCGGGGACTACTTCGGCGAGCTGTCGGTCATCGACGGCCAGCCGCGCTCCGCTTCGGTGGTGGCGATGGAGACCTCGCTGGTCGCCCTCGTGCCGAAGGCGCATGCGTGGGAACTCTTCCGCCACAACCCGCTGGTGGCCGAGCGCGTGCTGCTGGGCCTGGCCGCGCGCCTGCGCAACGCCTCCGTGTACCAGACCATCCTGTGCCTGCCGAATGCGTCGCAGCGGGTGTTCGCCCTGCTGCTGCGCCTGTGCAAGGTGGCGCCCGGGGGGCTCGTGGTCATCGACAACCCGCCCAAGCAGCAGGCCCTGGCGATCATGGCGAACACCAGCCGCGAGAGCGTGTCGCGCGCCATCACCGTGTTGATCGACGAGGGTGTCGTCGAGAAGGACCACCACCGGCTGATCGTGCGCGACCGCAAGGCGCTGGAGCGCCACGCGGCGCAGGACGCGCCTTAGGCCGTCACGCGCCCGTAGATGTCCGAGAAGCGGACGATGTCGTCCTCGCCGAGGTAGTCGCCGCTTTGCACCTCGATCATCACGAGGTCGCGCTCGCCGGGGTTCTCGACGCGGTGCTTCTTGCCCGCGGGGATGTAGGTGGACTGGTTCGTCAGCACGAGGAACTCGCGCTCGTCGCACTGCACCTTGGCCGTTCCGCTCACCACCACCCAGTGCTCGCTGCGGTGGCGGTGCATCTGCAGCGACAGCGCGCCGCCGGGACGCACGTCGATGCGCTTGATCTTGTAGCCGGGGCCGCCTTCGAGCACGGTGTAAGTGCCCCAGGGGCGCGTCACGGTGCGGTGCAAACGGTAGCTTTCGTGGCCGCGCTTCTTCAGGTGCGCCACCACGTCCTTCACGCGCTGCGCACTGCCGGCGTCGGCCACCAGCAGGGCATCGGGCGTGTCCACCACCAGCACGCCCCGCAGCCCCACGGCCGCGACCATGCGGTCCTCCGAACTGATGAAGCAGTCCTCGCAGTCGAGCACGACCGCATCGCCGTGGACGCGGTTGCCGTCGGCGCCGGGGGCCACCAGGCCCGCGATCGCGCTCCACGAGCCGATGTCGTTCCAGCCGAAATGCACCGGCAGCACCACCAGGCGCTTGCTCGGCTCCATCACCGCGTAGTCGATGGAGATGCTCTCGACGGCCGAGAACGGCTCCGAGGCGAGTTCGGTGAAAGGCGCGCCGCGCTGGGCGCCGGTTTCCTTCCAGCAGTGCGCCACCGCCTGGGCGAGCTGGGGGCGGTGCAAGGCCAGTTCCTCCAGCAGCACGCTGGCGCGCATGCAGAACATGCCGCTGTTCCACAGGAAATTGCCGCTGGCGACGTACGCCTTCGCGGTCTCGGTGTCGGGCTTCTCGACGAAGCGCACCACCTCGCGCGCGGCGCCGCCGCGCATCGCGCCGCCGGCCTCGATGTAGCCGTAGCCGGTTTCCGGCGAGCGCGGCTGGATGCCGAAGGTCACGAGCTTGCCCTGCGCGGCCAGCGCCGCCGCGTCGCGCGTGGCGCGCACGAAGTCCTCGACCGGCTCGATCAGGTGGTCGGCGGGCAGCACCAGCATGACGGCTTGCGGGCCGAATTCCTCGGTGATGGCATGGGCCGCCGCCGCGATGGCCGCGGCCGTGTTGCGGCCCACGGGCTCCAGCAGGTAGCTGGCCTTGTTCGCATCGGCGCCGAGCGTCGCGCCCACTTCGTCCTTGGAGACGAAGTAGTAGTCGCGGTTGGTCACCAGCATCAGGCGCCCCGCCGTTCCCGCGGCCATGGCGCGCTCCACCGTCCGCCCCAGCAGCGTGTGCCCGTCGGGCAGCTTCATGAAGGGCTTGGGATGCCCTTCGCGGGACACCGGCCACAGGCGCGTGCCGGCGCCGCCGGACAGGATGACGGGAACGATGGGGACGGGTACTTCGGCGGCCAAGAGGAGCTCTTTCTTCGGGGAAGGCCCGATTCTAGGGCTGAGCTCTGACCCTCTCGTAAAGCTGCCGGTAGGCCCGCGCCATGTGGCCGGCCGTGAAGAGCTCCTCGAAGCGCCGGCGCGCGGCCTGCCCCATGCGAACGGCCTGGGCCGGGTCGTCCAGCAGGCGCTGCATCGCGGCGCGCAAGGCGTCCGGGTCCTGCGCGGGCACCGTGGCGCCCGTGACGCCGGCTTCGTTCACCAGGCTCGTGCCCGTGCCGATCTCGCAGCACACCAGCGGCAATGCGCTCATCGCGGCCTCGACCAGCGACATGCCGAAGGCCTCGGCGCGCAGGTGCGAGGGAAAGACGAAGGCGCGGGCCAGGCGCAGCAGCGCCATCTTGTCCTCGTCGCTCACGCGGCCCACGAAGCTCACGTTGGCGAGGCCCTCGCGCGCGGCGTAATCCTGCAGCTGGTCGGCCTGGGGCCCCGTGCCGGCGATGACGATGCGCCCGCCGAAGCCGCGCGCGGCGCGCAGCAGCGTCTCCAGCCCCTTGTAGTAGCGCAGCACGCCCACGAAGAGGAAGAACCCTTCGCCGACCGACTCGCGCCAGGCGGCCAGCGTGTGCGCGCCCGGCGAGGGAAAGCAGGTCTCGTCGATGCCGTTGGGGATCACCTCCACGTCGCGGCCGAGAGCCTGCAGCACCGGGCTGCTGTCACGGTACTGCGGGGAGGTCGCCACCACCGCGTCGACCGACCGCAGGAAGCGCTTCATCAGCGGGTTGTAGGCGTGCATCAGCCACTTCTGGCGCACGACGTCGGACTGGTAGGTGACCACGCTCGGCTTGCCGCGACCGCACGCCAGGTGCAACAGGTCGGCGAAGGGCCAGGGGAACTGGTAGTGCACGACGTCGGCCCACTCCACCTGCCGGCGGAATTCCGCGAAGGCCGACAGCGAGATCGGGTTGGACGCGATCTCCACCCATGCGCGGCGCCGGTGCACCTCGCCCTCGGGGCGGCGCAGCACGCGCGGCTGCGCGTCGGGGCTGAGCGTGAAGATGCGCGACTCGTCGCCGCTGTCGCGCAGCGCCGTGGCGAGCTGCGCGATGACCTGCTCGATGCCGCCGATCGTGTCGGGGTAGTAACTCTTGTAAACGTGCAGGACTCTCAAGGCGCCGGATTCTAATGGGCGCCCTGCCGCGCCCTCAGAAGTGGATGCCCTGCATCATCTGCTGCATGGCGATGGCCTCGGCCGAGAGCTGCGGCTTGGCGCCCTTGTCGCCCTTGGCCGCCGCGGAGTCGGGGAACATGCGGAAGCTGGTGTTCATCACGATCTGCGCGACGCGCGGCAGCAGCGCGTGCATCACCTCGCCGGCGATGCCCAGGCGCGTGGCAATGCGCACCGGGTGGTAGATGCACGCCTCGGCGATCATGTCGGCGGCCTGCTCGGGCGACAGCGTCGGCACGTTGTTGTAGATGTTGGTCGGCGCGATCATCGGCGTGCGCACCAGCGGCATGTTGATGGTGGTGAAGGTGATGCCGCGATCGGCGAATTCGCTGGAGGCGCAGCGCGTCCACGCATCGAGCGCCGCCTTCGACGCGACGTACGCCGAGAAGCGCGGAGCATTCGTCAGCACGCCGATCGAGCTGATGTTGACCACGTGGCCCTTCTTCTTGGCCACCATGCCCGGCAGCAGGCCCATGGTGACGCGCAGGCACCCGAAGTAATTGAGCTGCATGGTGCGCTCGAAGTCGTGGAAGCGGTCGTAGCTCGACTCGATGGCGCGGCGGATGGAGCGGCCCGCGTTGTTGATCAGGAAATCGACCCCGCCGTGGTTCTTCTCGAGCAGCGCGGTGAAGCGGTCGCAATCGGCCATGTCGGCGATGTCCGCCGGGTAGGCGACGAACTGGTAGCCCTTGTCCTTGGCTTCCTTGCAGGCCTCGTCGAGTTTGTCCTGGTCGCGGCCGCAGATGATGGTGACCGCGCCCGCCTCGGCGAACTTGTGCGCGGCGGCCAGGCCGATGCCCGAGGAGCCCCCGGTGACCAGCACCACCTTGCCGCCGACGGTGCCGCGCAGCGTGCGGTCGATGTGCAGGTCGGGGTCGAGGTGGCGCTCCCAGTAGTCCCACAGGCGCCAGGCGTAATCCTTCAGGTTCGGCACCGCGATGCCCGTGCCCTTGAGCATGGCCTGCGCGTCGCGGCTGTCGAAGCGCGTCGGGTAGTTCACGAACGCGAGGATGTCCTCGGGCAGGCCGAGGTCCTTCATCACCGCGTTGCGGATGCGGCGCACCGGCGCCAGCGCCATCAGGCCCTTCTTGACGCTCTTGGGGATGAAGCCGAGCAGCGCCGCATTGACGAACAGGCTGAACTTGGGTGCGTGCGCGGCGCGCGCGAAGATGTCCAGCACGTCCCCGACGCGGTAGCCCACGGGGTCGACCAGGTGGAAGGCGCGGTGGTTGATGCCCTCCTGGTGGCTGATGTGGTCGAGCGCGTCCACCACGTAGTCCACCGGCACGATGTTCACGCGCCCGCCTTCGAGGCCCACGGCGGGCATCCACGGCGGCAGCAGCTGCCGCATGCGCTGGATCACCTTGAAGAAGTAGTACGGGCCGTCGATCTTGTCCATCTCGCCCGACTGCGAGTCGCCGACCACCATCGCCGGGCGGTACACCGTCCACTTGCCCTTGTACTCCTTGCGCACGATCTTCTCGCTCTCGTGCTTGGTCATGAAGTAGGGGTGGTCGTAGTTCTCGGCCTCGTCGAACATGTCCTCGCGGAACACGCCTTCGTACAGGCCCGCCGCCGCGATCGAGGAGACGTGGTGGAAGTGCCCCGCGTCGACGGCCTTGGCGAATTCCACCGTGTGGCGCGTGCCCTCGACGTTCACCGCGACCTGGCTCTCCTCGTCGGCCGACAGGTCGTACACCGCGGCGAGGTGATAGAAGTGGTCGACCTGCCCTTTGAGCGCCTTAGTGTCCTCGGCCGACACACCCAGCTTTTTCTGCGTGAGGTCGCCGAAGACGGGCACGGCGCGCGCGGCGCCGACGCCCCAGTACTCGCGCAGGGCGGGGACCTTGTCCTCGCTTTCCTTGCGGATCAGGAAGTGCACGACCGAGCCCTTGCGCTCGAGCAGCTTCCTGACCAGCCGCTTGCCGATGAAGCCGGTCGCGCCGGTGACGAAATAGTGCATGGAACGCTCCTCGTGATCTCGGTTCTTGTGGACGTTCGGGTCATTCTGCCCGCTCGCGAAGCGCGATCATTCCGCACAAACCCGGCGCTGTCTCGTCCGCGCCGCCTAGCCTTTTAGGAACCGGCCCCTAAACGGCGCCGCCGCGCCGCCGTACATTGCGGCCATCCACGAACAAGGAGTCCCCATGGTCACGAAGACGAAGAAGGCAGCCGGCGGCGAAACCGCGGCGGAAACGAAGTCGGCGGCGCAGCTGGCCGGCACGGTGAAGGAATCGGCCTCGCAGATCTGGCTGGCCGGCCTGGGCGCCTTCTCCAAGGCGCAGGAAGAAGGCGGCAAGGTGTTCGAAGCCCTGGTGAAGGAAGGCATGTCGATCCAGCGCAAGACGCAGGCCGCGGCCGAAGAGAAGATCACCGAGGCCACCAGCCGCATGGCCAGCATGGCCAGCGACATCGGCAACAAGGCCTCCGGCCAGTGGGACAAGCTGGAAAACATCTTCGAAGAGCGCGTCTCGCGCGCGCTGAAGAAGCTGGGCGTGCCCACGGCGCGCGACATCGACGACCTCGTCGCGCGCATCGACGAGCTCAATCGCAACGTGCAGAAGCTGGGCGGCAAGCCCGGCCCGGCGAAGAAGGCCGCCAGCACCAAGCCCACGGCCAAGCGCGCGTCGCGCAAGCCGTCTTGAGCTTCCTGCCATCCCACCGAAGGGGCGCCGTGGCGCCCCTTTTTATTGCCTCGTTGCTGCAATGCACAAGGCGCACGATGCCAAGGTCCCTACACTGCCGCGCATGACCCGAACAAGAAAAACACCCCGCATCGCGCTGGCGCTGGCCGGCGGCGGACCGCTGGGGGCGATCTACGAGATCGGCGCGCTGTGCGCGCTCGACGAGGCTCTGGATGGCGTCGACTTCACCCGCCTGGACCACTACGTCGGCGTGTCGGCCGGCGGTTTCATCGCCGCGGCGCTGGCCAACGGCATGTCGCCGCGCGAAATCTGCGCCTCCTTCATCGAAGGCAAGAGCGACAACGACGTCTTCGACCCGGCCTGGCTGATGGTGCCGGCGTGGGGCGAGTTCGCGCGCCGCGCCATCATGTTCCCGACCCTCGCGACATCGGCCCTGTGGCGCGCGACGCTGGGGCGCCGCCCCTTGTCGCATTCGCTGGAGCAGCTCGGCCGCAGCCTGCCCACGGGCATCTTCTCCAACGAACTCGTCGACACGCGGCTGGCCGACGTGTTTTCGCGCCCGGGCCGGACCAACGACTTCCGCCGGTTGCGCAGCAAGCTCACGCTGGTGGCGACCGACCTGGACACCGGCGAGGCCGCGCCCTTCGGCCGCGCCGGCTGGGACCATGTGCCGATCTCCAAGGCGGTGCAGGCCAGCAGCGCGTTGCCGGGCCTATTTCCTCCCGTGGAGATCGGCGAGCACTCCTACGTCGATGGCGCGCTGAAGAAGACGATGCACGCCTCGGTCGCGCTCGACGAGGGCGTGGACCTGCTGCTGTGCCTGAACCCGCTGGTGCCGTTCAACGCGCGCGGATCGGGCATCCCGCGCATCGCCGACGGCGGCCTGCCCGCCGTGCTGTCGCAGACGTTCCGCTCCATGATCCATTCGCGCATGGCGCTGGGCATGAAGCACTACGAGCGCGCGTATCCAGGCACCGACATCGTGCTGATCGAGCCGGACCAGGACGACAACGAGCTGTACCTGGCCAACACCTTCGGCTATGCCCGCCGCCGCCAGATGGCCGAACATGCCTACCGCCAGACGCGCGCGATGCTGCGCGCGCGCCGCGCGAGCCTGGCGCCCAAGCTCGCGCGCCATGGCGTCGCGATCCGCGGCGAGGTGCTCGCCGACCCGCTGCGCCACCTCGTGGTGCCCACCCGCGCGCCGGGGCGCCTGGGCCGCGCCGTGTCGTCGCTGCACGCGGTGCTGGACGAACTGCAGTTGCAGACCGCCTGACCCATGCCGAAGAAAGCGCCGCGCCGCACCGCCGAGAGGATCCTGGAGGTGTCGCTCGACCTGTTCAACCGCTTCGGCGAGCCGAACGTGTCGACGACGCTGATCTCGGCCGAGCTCAACATCAGCCCTGGCAACCTGTACTACCACTACCCGGCCAAGGACGAATTGATCAACGCGCTGTTCGACCGCTACGAACGCGCGCTCAACGAGATCCTCAACGCCAGCGACGGCGTGCGCAACGTAGAGGACGCCTGGTTCTTCATGCACACGCTGTTCGAGCTGATCTGGCAGTACCGCTTCCTGTACCGCGACCTGAACGACTTGCTGTCGAAGAACCGGCGGCTCGAGACGCATTTCCAGTGGGTGCTGAAGAACAAGACGCGCGCCGTGCGCGCGCTGCTGGACGGCATGAGCCGCGCGGGGGCGGTGAGCATCGACTCGCGCGAGGTCGACGCCACGGCCACCAGCATGGTGGTGGTGCTGACCTACTGGCTGAGCTACGAGTACGTGCGCGACCCGCGCCGGGCGCTGGAGCCGGAGAGCGCGCAGCTCGCGCTGATGCGCGGCGCACACCACGTGCTCAATCTGCTGGTACCCTATCTCGAACAAGGGCAGCGGATGCACCTGCTCAAGCTCGTCTCGGCTTACGACGCAGCACCCGGCACCCGCTAGCCACCCGAGGAAGACAGGCGTGGAGACAACGATGGCCAAGTGGACCGCATTCCCCCATGCGGGCGAGTTCAGCTACGACCCGGCCACGGTGCGCAAGCAGTGGAAGCGCCTGCACGCCGGCGACGCCGAGCCGCTGCCGGAGGATGAAGCGGTGCTCGCCGCCTGGGCGCACTTCCACAACGGCGACTTCCAGCGCGCGGTCGAGGCGGGCCTGAAGGCGGGCGGCGGCGGCATCACCGTGGCCAACAAGGCCACCGCCATCCACGCCAACTACCTGGAGAAGAAGGAAAAGAACAAGCTCGAGCTGCTGATGGAAGTGGCCGAGCGCGCCCGCGCGCAGGTGGCGCAGGACGACCGCAATGCCAACGCCTGGTACTGGCAGGCCTACGCGCTGGGCCGCTACAGCCAGGGCATCAGCGTGGCCAAGGCGCTGGCGCAGGGCCTTGGCACGCGGGTGAAGGACGCGCTGGAAAAGACGATCGCCCTGCAGCCGAAGCACGCCGACGCGCACGTGGCGCTGGGAGCGTTCCATGCGGAGGTGATCGACAAGGTCGGTACGCTGATCGGCGGCATGACCTACGGCGCCAAGAAGGAAACGGGCCTGCGCCTGTACCGGCAGGCACTGGAGATCTTCCCCGCATCGCCCATCGCGATGGTCGAATACGCCAACGGCCTCGTCATGCTCGAAGGCGAGAAGAAGATGAAGGAAGCCACGCGCCTGTACGAGCAGGCGGCGGCAGCCAAGCCCATGGACGCCACCGAGCGGCTGGACATCGAGCTGGCGAAAGCCGAGCTCGACAGTTAAGAGTCTGTTCCCGCCTACACCGGCGAAGCGCGGCAGCCAGCAGACTGCCCCGGATGGACATCTTCGAAGCCCTGAGGCTCTCACACGACACGCAGCGCACGCTAGCCACGCAGATCCTGCAGACGCAAGGCGCGTCGCCCGAGCGCGGCGGGCTGTTCCGGCAGTTCAAGCACGAGCTGGCCGCACACGCCGCGGCGGAGGAACGCTGGTTCTACCGCGTGCTGATCGAGTCGGATTCCAGCATGGCGCAGGCCCGCCACGGGATGGCGGAGCACCACGAGATGGACGAACTGGTGAGCGAGCTCAACAAGATCGAGATGTCGTCATCGGGCTGGATCGCGCAGTTCCAGAAGCTGCGCGACAAGGTGTTCCACCACCTCGAGGACGAGGAACACGCGATCTTCCAGCTGGCCGGCAAGGTGCTCACGGGCAAGCAGAAGACCGAATTGGGACGCGACTACGAAACGGCGTTCGCCGAGTTCCGCCTGGGCGCGATGCCCATGAACTCCGCCGAAGGCTGAATCACTCGCCCCAGGGCAGCATCAGCGTCACCACCGACAGCTTGCCGAACTCGGGCTCGAACTGGTCGATGATCTTCTGCGGGTCGGGGCACAAGGTGGTGTCCGTGATCACGCCGAACTGCACGCCGCCGCCGTAACTGAGGATCGACACGCCCAGGCCGATGTCGCCGGACTGCGGCACCCAGAACAAGGTCTGCTCGATGGTGGAGCCGAGGAACTTCAGCTTCTCGCGCGGGCCCGGCACGTTGGTCATCACGGCCGTGGTCTTGCGGCCGAACATGCTGGTGATCGCGTCCTGCGCGGGCTTGATCAACAGGCCCGACAGCGCCAGGGTGAGGAAGGCCAGCACGGGCTGCGTGCTGCCCTTGAGCGCGTTCATGCGCCGGCGCACCTCGTACACGCGCTCGATCGGGTTCTGGATGCCGATCGGCAGCACCAGCGGCACCAGGCCGAAGCGGTTGCCCAACTTGTAGGCCTGCTCCATCGGGCGCAGGTTCACGGGCACCATCGCCCGGATCTCCTGGCCGTCCACGTCGTCGCCGAGCTCGCGCAGGTATTCGCCGATGGCGCCGGCCACGCACGACAGCAGCACGTCGTTGATCGAGCAGTTCAGCGCCTTGCCGACGGCCTTCACTTCCTCCAGCGGCACGGGCGGGCACCAGGCCACGCGCTTGCTGCGGCCCGGCTTGCCTTTCAGGCGCGTCTTCGAGTCGTCGGGCATCAGCAGCAGCGCCGCCGCGTCGTTGACCAGCTGCAGGCCGACCTTGGCGACGTCGAACGAGCTGCTCAGGCCCTGCTGCGGGTCGCGCAGCATCTCCAGCGACTTCGCCGCGCCCTCGCCCATCTTGCCCAGCGCCTTGACGCTGATGTCGGTGAAAGGCTTGATCAGCGTGTCGGCGATCCATTCCTCGGGGTTGGACGGCGCCTGCTTGCGGCGGCGCTCGGGCGGCGCCGCGCCGCCGTCCACCAGCGACATGGTCACCGAGATCAGCGCGATGCCGTCGGCGATGCAGTGGTGGATGCGCACGATGAGGGCGCTGCCGCCCTCGTAGTCCTCGACCAGGTGGATGCGCCACAAGGGGTGCGCACGGTCCAGCGGTTCCATCGCGAGCTCGCCCACGCGCTTTTGCAGCGCCTGCTGCTGCGTGGCGCCCTTTGCCTTCGGCAGCTTCTCCCGCACCACCTGGTTCGCGATGTCGAACTCGGCGTCCTCGACCCACGTCGCGCCCGCAGCATCCTCGACGACGCGCTGGCGGAAGCGGTTGTACTTGAGCAGGCGCTCCTCGACGCGCTTGCACAGCTCGGCGTACGAGATGCCGGGCTTGAGCGTCCACACGCCCACGATCACCATCAGGTTGCTGGGCGAGTCCATGCGCAGCCAGGCTGTGTCGACCTTGGTCATGCGCTCGCCGGCCAGCCCCAGGATGCCGCTGGCGGCGCGGGTGGCGTGCGACTGCACCGCGCGGGCCGTCTTGCGCGCGCGCGATCCGGCGCGGCGCGCCACTTCGGTTGCGACGATGCGGGTCACCATGGTGTGTCTCCGTTAGAGGCGGCCCCCTGTTGCGGCGCGGGCCCGGGCCTTAAGATACCGCGACCATACCGCAGCGCCCGCGCCGCGGGTAGATCGTCCTCCCCATTCGCCACAGGATCCACCCATGTCCGACCTGCAAGCCAAGTTCGATGCCGCCGTCGCCAACTCCAAGAACCTTTCGGAGCGCCCGGACAACGCCACGCTGCTGAAGATCTACGCGCTGTACAAGCAGGCCACGGCCGGCGACAACGCGGAGAAGAAGCCCGGCTTCGGCGACATGGTCGGCCGCGCCAAGTGGGATGCGTGGAACGGCATGAAGGGCACGTCGCAGGACGATGCCAAGCAGCAGTACATCGCCCTGATCGAATCCCTCAGCTGATCACGCCCCGGGCGCGCAGCTGGCCGATCTGCGAGTCGGTGAGGCCGATCTCGCGCAGCACTTCTTCCGTGTGTTCGCCCAGGGCCGGCGCTTTCGAGCGCTGGCTGCCGGGCGTGGCCGACAGCTTCGGCACGATGCCCGGCACCATCAACGGGCCGTCGTCCATCTCCACCTGCGCCAGCATGCCGCGCTCGCGGTAGTGCGGGTCGGCGGCGATGTCGGCCACCGTGTAGATGCGGCCCGCGGGCACTGACGCCGCATCGAGCGCCGCGAGCACGTCGGCGACCGGGCGCTGCGCGGTCCACGCGCCGATGGCCGCGTCGATCTCCTCGACGCGCTTCACGCGTCCGGTGTTGTTCGCCAGCGCCGGGTCGTTCGCCAGGTCCTCACGCCCGACCACGCCCATCAGGCGCCGGAAGATGCTGTCTCCGTTGCCCGCGACGATGGCGTAGCCGCCGTCAGCGCACAGGTAGGCGTTGGTGGGCGCGATGCCCGGCATCGCACTGCCGGCGGGCCCGCGCACGGCGCCGAACGCGCTGTACTCGGGCAACAGGCTTTCCATGCAATTGAAGACGGCTTCGTACAGGGCCACGTCGACGACCTGCCCGCGCCCGCTGCGGTGGCGCTCGTTCAGCGCCAGCAGGATGCCGATCACGCCGTGCAGCGAGGCCAGCGTGTCGCCGATCGACACGCCCACGCGCACCGGCACGCGGCCGGGCTCGCCCGTGAGGTGGCGCAGGCCGCCCATGGCCTCGGCGACGACGCCGAAGCCGGGCCTGTCCTTGTACGGCCCCGTCTGCCCGTAGCCGCTGATGCGCAGCACGATGAGGCGCGGGTTGAGTTCGAGCAGTTGGTCGGGACCCAGCCCCCAGCCTTCCAGCGCGCCGGGCCGGAAGTTCTCGACCAGCACGTCGGCCTCGCGCGCCAGCTTGCGCACGATCTCCTGCGCGTCGGGGCTCTTGAGGTCCAGCGTGACGGAGCGCTTGTTGCGCGACTGCACCTGCCACCACACCGAGGTGCCGTCCTTGATCATGCGCCAGTGGCGCAGCGGGTCGCCCGTGCCGGGCGGCTCCACCTTGACCACGTCGGCCCCGAAGTCGCCCAGCGTCTTGGCCGCGAACGGGCCGGCGATCAACTGCCCGAGTTCGAGGACCTTCAGGCCGTCGAGCGGACCAGGCATGCGGTCAAGCCCTCTTCTTCGCGGCCGGCTTCTTCTTCGCCGCGGGCTTGTCGTGGTCCGCCAGGCCCTTGTCGAAAGCCTTCAGCGGGTCCTTCTGCGCGAGCAGCTGGTCCAGGTTCTCGACGATGGCGCCTTCGATCTTGTCCTTAAACACGCCCAGCAGCATGCCCAAGCGCGCGTCCAGCACGAACGCGTCCTTGGTGACCTTCAGCTCGCCGTTGCAACCGGGCCGAGTGAACGTCACGAGGTCGGAGGCCTTGCCCTCCTCGTACACGCATTCCATGCCCAGGCGCTCCTCGGCCTCCTCGGCCCAGCGGAACGCGAGCTTGCGCGCGGCAGGCAGGCCCAGCGCGTGCTCGCGCGTGATGTGGATGTCAGGCACCGGCGATCTCCTTCAGTTGTTCGTGCCGCCGCTTCTTCGGAGCGTCGGCCAGCTTTTTCGCCGCATCATAGAACCGCTGGAAATCCCGGCCCTCGCGCTGGAACAGCGCCTCGAAACCCGGCACCAGTTCGTCGTAAGCCGCCTGCGCGCCGAAGGCGGCGTTGTTCGCCTCGGCCACCCAGCGGTCGTACAGGCGGTAGCGCGCGGGGTCGCCCGGCCAGCCGGCGCGCATCGTTGCGTAGTCGGCGCGGAAGTCCTGCATCGCGCGCTGCTTGAGCACGTCGCGCTCCTCGCCGCTGGTCTTCTCGTAAATCTCCTCCAGGCGCTTGCGCGTGCCCGCGGTGAGCGCGCGGAACTGCTGCCGCCGCCCGTCGTACTGCGCGTAGTCGCTGCGCGCCTGCTCGTTGGCGTGCGTCTCGAGCCAGCGCCGCCCGCCGATGCGCTCGACCGCCGTGGCGAACGACTCGTTGAACATCGTGTCGTCCTTCGTATAGACCACCTGGTGCGCGAGCTCGTGGAAGATGGTGCGCGCCAGTTCGCCCTCGGGGTAGTTGATGAAGGTGTTGAGCAGCGGGTCGCCGCCGGCCCAGTTCATCCAGCCCAGGGTCGAGTAGGCGGGAACCGGGTACACGTTCACCTCGAGGTCCTCCCTGGCCAGGCGCGCCGCTTCGGCCCGCGCATCACGCTCGTCGAAGTAGCCGCGGTAGCCCACGCAGCCGGTGACCGGGAAGCAGGACTTCTTCAGCTCCAGCGAGTACTTCGGCGCGGCCACCACGTTCCACACGACGGCCGTACGGCGCAGGTCGGCATAGCGGCTGTAGCTGGGGTTGTCCGGCAGCTTGAGCTCGCCGCTGGCGAACCGGCGGATGCGCTGGCTCAGGGCCAGTCGCTCCTTCAGGCGCTGCGGCGTTTCCGAATCCGCGATCCAGTCGTCGACCGATCGCGACGCACTGAGCATGCTCAGGTGCCCGCTCGCGGACTGCCAGTAATAGCCCAGGCTCGAACAGCCGGCGAGCAGCCCTATCGCCGCCACCACCGCGGCGGCGGCTGCCAGCCAGCGCCAGGTCACGCTCACGCCGTTTCGACTTCGACCAGGCAGTCGTAGAACACCGGTGCGCGGCCGATGTCGGTGAGGTTCTGGCTCGTGAGCTGGTTGACGTTGGTGCCGGCGATGCCGAACTTGCGCCACCACACGCCCAGGCCGTTGACCACGCCGGGCCGCGCGCGCCCGGTGACCACGGCCTTGCAGTGGTACTCGCCGCGGTCGTTGAACACGCGCACGATGCCGCCCGAGGCGATGCCGCGCGCGGCGGCGTCCCGCTCGTGGATCTCCAGCACCGGCTCGCCCTCGCTCTCGCGCAGGCTGGGCACGTTCACGAACGAGGAGTTCAGGAAATTGCGGTGCGGCGGGGAGATCATGGCAAGCGGATAACGATCCGACATGCCCGGCGTCTCGTAGTTCCCCAGGTGGTCGGGCAGGCCGTCCAGGCCCATGCGTGCCAGCCGCTCGCTGAAGAACTCGCACTTGCCCGACGGCGTGGGGAAATTGCCTTCGGCGAAGGGCGCGTCCGGCAGGTGCAGCGTGGCGAAGCCCTTCTCGGTGAGCTCGCCGAAGTCGACCTTGTCGCCGAAGGCCGTGAGGCACAGCTGCGCGTCGTCTTCCTCGAAGCACGGCTCCGTGAACCCCATGCGCCGCGCGAGTTCGCGGAAGAACTGCGTGTTGGGGCGCGCCTCGCCCAGTGGCGCGATCGCCGGGCGGTTGAGCAGCACGTCGGTGTGGCCGTAGGAGCCGTGGATGTCCCAGTGCTCCAGCTGTGTCGTTGCCGGCAGGATGTAGTCGGCGTGGTCGGCGGTGTCGGTGCGGAAATGTTCCAGCACGACGGTGAAGAGGTCCTCGCGCGCGAACCCGGCGACGACCTTGGCCGACTCGGGCGCCACGGCGACGGGGTTGCTGTTGTAGACGACGAGCGCCTCGATCTTCGGCCCGAACGCGGGCGAGCCGTCCTGCAGCAGCGCGTTGCCGATGGTGCTCATGTTGATCGTGCGCGGCGTGCGCCCGCGCAGCAGGTCGGGCCGCTGCAGCGCCGCGCGGTCGACGGGCACGTGACCGGAGCTCGACAACAGCACGCCGCCGGCCGGATGGCGCCATGCGCCGATGAGCGCCGGCAGGCAGGCGATGGCGCGCGCCGCGTTGCCGCCGCCGCGCACGCGCTGCATGCCGTAGTTCAGGCGGATGGCGGCCGGCGCCGTCGTCGCGTAGTCGCGCGCGAGCGAACGGATCTGCGCCGCGTCGAGCCCGCACACGTCCGCGGCGCGCTCGGGCGTCCAGCGCAGCGCGCGCTCGCGCAGGCCTTCCCAGCCCAGCGTGTGGCGCGCGAGGTAGTCGTGGTCGAGCCAGTCGTTGACGATGATCTCGTGCATCAGCGCCAAGGCCAGCGCGGCGTCGGTGCCGGGGCGCAGCTGCAGGTGCTCGTGGCACTTCTCCGCGGTCTCGGTGCGCCGCGGGTCGATGCACACGAGCTTCGCGCCGTCGCGCTTGGCCTGCTGCGCGACACGCCAGAAGTGCAGGTTGCTGGTGATCGAGTTGCTGCCCCAGATCACGATCAGCTTCGACTGCGCGAAGAACTCGACCTTCATGCCGACCTTCGCGCCCAGCGTGTAGATCAGCGCTTCCGCGCCCGCGCTGGAGCAGATGGTGCGGTCGAGGAAGGAAGCGCCCAGCCGGTTCCAGAAGCGCGCCGCCATGCCCTCGCCCTGCACCAGGCCCATCGTGCCCGCGTAGCTGTAGGGAACGATGGCCTCGGGGTCGCGCACAGCAATCGCGGCGAGGCGCCGGGCGATGTCGTCCAGCGCTTCGTCCCAGCCCACGCGCTCGTAGCTGCCCGAACCCTTGGGGCCGGTGCGGCGCAGCGGATGTAACACGCGGTCGGGGTGGTAGGTGCGCTCGGTGTAGCGCGAGACCTTGGTGCACAGGACGCCGTCGGTGTGGCGGTGTTCGGGGTTGCCCTGTACTTTGGTTGCCACACCGTCGTGAACGGTGGTGAGGAGCGAGCACGTATCCGGGCAGTCATGGGGGCAGGCCCCCTTCACAACGGCTGAGCCTTTCAGCACACTGACAGCGGGGATCACTCCGGTGGCGCTCATTGGGTTAACCCTAGGTATTACTGTTTCGGCCCAGTTATTCAATCAAAGGTCGAAGGAGACAAGCATGAAGTACAGCAAGTCGTTGGGCGGCCTCCTGATGGTAGCCGTGTTGGGAATCCTGGGCGCGACGGGTGCGAGCGCCCAGAGCAGCATCGTCATCGGCCAGTCCACCGCGCTCACGGGCCCGGGTTCGGCGTTGGCGAGCGCCTTCCACGAAGGCGCAAAACTCTATTTCGAACGCCTCAATGCCGCGGGCGGCGTCAACGGCAAGAAGATCGAGATGGTCACGCTCGACGACCGCGGCAATTCCAAGAACACCGCCGAGAACACCAAAAAGCTGCTCGACCAGGGCGTCTTCGCGCTCTTCGGCTACTACGGTTCGCCGCAGGTCACGGCCGCCTACCCGCTCATCAAGGACAGCGACATCCTGATGTTCGCGCCGATGGCCGCCGCCGATGAGTTCCGCGGCGCGATGTACCCCAACGTCTATTCGATCCGCCCCGGCTACACCGAGGAAGCGGCCGCCATCGGCAAGCATGCCGAGACACTGGGCATGTTCAAGAAGCTGGCGATCCTGCACGCGAACGACGGCGAATCCACCGCGGCGCTCGATGCCGCCGTGCGCACGATGGGCAGCATGGGCGCCAACGTCGTTTCCAACCAGGGCTACCAGTCCGGCGCCGTCGCCAACGCGGTCGACAAGGTCATCGCCGCCGCGCCGCAGTCGGTGCTGGTGATCGGCGATGCCTCGGGCGCCGCCAGCGCGATCCGCGACCTGCGCGCCAAGAATTTCCGCGGCCCGATCTACGGGTTCTCCAACACGGGCGAGAGCCTGCTGGCCGAGGAACTCGGGCCGGAAGGCGCGGGCGTCGTCGTCGTGCGCGTCGTGCCCAAGAGCGACACCGCCAAGGTGCCCGCCGTGCGCGAGCTGATGGAAGACGCGAAGACCGCCAAGCTCGGCAAGACCAACGTCTACATGCTCGAGGGCTACCTCGCCGCGCGCGCCTTCGCCGAGGCGCTCAAGCGCGCCGGCAACGCGCCCACGCGCGCCAAGTTCAAGCAGTCGCTGGGCAAGATGGAGAACGTCAGCCTGGGCGGCTTCCGCGTGAACTTCGGCGACGAACGCACCGGCTCCAAGCTGGTGGAGCTGAGCCTGATCGACTCGCAGGGCAAGGTGCGCGAGTAGGCGCTAGCCGATCTCGCGGATTTCGGAGAGCCCCCGCAGGAAACGCTCGCAGCGCGCGAGCTGTTCCAGCGTCACGTACTCGTCCGGCTGGTGCGCCTGCTGGATGCTGCCGGGCCCGCACACCACGGTGCGCACGCCGGACTGCTTGAAGATGCCCGCCTCGGTGCCGAAGGCCACCTCGGTCGTGCGTGACTCGCCCGCCAGGCGCAGCGCCAGGCGCGTGATGTCGTCGCTGGCCGAGCCGAGGAAGCTGGGGATCTCGCAGATCGTCTGGAAGTCGAAGCCGGCGTCCTTCGCGACGCCCTTCATCGCGGGCTCCAGCGACTTCGCGTAGTCGACGATCTCGCGCTGCAGCGCCATCACGTCCGCCGTGGGCAGGTCGCGAAATTCATAGCGGAACTCGGCGTCGCGCGGCACCACGTTGTCGGCGATGCCGCCGTGGAACTGGCCCACGCTGGCGGTGGAGAACGGCACGTCGAAGCCCTCGTAGCGCGGCTCGCTGCGCTCCAGGCGCTCGGCCACCTCGCGCACCTTCGTCACCACGCGCGCGGCCATCTCGATCGCGTTGACGGAATTCGGCGTGAGCGAGGAATGCGCCTCCTTGCCGCGCACGCAGCAGCGCCAGCGGTACACGCCCTTGTGCGCGATGGCGGGCACCATGTTCGTCGGCTCGCCGACGATGCAGGCGAGCGGCTGGATGCCGGCGTCGCGCATGTCGGCGATGAGGTGCCGCACGCCGAAGCAGCCCACTTCCTCGTCGAAGCTGAGTGCGAGGTGGATCGCGAACGGCGCCTTGCTGGCCAGGAAGGTCTCGGCGTGCGCGACGGCCAGCGCGATGAAGCTTTTCATGTCGGCCGAGCCGCGGCCGTACAGGCGCCCGCCCTCCACCTCGCCGCCGAGCGGGTCGAAGGTCCAGTCCTGCCCATCCCAGGGCACGGTGTCGGTGTGGCCGGAAAGGATGATGCCCGCAGGCTTGCCCTCGCCGAGCGTCGCGAAAAGGTTAGCTTTGGTTCGCTCTTCGTTGAAGGTCAGGCGGCTTTCCACGCCGTGGCGCGCCAGCTCGGCCCGCACGAGGTCGATGAGGTCGAGGTTGGAGTTGGCGCTGACCGTGTTGATGCGCACCAGCGCCTGGGCGAACTCGAGGCCCTGCGGCGAAACTGTGGACTGCATCACGCCATTGTCGTGGAGTTTCCGCCGTGGCAGGAAGGGTGCGCCGGGGCTAGACTGCGGTGTTCCGACTCGAGCCAGCCGTACCATGAACATCCTCGATTCCCTCGCCACGCAGGCGGCGTCGATCACCGCGATCCGCCGCGACATCCACGCCCATCCCGAGCTCTGCTTCGAAGAGAAGCGCACCGCCGACGTCATCGCGGCCAAGCTCACCGAATGGGGCATCCCCATCCACCGCGGCCTGGGCACGACCGGCGTCGTCGGCGTCGTGAAGAACGGCACGAGCAACCGCGCCGTGGGCCTGCGCGCCGACATGGATGCGCTGCCCATGCAGGAGTTCAACACCTTCAAGCACGCGAGCACGCACAAGGGCAAGATGCACGCCTGCGGCCACGACGGCCACGTCGCGATGCTGCTCGCGGCCGCGCAGCACTTCGCCAGGAACCGCAATTTCGACGGCACCGTGTACCTCATCTTCCAGCCGGCCGAGGAAGGCGGCGGCGGGGCGCGCGAGATGATCAAGGACGGCCTGTTCGACAAGTTCCCGATGGAAGCCGTCTTCGGCATGCACAACTGGCCGGGCGCGCCCGTGGGCACGTTCGCGGTGAGCGCCGGCCCCGTGATGGCGTCGAGCAACGAGTTCAAGATCACCATCCGCGGCAAGGGCGCGCACGCCGCCATGCCGCAAAACGGCATCGACCCCGTGCCCATCGCCTGCGAGATCGTGCAGGCCTGCCAGCTGATCGTCAGCCGCAACAAGAAGCCGATCGACGCCGGCGTGATCTCCGTGACGATGATCCATACCGGCGAGGCGACCAACGTCGTGCCCGACAGCGCCGAGCTGCAGGGCACCGTGCGCACCTTCACGGTGGAAGTGCTGGACATGATCGAGCGCCGCATGAAGCAGGTGGCCGAACACGTCTGCGCCGCGCACGATGCCACCTGCGAGTTCGAGTTCCACCGCAACTACCCGCCCACGATCAACTCCGAGAAGGAAGCCGCGTTCTCGCGGGAGGTGCTGGCTTCCATCGTCGGCGCGGACAACGTGCTGCGCCAGGAGCCGACCATGGGCGCCGAGGACTTCGCGTACATGCTGCAGGCCAGGCCGGGCGCGTACTGCTTCATCTCCAACGGCGACGGCGGCCACCGCGAGATGGGCCATGGCGAGGGGCCGTGCATGCTGCACAACCCCAGCTACGACTTCAACGACGAGCTGATCCCGCTGGGCGCGACGTACTGGGTGAAACTGGCCGAGAGCTGGCTCGCAAAGGGCCGCGCGTGACGGTCCAGGGGGAGGAGTGCTTCGCGGCAACGTACCGCGAGGCCCGCGAAAAGTTCATCGAGGCGGCGCAGGCGGCAGGCCTCGTCGTGGAGAGCAGGACCCATCCCGAACGCGGCCGGGACGGCGAGGAACTCGCCATGGACGTCGTGCGCGACGGCCATCCCAACGCGCCCGCGGTGCTGCTGCTCACGAGCGCGTGCCACGGCATCGAGGGCTATTGCGGCAGCGGCGCCCAGGTGGCGGCGCTGCGCGACGCGAGCTGGCGCGCCCGCGCGCGCGACCGCGGCGTGGCCGTCGTGTACATCCACGCGCTCAACCCCTGGGGCTTCTCGCACGGCAGCCGCACCACGCACGAGAACGTCGACCTCAACCGCAATTTCCACGACTTCGGCAGCCCCCTGCCGGAGAACCCCGGGTACCGCGAACTGCACCCGCTGCTCGTGCCGGCCGAGTGGCCGCCCGGCGGGCAGAACCAGATGGCCGTCGGCCGCTACGTTGCCCAGCACAAGCTCGAAGGCCTGCAGGCGGTGGTGAGCCGCGGGCAGCACGAGTTCCCGGAGGGCCTGTTCTTCGGCGGGCGCGCGGCGAGCTGGAGCAACCTCGCGCTGCGCGACGTGCTGCGGGCGCACGGCCGTCGCGCAGCGCGGCTCGCGTGGATCGACTTCCACACCGGCCTGGGCCCGCCGGGCGTGGGCGAGCGCATCTTCGCCGGCCGTGGCGACGACGCTGTCGCGCTCGCGCGCGCGAAGGCGTGGTGGGACGGCGGCGGCGACACGCCCGTCACTTCGATCTACGACGGCACGTCCACCTCCGCCTACCTCACCGGCCTGATGCCCAATGCCGCCTACGAGGAATGCCCGCAGGCGGAGTTCACCGGCATCGCGCTGGAGTACGGCACGGTGCCCGTGCTGGAAACCTTCGAGGCGCTGCGCGGCGACGCGTGGCTGCGTGTGCATCCCGAGGCGCCGCCGGAGCTCGCGGCAGCGATCCGGCAGCGCATGCGCGACGCGTTCTACATGGACACGCCGGAGTGGAAGCAGAAGGTGCTGGCGCAGGCGCGCCAGGCGATGCGCCAGGCCGTGGACGGCCTCGCGGGCTAGGCTTTCGCGCGCTCCTCGGCGATCACGAGGAGGCCATCGAAGATCAGGCTCTCGACCAGCTCGAACGGTATCGACATCGCGGGTGCCATCTTCCAGCCGGCGCCGCCCGTCATGTAGCGCACGGGCTCCTCGCCGCAATGCTCGCGCACGTGCTGCACCATGCGTTCGATCGCGCCGGCGATCGCGAAGGTGCCGCCGCTGGTGAGCGCGTCGGAAGTGTTGGTCGGGAACTCGCGCACCTCGCCGGTGGGCACGTGCAGGCCGGCGGTGCCGGACTCCAGCGCGCGCAGCATGATGCCGTGCCCGGGCAGGATGAACCCGCCGAGGAAGGCGCCGCCCTTGTCCACCGCCTCCACCGTCACGGCCGTGCCGATCATCACCACGACCATGGGCCGCGCCGGCCCCGCGGCCAGCATGCGGTGGCGCGCGCCGATCATCGCCACCCATCGGTCAGCGCCCAGGCGCGTCGGATGGTCGTAGCCGTTGGCGATGCCGGCCTCCGCCGCGCTGGCCACCACCCAGTGAGCGGGGATGGTCCACAGTTCTTCCATCTGCTCCTCGACGCGGCGCTTGATCGCGTCGGCCGCCACGGCGCAGCCCAGCATGCGCGTGGGCGCGGGCAGCGTGGCCCACGGGCCCTCTGCGAGCTTGTCGATGTTCTCCAGGAATTCGGCGCCGTGCGCCAGCACCGTGGCGCCGGCGCGCGGCTGGTCGTACAGCGACCACTTCAGGCGCGTGTTGCCGACGTCGACGGCGAGGAAGGGCATGCGTGGATGATGCCGCCCGCGCTCAGCCGGCGGCCTGCAGGTGCGGGCCCAGTGCCTCCAGGCTCTCGGCCAGCGCCTTCTCGTGTTCCTGCATCTGCGCGCAATCGGCGGCGGCCTGCTTGATGCACAGCTGCAGGTCGCGGTGGCAGTCCATCGGGCCTTCGAGGGCCAGGCCCGGGGCCTCGCCTTCGCGCGCCGCGCTGGCCAATGGCGCGACGCGCGCACGCCATTCCTTCACCCGCGCCGACACCTGCGCCTGCAGGCCTTGCACCAGCCCGGCGCGGCGCGTCGCGGTGGCCTGGGCCTGCTCGTAGCACTGGTGCGCGGCCGTGCTCAGCGCGCGCAGCATCTTCAGGCGGCCGACCAGGAGCTCGCAGCGCTGCGCGTCTTCCTTGATCTGGCGCATGGCTTCGTCGTCGCCGCCCTTGGCCTCGCGCTCCTTGAGCTGGGCGCGCATGTCCTGCAGCCAGCGCGCGCCCTGGTCGATGATCTTCTCGAGCGCGCGGAACTCGACCTCGAACTCCAGCAGGCTCATGTCGTTGCGCGTGGCCTGGTCGCCCTGCTTGCCCTGCAGCGCCTTGGCCTGCGTGGCGTGCTGCTCCAGCGCCTCCTCGATATGGTCGTACTGGGACGCGAATTCGGCGATGGCGGTCTTGTTCTTGCCCGACAGGCGCGCGAGGAAACCGGCCTTCTGCTGCAGCAGGCCGAAGTCGAGCCGGGGCAGGGCCTCGGCCACCTCGGCCAGCCCGGCGGCGAGCGGCGCGAAGTCGCGCTTGGTGCCTTGCAGCTGCAGGTCGGCGCGCAGTTCGGCGAGGCGGCGGATGTGCTGGTGGCCGGCTTCGGTGGCCATCTTGTCCAGCCACGCCGCGGGAGACACCGGTACCTTCGGTTTGCTGGCCATCTGCGCCAGCTTGGCGGGCGACATCAGTGATGCTGTTCGGTCTTCGTCTGCCATGGGGGCCCCGGTGAAGCTGGGCGCAATATAAACCTTTCGGCGGATTGCCGATACGCGACACGCCCCTACAGGGCCCCGAACCAGCAGGCGCGCTGGATCGCGGCCATCTTGTTGTCCACCTTGAGCTTGGCCATCGCGTTGGCCAGGTGGTAGTTCACCGTGCGGTCGCTGCACTTGAGGATCTGCGCGGTCTCGCGCGCGGTCAGCCCCTGGAAGGCCAGCGACAGGCATTCGCGCTCGCGCGGGCTGAGCGTGGAGCGCGCCGCGGCGATGCCGCGCTTGACCAGCGGCCAGATGTTCAGTGCCGACCAGGCGAGCGAGGCGGCCTCGCCGCGGTCGGTCAGTTCGCGCGGGCTGAACATGAAGCACTCGAAGGCGCGCCCCGCCGGCAGCTGGAACTCCACGCGCACCACGGTCTGGAAGCCGTGCGCGAGCCACAGCATGCGCCAGCGGCTGGACTGGAGCTGGTCCGATTTCGCGATGTGCTGCCACGCGACCAGCGGCGCGTCGGAATCGCGCCAGGGCGCGCCGAAGTCGCGGCTCTCGGCCAGCGCCTGCGCGGCATCCGCGACGATGGGCGGATGCACGGCGACGACCTCGCGGTCCTCGCTGCCGCCGAAGGGGTTGGGGCCGAGCACCGCCACCGCCTCGACGGAGAATTCGCGCAGCGCGCCGACCCAGTCGCTGAGCAGACCATCGAGGCTCACACTGTCAAAGTTAACAGGCAGCTGCATCGACGTGTTCTGGAAGAACCGGGACAATAGCATGCACCTTCCCGCCACAACGAGGACTTCGCCGCTGGACCGAGCCCGCGATTCGCGCATCCCTGTCGGCGCCGCCGCCGCACCCCACCGTCCCGCGCTTTCGCACCTTGCGATGCGCTGGCTGAAGGAGGAGGTCGTCACCGCGCCGCTGGTGCCGGTGCTGCATCCGTCGCCGCTGCGCATGAAGGGGCTGGGCCTGTTCACGCTGGTCGGCCATCCGCTCTTCTGGTTCGTCTGGGCCGTGTGGCTGCCGCAGCCTTACGAGAACCTGCCGCTGCGCATCTTCACGGCGCTGCTCGGCCTGCTGCTGGTCAGCGACCGCGTGTCGAAGGACCCGACCAGCCGCCTGTCCGGCCAGGTCTTCACCGCTGTCTTCTGGTTCGAGCTGCCCTTCCTGTTCTCGTGGATGTTCTGGTGCAACGGCGGCAACCACGCGTGGCTGGCCAGCATGGCCGCGATGATCCTCACCTACTACTTCGCGACCGACTGGCGCATCGCCACCGTCGGCATCGCGGCCGGCGCCTTCCTCTCGCGGCTGCTGTTCGACGCCATCGGCCCCGCCGTGCCGCCGATGTCCGCCGAGCTGTTCTGGACCAACACCATGGTGCTGGCCTTCTGCGTGAGCATGGGGATGCTGCTCGGCGTCTCCTCGGCCAACCTGCGGCGCGAACACCTCGCCCACACGCTCGCGACCATGGGGATCATGGCCCACGAGCTGCGCACGCCCCTGGCCACCATGGCCCTGATCGGCGATGCGGTGCGCGGCTCGGCCGGCGAGTGCAGCGCAGAGAGCGGCGCGAAGCTCGAACAGCTGGCGATGCGCCTGCACACGCTGGTGCGCAACATGAACCACCAGATCGACATGCAGATCACCAACGCACGCCTCACGCGCCTGCCGGCGCGCACCGAGACCGTATCGGCCGAGGACCTGGTGCGCAGCGCCGTGGCGAACTACCCCTTCCGCAGCTCGCGCGAGAAGGAGTGCGTGCGGCTGAACGTGCAGCACGACTTCCAGTTCCGCGGCTCGCAGGCGCTCTTCCTGCAGGTGATCGACAACCTGATGAAGAACGCGCTGCGTTCGCTGGCCGCGAGCAGCTCCGCCCTGCAGTCCGGCGACCTGGCGATCGAGGTCGGCGTGCAGCAGGACCGCGGGCGCATCGTGGTGGCCGACCGCGGCGTGGGCATCGCGCCCGATTCGCAGCCGCGCATCTTCGAGCCCTTCTTCTCCACCAACCGCGGCACGGGCCATGGCCTGGGTCTCGCGTTCTGCCACCAGGTCGTGCACGCCGCCCGCGGCAGCATCCGCGTGCGGTCGGCGCCGGGGCACGGCGCGGTGTTCACCATCGAATTGCCCGTGTCGCGGCGGGCCTGACACAATGCAGGCCTTCCCATGAGTTTCCCGCTCTTCCACCGCCCCGGGACCGTCGTGTTCCTGGACGACGACCCCGACTACCTCGAGATGCTGGCGCTGGTGCTGCCGCGCCAGTGGCACGTCAAGCTGTTCCTGCGCCCGCACGAGTGCATCAACTACCTGCAGCAGGAGCCGCCGTTCTGGGAAGCCGACGCGTGGAACCAGCAGCAGCTGGTGGACCAGTGGCGCGCCGGCAAGCCGCTCATCCCGCAGGTGCTGGGCTACTGGTCCAAGTACACCGAGCGCTACGCGCTCACGCGCGTGTGCGTGTTCGACTACTCGATGCCCGCGATGGACGGACTCACCGCGCTGGGTGAACTCGTCGACTGGCCCGGCTCGCGCGTGCTGCTCACCGGCCAGGCCGACGAGCAGGTGGCGGTGCGCGCCTTCAACCGCGGCCTCATCGACCAGTTCATCGCCAAGCAGACGCCCGACATCTCGCGCCGCCTGATCGAGGCGGTGGACCACCTGCTGTCCACGCCCAACGCGCGCCACGCCCAGATCTGGCGCGCCACGCTGAGCCCCGAGCAGAACGCGCTGCTGCGCATCCCCTCCGTCGGCCGCGAGCTCGCGGCCTTCGCCAGCAAGCGCTGGGTCGAGCACGTCGCCATCGGCGACCCGTTCGGCGTGATCGGCATGGACGCGCGCGGCCACGTCAGCTGGCTGCAGCTGGAAACGCGCGACGGCCTGAAGGCGCTGTCGGAGCTGGCCGAGATCGAAGGCGTCGCCGCCGGCGACATCGACGACCTGCGCCACGGCCGCAAGCTCGCCAACCTCGAACTGCGCCAGGCCTTCGGCCGCGGCGACCCGGTGCAGCTGAACGCGGCCTTCACGCTCGGCGAGGAGGCCAACCTGCTCGCCGCGGTGTTCGACGTGAACGCGTCGCATGGCCCCGATCCGGCCAACAGCTACCAGAACTGGCTGGCGCGCCAGGACAAGCGCGCCGTGCAGGGCTGACGGCTCACGCCCCGGCCTTCGCGCGCTGGCGCCGCGCGATCGGCCAGTCCCACGGTTGCAGGAGCGAAGCCGCTTCGCGTGCCACCTGTTCCACGTGGTCCAGTTCGCTGCCGGTCAGGCCCGCGTTCAGCGTCAGGCGCAGCATCGCGCGGTTGCGGCTGGTGGCGGGCGCGCAGAAGATCGCGCCGATCACGCCGCGCTCCTCGAACACGTCGCGCAGGTGCATGGCCGCGGGTTCGCTGCCGGCTTCCAGCGCGATGATCTGTTCGCTGCCGTGCGCGATGGGGTAGCCGGCGTCGGCCAGCGCCTCGCGCACGCGCCGCGTGTGCGCGTGCAGGCGCCCGCGTTCCGCATCGGCGGCGCGGACCACGTCCAGCGTGGCGGCCAGGCCCGCGATCTCGTGCGGCAGCAGCGACGAGCTGAAGATGTTCGGGTAGGCCGAGATCTGGATGTAGTGCCGCATCGAGGCCGGCGCGGTGAACAGCCCCGCACGCCCCGCGAACGCTTTTGCCAGGCTCGCGGTGATGAAGTGCACGCGATGCGTGAGCCCCAGTTGCGCGCACAGGCCTGCGCCTGCGGGGCCGTGCGTGCCCATCGAGTGCGATTCGTCCACCACCACCATGCTGCCGGTGCGTTCCACGATCTCCACGATCTCGCGCAAGGGGCACAGCGCGCCGGTCGTGCTGTAGACCGAATCGACCACGACCACGCCGGGGCCATGCGTGGCGATCATCCTTTCGAGGTGCACCGGGTCGTTGTGGCGGAAGGCATGCGCCGGCGCCTTCGCTGCGCGCGCGCCTTCCCACAACGACATGTGCGCGAGCGAGTCGAGGTACACCGGGGTCGTCTCGTCCGCGATGATCTGCAGCAGCCCGAGGTTCGCGGCGTAGCCCGACTGGCACAGGAACGCGTCCTCCTTCCCGAGCCACGCCGCCATCGCCTTCTCGAACGCCCGCGCCGGGTGGTGGTCCAGCAGGAACACGCCCGACTGCACCACCGATTCGGTGTCGGCGCGCAGCGCCCGGATCTGTGCGTTCACGATCGCCGGATGCCCGGTGACGGCGAGGTAGTCGTTGCCATCGAGGCGCACCGCACCGGCCCGCGGCGGCTGCCCGTGCAGGATGAACCTGCCGCCCCACTGGTCGCGCCAGCGCGCGGCGAACTCGCGCTCGATGCGGCGCGCGAGCGCGGGTGGCAAGGATGGTTCGGCGGGGGGCGCTGCGCGGGGAATCTCGACGACGTTCATGGGACACACCTGTGGTTTGAAAAGGAAAGTTCGGTGTCCCATTGAAGAGGTTATCCAAGGCCCACGCGGCTGCGCCCCTGTCAACATTGACAGGTCGCGGTTCCGAACCGTGCATATATCTGCTATCACGTCCAGGCCCGTAATAAGAAAGGCCCACCGGGGTGGGCCTTTGCAGGGGGCGGGCAACGAAGCGCGCGTCAGGCGAGCTTGCCGTGGCAGTGCTTGTACTTCTTGCCGCTCCCGCACGGGCAGGGATCGTTGCGGCCCACGCGCGCGTTGTCGGTCATGACCACGCGGTCCTCGCCACGCGCGGTGCTTTCGTCGACCAGCGTTTCCACTTCGCCGGTTTCCGTCGGTGCGGTGTAGGTGACGTTGGCGATGCGCTCGGCGCGGTCTTCCATCTCGTCGGCGGCCTGCTCGAGCTGCTCGCCCGATTGCACCTGCACGGTCATGAGGACCTTGGTCACCTCGTTCTTCACCGAGTCGAGCAGCTGCCCGAACAGCTCGAAGGCTTCGCGCTTGTATTCCTGCTTGGGCTGCTTCTGCGCATAGCCGCGCAGGTGGATGCCCTGGCGCAGGTAGTCCAGCGCGGCCAGGTGCTCGCGCCAGTGCGTGTCGATGCTTTGCAGCAGCACGATGCGCTCGAACTGGGTGAAGTTGCCGGCCCCGACCTGCCGCACCTTCTCCTCGAAGGCCTCGTCGGCGGCCTTGTTCACCTTCTCGACGATGTCGTCGTCGGTGATGGTGCTGGCGCCCTGCACTTCCCTGGCCAGGTCGATGCGCACGCCGTACTCCTCCAGCGCCTTTTCCAGCCCGGGCAGGTCCCACTGCTCCTCGACCGACTCCACCGGGACGTACTGGCGCACGATGTCGGTGAAGCAGCCTTCGCGCAGGCTGGCGATCTGCGCCGACAGGTCGCCCGCGTCGATGATGTCGTTGCGCTGCTGGTAGATCACCTTGCGCTGGTCGTTCGACACGTCGTCGTACTCGAGCAGCTGCTTGCGCACGTCGAAGTTGCGCGCCTCGACCTTGCGCTGGGCGCTCTCGATCGAGCGCGTGACGATGCCGGCTTCGATGGCCTCGCCGTCGGGCATCTTCAGGCGCTCCATGATCGCCTTGACGCGGTCGCCGGCGAAGATGCGCATCAGCGGGTCGTCCAGCGACAGGTAGAAGCGCGAGGAGCCCGGGTCGCCCTGGCGGCCGGAGCGGCCGCGCAGCTGGTTGTCGATGCGGCGCGACTCGTGGCGCTCGGTCGCGATGATGCGCAGCCCCCCCTGCGCGACCACGGCTTCGTGGTCCGCCTGCCATTGCGAGCGCAGTTGCGCGACGCGCGACTGCCTGGTGCCGGCGTCGAGCGTTTCGTCGGCCTCGATCGCCTCGACCGCCTTCTCCACGTTGCCGCCCAGCACGATGTCGGTGCCGCGGCCCGCCATGTTGGTGGCGATCGTGATCATCTTCGAGCGGCCGGCCTGCGCGACGATGTCGGCTTCGCGCGCGTGCTGCTTGGCGTTGAGCACCTGGTGTTCCAGGCCGACCTTCTTGAGCAGCTCGGAGATCACCTCCGAGTTCTCGATCGACGTGGTGCCCACCAGCACCGGCTGGCCGCGCTTGTGGCAGTCCTGGATGTCCTTGATCGCCGCCTCGTACTTCTCGCGCGTCGTCTTGTAGACGCGGTCGAGCTGGTCGTCGCGGTGGCTCGGGCGGTTCGGCGGAATGACCACCGTCTCCAGGCCGTAGATTTCCTGGAATTCGTAGGCTTCCGTGTCGGCTGTCCCCGTC
This sequence comes from Ramlibacter sp. PS4R-6, assembly GCF_037572775.1. NCBI lineage: Bacteria > Pseudomonadati > Pseudomonadota > Betaproteobacteria > Burkholderiales > Comamonadaceae > Ramlibacter > Ramlibacter sp. PS4R-6. The sequence continues at coordinate 1,320,301 of NZ_JBBHKA010000001.1, read as the reverse complement.
ATGCCGGACAGCTTGCCGTACAGGCGGAAGTAGTTCTGGAAGGTGATCGAGGCGAGCGTCTGGTTCTCGGCCTGGATATCCACGCCTTCCTTGGCTTCCACGGCCTGGTGCAGGCCGTCGCTCCAGCGGCGGCCCTGCATCAGGCGGCCGGTGAACTCGTCGACGATGGTCACCTCGCCGTTCTGCACCACGTAGTGCTGGTCGCGGTGGTACAGGTGCTGGGCACGCAGGGCCGCGTTCAGGTGGTGCATCAGCGTGATGTTCGCGGGGTCGTACAGCGACGCGCCCTCGGGGATCAGGCCCAGGTTGTAGAGGATGCGCTCGGCGTTCTCGTGGCCCTGCTCGGTCATGTAGACCTGGTGCGACTTCTCGTCCACCGTGAAGTCGCCGGCTTCGATCACGCCTTCGCCGGTGCGCGGGTCCGCTTCGCCCACCTGCTTCTTCAGCAGCGGCACGACGCGGTTCATCGCGATGTAGAGCTGGGTGTGGTCCTCGGCCTGGCCGCTGATGATCAGCGGCGTGCGGGCCTCGTCGATCAGGATCGAGTCGACCTCGTCGACGATCGCGTAGTTCAGGCCGCGCTGCACGCGGTCGGCGGCCTCGTACACCATGTTGTCGCGCAGGTAGTCGAAGCCGAACTCGTTGTTCGTGCCGTAGGTGATGTCGCTGCGGTAGGCGACCTGCTTTTCCTCGCGCGGCATGTTGGGCAGGTTCACGCCCACGCTCATACCCAGGAAGTTGTAGATCTTGCCCATCCACTGGGCATCGCGGTTGGCGAGGTAATCGTTCACCGTCACGAGGTGCACGCCCTTGCCCGTCAGCGCATTGAGGTAGATGGGCAGCGTGGCCGTGAGCGTCTTGCCCTCGCCGGTGCGCATCTCGGCGATCTTGCCCTGGTGCAGCGCCATGCCGCCCATGAGCTGCACGTCGAAATGGCGCATGCGCATGACGCGCTTGGAGGCCTCGCGCACGACCGCGAATGCCTCGGGCAGCAGGTCGTCGAGCGCTTCGCCCTTGCCGACGCGTTCCCTGAACTCATCCGTCTTGGCGCGCAGCTGGATGTCGGACAGCTTCTCCAGCTGCGGCTCCAGAGCATTGATGCGGTCGACGACCTTGCGGTACTGCTTGAGCAGGCGGTCGTTGCGGGACCCGAAGATCTGGGTGAGGATGTTCTTGGCCATGGAGGTGGGACGCGGCCGGTGCCGCGCCCGGCGGTGGGCGGTTTTTCGCTCTCTGGAAGAGATGGGGCCGCGGCGGGCCAAAGCAAGCCCGCGGCGGCAAAGTGCCGGATTTTACCTGCGGGCGGTGCGCGCCGCGGCCACGCTGCTGCCGGCGGCCAGGAACTTGTGCGGATCCTGCGGGACGCCCTCGACCAGCACCTCGAAGTGCAGGTGCGGGCCGGTCGAGCGGCCGGTGGTGCCCACGGCGGCGATCTTCTGCCCGCGCTTGACCACGTCGCCCTTCTTCACAAAGACCTGCGAGGCATGCGCGTAGCGCGTGATGAGGCTGTTGCCGTGGTCGATCTCGACCATGTTGCCGTAGGCGGCGTGCACTTCCTGCGTCACGACGACGCCGCCCGCGGCCGCGAGGATGGAGGTGCCGGGCTCGGCCTGGAAGTCCAGGCCGGTGTGCAGCGCCGAGCGGCCCGTGAAGGGATCGAGGCGCCAGCCGAAATGCGAACCCAGGTGCGCCGCGGACACGGGCAGCTGCGTGGGCAGCATCATGTCGCGCACCTTCTGGTCGAAGAGGCGCGACTCCAGCACCGTGAGCAGGTCGACCTGCTTGCCGGTGGCCTGCTCGAGTTCGGCCATCGTGGCCTGCAGCTCCTGCATGGTGAGCGGGCGGCCTTCGACCAGCATGCCGCCCTGGCCCGCGGCCACGCGGAACTCCGCCATGTTCACGCCGGCCAGGCCCGAGACACGCTCGCCGAGCGCTTCGATCTGCACCAGCTTGGCCTGCATCTCGCCGACGCGGCGCGCCATGGCATCGAGGTTCTCGCGCAGGAAGCGGTCGCGCTGCTCGGCTTCGTCCTTGGTGACGAGCTTGACCAGCGAGCCGATGACGGGCCAGCCTTCGCGCGCGCCCTTGAGGAACACCCAGTGGTACAGGCCCGCGGCGCACAGCGTCACCGCGAGTGCCGCGGTCACCAGCGCCGCGGCGAGCTTCAGGCCGCTCAGGTGCAAGGCCCTGCTTCGTGCGACCGACGCATCCGTGATAATCAAATGCACTGCGCTTCGTCCCCTCGTGCCACCGCCTTCCCCACCCCGCCGTTTCGTCGACATCCTGCAGGCTTGCGAGGACGCGCCGACGCTGGCGAGGCTCGCGCAGCTCGCGCACGAATCGCGCGAACGGCTCGAGGCGGTTCAGTTCCTGATCCCTGGCCCGCTGCGGTCCGCCGTGAAAGCCGGGCCCATCGACGGGGCCGGCTGGTGCCTGTTGGTGGACAACAGCGCCGCGGCGGCGAAGCTGAGGCAGGTCTTGCCTGCTCTGACTGCTGAGCTACAACGCCGGGGGTGGCAGGTTACCTCAATTCGCCTGAAGGTCCAAATAGGCGGAAAGTAAGCTTCCGTTACATGCCGCCCATCTGGCCGGTGCCGGGGGTGTGGAAGCCGGGGGCTTCGTCCGTGCCCCCTTCGCGCAGCACCTTCTCGACCGGGCGCAGGTCGTCCCCCACCTTCACGAGCTGGCGCATGTATGCAATGCGCTGCACGCGGTCCGGCTCCGTGGCGAGCTTGGCGCGGATGGCGTCGCCGCGGGCGCGCAGGGCGCCCGCCTTGGCCTGCAGGGCCCGGTTTTCGTCGGGGGACAGCGGGTACGCGGCCCGGCGCTGCTCGCCGATGTGGTCGAGCCACGAGCCGTAGCCGGCTTGCTGCAGGGCACCGCAGCCGGCGAGGGCCAGGGTGGCGAAGGCGAGGGGAAGGGATTTCATCGCGGGCGCTTCGAGGTTGGTGCCGATTGTCGGATTCGAACTGACGACCTACCGCTTACAAGGCGGTTGCTCTACCCCTGAGCTAAATCGGCGGGGCTTGCGCTGGCGATTCTAGGCGCGCGTGCCTGAGCGGAGGATGACCCGCGTCACTTCACGCGCTTGAGCGCGGGGCGCGGGCCGCTGGGCGGCCGGGGCGGCTCGCCTTCGGGTGTGCCCTCGCCGTTCTCGGGGTTCACGAGCTGGACGACCTTGCCGTCCTCGTCGCCCCCGCCCGCCGCGGGCACGCTGCTCAGTGGCGACTTGCCTGCGGGCTCCTGCGCCGCGCCGCCGGGCACCGGCACGGGAAAGGCCATGCCCTGGCCGTTCTCGCGCGCGTAGATCGCGATCACGCGGTTGACCGGCACCATGATGTCGCGGGCGGTGCCCGCGAAGCGCGCCTTGAACTCGATGAAGTCGTTGCCCAGCTTGAGCGACGACGTCGCGTCGAACGAGATGTTCAGGACGATCTCGCCGTTCTTCACGTACTCGCGCGGCACCTGCACCGTGTCGTCGACCAGCACCGCCACGTAGGGCGTGAGGCCGTTGTCCGTGCACCAGTCGTAGAGGGCTCGGATCAGGTACGGCCGGGTCGACGTCGATTCCAGGGCGTTCATCGATCTCGCAAGCTTACTTGCGCATCACCTTTTCGGAAGGCGTGAGCGCCTCGATGTAGGCGGGACGAGAGAAGATGCGCTCGGCGTACTTGAGCAGCGGCGCCGCGTTCTTCGAGAGCTCGATGCCATAGTAGTCCAGGCGCCACAGCAGCGGCGCGATGGCGACGTCGAGCATCGAGAAATTCTCGCCGAGCATGTACTTGTTCTTGAGGAACACCGGGGCCAGCTGCGTGAGGCGGTCGCGGATGTGCGTGCGGGCCTTCTCCAGCGCCTTCTCGTTCGCCTTGGCGGCGCGCGACTCGAGCGTGCTCACGTGGACGAACAGCTCCTTCTCGAAGTTGAGGAGGAACAGGCGCACGCGCGCGCGGTCCACCGGATCGCCCGGCATGAGCTGCGGATGCGGGAAGCGCTCGTCGATGTACTCGTTGATGATGTTCGACTCGTACAGGATCAGGTCACGCTCGACCAGGATCGGCACCTGCCCGTAGGGGTTCATCACGTTGATGTCCTCGGGCTTGTTGTACAGGTCGACGTCGCGGATCTCGAAGTCCATGCCCTTCTCGAACAGGACGAAGCGGCAGCGGTGCGAAAACGGGCAGGTGGTACCGGAGTACAGGACCATCATGGTGTTGGTTCCTTCACAAATGGAAAACGCGGCCCGGGCAGGCCCGGGCGCGCGCGCTCCTGGAGTTGGGGTCTATTTGACGGTTTTCCAGTAGGAGGCGTTCAGCAGCCAGGCCATGACCGTGAAGACCACGAGAAACAGCAGCACCCACACGCCGACGCGGACGCGCGAGTTCTGGGCCGGCTCGGCCATCCATTGCAGGTAGTTCACGAGGTCGCCGACGGCCTGGTCGTACTCGGTCGAGGTCATCGAACCGGGCGCGACCTGCTTCCAGCTCGTGAAGACACGGGCCTTGTGGCCGTGGATCTCGCGCTCCTCGAACTGGGGCTCGCGCTCGCCCTGCAGCTGCCACATCACGTGGGGCATGCCCACGTTGGGGAAGAGCAGGTTGTTCCAGCCCGTCGGCCGCGACGGGTCGCGGTAGAAGGTGCGCATGTAGGTGTACAGGTAATCGGCGCCCGTGCCGCCGTGGCCGGCGCGCGAGCGGGCCACCAGCGTCAGGTCGGGCGGCACGCCACCGAACCAGTCCTTGGCCTGCTTGGGGTCGATGGCGGCCTTCATGGTGTCGCCGACCTTGGCGCTGCCGAAGAGCAGGTTGTCCTTGATCTGCTGCTCCGTCAGGCCGATGTCCTTCAGGCGGTTGTAGCGCATGTAGGCGGCCGAGTGGCAGTTCAGGCAGTAGTTGACGAACAGCTTGGCGCCGTTCTGCAGCGACGTCAGGTCGTTCTGGCTGTTGGGCGCCTTGTCCCAGGCATGGTCGCCGCCTTCGCTGGCGAGCGCGGTGCCCGCCAGGGCCAGCGATGCGAGGAGCGCGAGGAGGATCTTCTTCATTTGGTCTGTTCTCCCGCTCAGTGCGCCACGAAGTTGATGCGCTCGGGCACGGGCTTGAATTCGCCCAGCTTCGTCCACCACGGCATCAGCAGGAAGAAGCCGAAGTAGAACAGCGTGCCGATCTGCGAGATGAGCTGCCCCATGGGCGACGGCGGCTGGGTGCCGAGGTAGCCGAGGATGAGGAAGACCACGACGAACACGCCGTAGGCCCACTTGTGCCAGCCCGGACGGTAGCGGATCGACTTGGCGGGGCTCGCGTCGAGCCACGGCAGGAAGAACAGGATGATGACGGCGCCGCCCATCACGACCACGCCCCAGAACTTGGGGTCGATGCCCGACAGCCACTGCACGCCGGTGAAGGCGAAGGCGCCGAACAGCCACAGCACGACCAGCGTGATGCCGGCCAGCACCATCTTCACGAACGACGGCGCGCGGCCCTTGACGAACACCCAGGCCACCGAGACGACGACGATGGCCGACAGCACGTACATCATCTGCGTCGTGATCGCGCGCAGCATGGAGTAGTACGGCGTGAAGTACCAGACCGGCGCGATGTGCGCGGGCGTCTTCAGCGGGTCGGCCGGGATGAAGTTGTTGTACTCCAGGAAGTAGCCGCCGCCCTCGGGCGCGAAGAAGATGATGGCCGTGAAGACCATCAGGAACACCGCGACGCCGAGCGTGTCGTGCACCGTGTAGTACGGGTGGAAGGGGATGCCGTCCACCGGCTTGCCGTTGGCGTCCTTCGGGCCGGCCTTGATCTCCACGCCGTCCGGGTTGTTGGAGCCGACGTCGTGCAGCGCCAGGATGTGCGCGGCCACCAGGCCGAGCAGCACCAGCGGCACCGCGATCACGTGGAAGCTGAAGAAGCGGTTGAGCGTGGCGTCGCCCACCACGTAGTCGCCGCGGATCCAGGTGGACAGGTCGGGGCCGATGAACGGGATGGCGGAGAACAGGTTGATGATGACCTGCGCGCCCCAGTAGGACATCTGGCCCCAGGGCAGCAGGTAGCCCATGAAGGCTTCGGCCATCAGCGTCAGGAAGATCGCGCAGCCGAAGATCCACACCAGCTCGCGCGGCTTGCGGAAGCTGCCGTAGATGAGGCCGCGGTACATGTGCAGGTACACGACGATGAAGAACGCCGAGGCGCCCGTCGAGTGCATGTAGCGAATGAGCCAGCCCCACGGCACGTCGCGCATGATGTACTCGACCGACTCGAAGGCCTTGGCGGCGTCGGGCTTGTAGTGCATCACCAGGAAGATGCCGGTGACGATCTGGATGACCAGCACCAGCATCGCCAGCGAGCCGAAGAAGTACCAGAAGTTGAAGTTCTTCGGCGCGTAGTACTCCGACATGTGGTCGCGGTACATCGTGTACGCGAACGGGAACCGGTTCTCGAACCAGTTGTTCACCTTCGCGACGGCGGAGGCGTTGGGGGAGATTTCCTTGAATTCGGCCATGTCCGTCCCCTTACGCCTTCTTGTCTTCGCCGATCAGCAGGCGGGTTTCGGACAGGTAGGTGTGCGGCGGCACTTCGAGGTTGTCCGGGGCGGGCTTGTTCTTGAACACGCGGCCGGCCATGTCGAAGGTCGAGCCGTGGCAGGGGCACAGGAACCCGCCGGGCCAGTCGTCCGGCAGCGAGGGCTGCGCGCCGGCCTTGAAGCGGTCGGTGGGCGAGCAGCCCAGGTGCGAGCAGATGCCCACCACCACCAGCAGGTCGGGCTTGATCGAGCGGCCCTCGTTGCGGGCGTACACCGGGGTCAGGTCATCGGGGCTGCGCTTGGACTGGGGGTCGGCCAGCTCGCCGTCGTGCTTGGCCAGCGTGGCGACCTGCTCCTGGGTGCGCTTGACGATCCACACGGGCTTGCCGCGCCATTCCACGGTCATCTTCTCGCCCGGCTGCAGCGCCGAGATGTCCACTTCCACGGGAGCGCCGGCGGCTTTCGCGCGCTCCGACGGCTCGAAGCTGCTCACGAACGGGACGGCCGTGAAGGCCGCGCCGACGGCACCGACGCAGCTGGACGCGATCAGCCAGGTCCGCTTGCTGGCGTCCATGGGGGTGTCACTCATGGGAATCCTCGGGGATTGTGCTTATTGGGGTCAACCCGCGATTGTAGCGGAGCGTATTCGGCGAATTCAACGCTTGAGCAGGGTAAAAACGCCGCGTCGCGCCAGCAGCGCGCACCCATCCACCCAGGAGCTTTCAGCATGGCACTTCTCAAGGAGTTCCGCGAGTTCGCGATCAAGGGCAACGTCGTGGACCTGGCGGTCGGCGTGATCATCGGCGCGGCGTTCGGGAAGATCGTCGATTCGCTCGTGGGCGACGTCATCATGCCGCTGGTGGGGCGCGTGTTCGGCTCGCTCGACTACTCCAGCATGTTCGTGGTGCTCGGCCAGGTCCCGGCGGGCGTCGCGATGAACCTGGCCGACCTGAAGAAGGCGGGCGTGCCCGTCCTAGCCTACGGCAACTTCCTCACCATCATCGTCAACTTCCTCATCCTCGCCTTCATCATCTTCATGATGGTGCGGGCGATCAACCGGATGCGCCGCGAGAGCGAAGCGGACAACAAGGCGGGCACCGCGCCACCGGTGGAGCCGCCGGAGGACGTGAAGCTGCTGCGGGAGATCCGCGACTCGCTCAGGTCGCGGTCAGGCTCCTAGCCACCCGGATCGCTTCCACGAGGCTGGACTCGTCGGCGCGCCCCGTGCCGGCGATGTCGAAGGCGGTGCCGTGGTCGGGGCTGGTGCGCACCAGCGGCAGCCCCAGCGTCACGTTGACGCCTTTCTCGACGCCGAGGTACTTCACCGGGATCAGGCCCTGGTCGTGGTACATGGCGACGACGACGTCGAACTCGCCCTGGCGTGCGCGCATGAAGACGGTGTCGGGTGCGAACGGGCCGCTCGCATCGAGGCCTTCCGCCCGCGCGACGGCGATGGCCGGTGCGATGGCCTCCAGCTCCTCCCGTCCGAAGAGGCCCGCCTCGCCCGCATGCGGGTTCAGGCCCGCGACCGCGATGCGCGGCGCGCCACCCAGCGCCCGGTGCGCGATGCGGATGGTCTCCAGCACGTTGCCGATGGTGACCGCCTCGATCGCGTCGCGCAGCGACATGTGGATGCTCACCAGCACCGTGCGCAGCTCCTCGTTGGCCAGCATCATGCGCACCGGCATGCCGCCGGCTTCGGCCTGCAGCAGCTCGGTATGGCCCGGGAAAGGAACGCCCGCCGCGGCCAGCGCCTCCTTGTGCAGGGGCGCCGTCACCAGCGCGGCGATCTCGCCTTTCAGCGCGGCGCGCGCGGCCCAGGTCACCGCGTCGGCGGCTGCGCGTCCAGCAACAGCGCTCACGGCGCCATAGGGCGGCAGCGAGTCGAGCTCGACGACCGGCAGCACGGGAATGCATCGCGGCGGAACGGCGAAAGCGTCCTCGGCATGCTCGATCAGCGCAACGGGAATAGCGACGCCTCCAGCGACGGCCTGCGCGCCCCGGCGGATTGCCGCCAGGGCGCCCACGACGAAACAGCCGCGCGTGGCGTCCGGGTGGTCGCGGAACGCCTTCGCGATGATCTCGGGCCCGATGCCCGCCGCGTCGCCCATGGTGACCGCGATCGGTTTCATGCGCACATCATAGGGTTCGCCCGTAGAAGGCGCCGCTTGGCGGGCTTCGCATAATGGCCCGGCCACCGCCTCGGGGAGGAGCGATGAGTGCGCAGGAGCTGATCATCTGGAGCATGGCCCTGGGCGCGATCGCCGCGGTCTCGATCGCGCGCTTCGCCGACCTCCTGGCCCGTCCCAGCCTCTCGCAGGTGCAGGGCGTGGCCTACCACCTCGTCGTGCTGCTGTTCGTGCTGGTCGAGTGCGGCATCGCGCAGCAGGTCACCGTGCCGAACCCGCGCCTCGTCGTGCCGGCGCAGGTCCTTGCCGGCCCCGTGTGCGTCGGCCTGTCCAACTTCTGGATCCGCGGCTGGCTCAGTGCCGCGCAACGCGATCGCCTCATGTCCGGCGTACTGCGTGCGAGCGCGTTGCTGCTGCCGCTGGTCGGCCTGGCCTGCCTCGCGCTGCCGGAGGACGAACAGCTGCCCGCCGCCGCGGCCGCTTCGCTGGTGGGCGCCGTCGTCACGCTGTGGCTGACATCGCGGGCGTGGCTGCTGGGCGACCGCCTGGCGCCCGTGATGGCCGTGGGCTGCGCGCTGACGTTGCCCGCCATCGCCGGCCTCTACGCCGTGGCCATGAACCTGCCGATCGGCGACGGCGTGCAGGCCCTGCTGGCGCTGTGCACGGCCCTGTGCAACGGCTTCACCGGCTTCGCGCTGTGGCAGCGCGACCGCCACGAATGGAAGAACTGGCGCAAGGACGCCGGCGCGTCCGAGTTCGATCCCGTGACCAAGCTGTACAGCGGCATCACGCTGGTGCAGAAACTCATCAAGGCGCAGCGCCGGCGCCGCCACAGCCGGCGCGAAGGCGCGGTGGTCGCGGTGGTGGTGTTCGACGTCGAGCGCATCGCCCGGCAGGTGGGCAACGCGGGCGTGAACGAGGTGTTCATCGCCGTGGCCACCCGCATCCAGCGCCAGGTGGGCGTGGTGAACCCGGTGGGCCGCTACTGGGACCGCTGTTTCGTCTCGCTGGTGGAGACGATCCACTCGCCGGCCTGGCTGCGCACGCTGGGCCTGCGCGTGGCCACCAGCCTGCGGCGCCCCATCACCGTCACCGGCGCGGAGGGGCGACGCGCCGACGTGCAGCTGGACATCGGCGTGGGCGTCGTGCACATCGAGTCGTCGCAGGACGCGGTGGAGGACATCCTGCACGACGCGCAGCGCCTGGCCGAAGCGGCCCGCGGCATGCGCTCGCGCGCGGCCATCATGGACCCGCACTCCGGCGAGGTCGTCCCGGTCGAGCAGGCCAACCTGGGCCCGCGCCGCCATGGCCACCCGGGCCTCGTGCCGCACGCCTGACGCTTACACTGGCGGGGACTTCCCATCCCGCCCGCACCATGCGTCGCTTCTGGCTGCTCTTTTCCCAATCGGTCACGGTCCTGCTGGCCGCGTACTTCGTCGTCGCGACGCTCAAGCCCGAATGGATCGGCCGTGGCGCGCAGGTGGCGGGCCGCAGCGTGTCCTTCGTCGAGGCGCCCACGGTGCCCACCACGCCGACCGGCCCGCCGCCGCCCGGCAGCCTGCGCCAGGCGGCGCAGCGCGCATCGGCCGCGGTGGTCAGCATCAACACGATGAAGGCGCCGGACCGCAACGCGCACGCCAACGACCCGTGGTTCCGCTTCTTCTTCGGCGAACAGGGCGGCGAACCGGTCGCGGGCCTGGGCAGCGGCGTCATCATCACGCCCGACGGCTACATCCTCACCAACAACCACGTCGTCGAAGGCGCGGACGAGATCGAGGTGGTGCTCAACGACAGCCGCAAGACGCGCGGCAAGGTGATAGGCACCGATCCCGACACCGACCTCGCCATCCTCAAGATCACGCTGGACCGCCTGCCGGTCATCACGCTGGGCAACTCGGACGGCCTGCAGGTCGGCGACCAGGTGCTGGCCATCGGCAACCCGTTCGGCGTCGGGCAGACGGTGACGGCCGGCATCGTCAGCGCGCTGGGGCGCAACCAGCTGGGCATCAACACCTTCGAGAACTTCATCCAGACCGACGCCGCCATCAACCCCGGCAACTCGGGCGGCGCGCTGGTGGACACCAACGGCCACCTGATGGGCATCAACACGGCGATCTACTCACGCTCGGGCGGCAGCATGGGCATCGGCTTCGCCATCCCGGCCAACACCGCGCGCCAGGTGCTCGAAGGCATCGCGAAGGAAGGCGTGGTCAAGCGCGGCTGGATCGGCGTCGAGCCCGCGGACCTCTCGCCGGAGCTGATGGCGACCTTCGGCGTGCGCGCCAAGTCGGGCGTGCTGATCACGGGCGTGCTGCAGAACGGCCCGGCGGCGCAAGCGGGCATCAAGCCCGGCGACGTGATCACGCAGGTCGGCGAAAAGGGCATCGCCAACGTGTCGGAGCTGCTCACATACGTGGCCGCGCTCAAGCCGGGCCAGCCGGCGAAGTTCCACGTGCAGCGCCGCGACGACGGCATGGACCTGACGGTGACGCCCGGCCTGCGGCCGCGCGCGCGGCCGGCCCAGCGGCGCTGATCAGCCCTTTTCCGCGGCGGCGGAAGAATCCTCGGGTGGCGCCTGCGTCGTGCGGATGAAGATGCGCGCCGCCCACAGGCCCACCTCGTACAGCAGGCACATCGGGATCGCCAGCGCCAGCTGCGACACCACGTCCGGCGGCGTGATGATGGCGGAGATCACGAACGCCAGCACGATGAAGTAGCCGCGCCACTCGCGCATCTTCTCGACGCTGACCACGCCCATGCGTGCCAGCACGACCACCACCACAGGCACCTCGAACGCCGCGCCGAAGGCCAGGAACATGGTCATGACGAAGCTGAGGTAGGCCTCGATGTCCGGCGCGGCGGTGACGCTCTTGGGCGCGAACTGCTGGATGAAATGGAAGACGCGGCCGAAGACGAAGTAGTAGCAGAACGCGACGCCCAGGAAGAAGAGGACGGTGCTGGAGACCACCAGCGGCAGCACCAGCTTCTTCTCGTGCGAATAGAGGCCTGGCGCGACGAACGCCCATGCCTGGTAGAGCACGACGGGCAGCGCCACCAGGAAGGCCGACAGCAGCAGCACCTTCAGCGGCACGAGGAAAGGCGAAATGGGCGACGTGGCGATCAGCCGTGAGCCCTCGGGGAGGCTGGCGATGAGCGGCGCCGCCAGAAAGTCGTACAGCCGCGTGGCGCCCGGATAGATCGCCAGCACGACGCCGACGACGGCGACCGCGATCAAGGCCTTGATCAGCCGGTCACGCAGCTCGATGAGGTGCGCGACGAAGGGCTGCTCGGTCCCTGCGAGCTCGTCTTCCGGTTCGGCCATGGTGTGCTAGTTGAACTTTTGCGGCCGGTAGCGGGCCACGCGCGCCGCGCCCGAGAGCGCCCGGGTGCGAATGCCGTTGCGCGCCTTGTACCACTGCGGCGTCGCGCCCTGTTTCAGGCGCCACTTCTTCTTGGGGTTGCGGTATTCGGGAAAGGCCGGCGGCGGCTCGGCGAGCGGCGCATCCAGCGCCGCGAGCGAGCCCTCGGCGCCCTGCTTGGCCTCCTGCAGGTCGCGCTCGATGTCGCGCACGCCCGAATGGATGGAGCTCTCGACGTCGCGCGCGGCCGTCTCCACCTCGGTCTTCATCTTCTTGAGCTCGTCGAGCTCGATCGAGCGGTTGACCTCGGCCTTGACGTCGGCGACGTAGCGCTGCGCCTTGCCGAGCAGCGTGCCGACGGTGCGCGCCACCCTCGGGAGCTTCTCCGGCCCGATCACGATCAGCGCCACGGCGCCGATCACCATCATCTTCTCGATGCCGAGGTCGATCATTCGTCAGGGCGCGCGCGAGGGCGCGCCAGTTGGCGTCAGCCCTTGTTCTTGGCTTCGACGTCGATCGGCCGGTCGGCGGAAGGCTGCTGCGAGGCGGTGACCTGCTGCTGGCTTTGCGGCGGCACGGGCGTCTCCGGCGCCGCGCCGTCGCGAATGCCGTCCTTGAAGCCCTTCACGGCGCCGCCGAGGTCGGAGCCGAGGTTGCGCAGCTTCTTCGTGCCGAACACCAGCAGGACGATGACGAGGACGATCAGCCAATGCCAGATGGAAAACGAACCCATGGAAATCTCCTGACGTGTTGGGAGCAATTCTAGTCGTCGGGGGCGACACGCCCCGTCGGACGACAGCCCAACCTCAGCTTCGGCTCAGCCCCGCTTCCAGGGCCGCGGGCCGCCGTAGACGTGGATGTGCAGGTGGTGGACCTCCTGGCCGCCATCGTCGCCGGTGTTGATGACGATGCGGAAGCCCCCTTCCGGGTAGGGCCGGCAGCCTTCGCGCATTGCCAGCTTCGGCGCCAGGGCGAGCATGCGGCCCAGCAGCGGCGCATGGCGCTCCTCGACCTGCGCCATCGACGGGATGTGCTCCTTGGGCACCATCAGGAAGTGCACCGGCGCCCACGGGTTGATGTCGTGGAAGGCGAGCATCCCGTCGTCCTCGTGGACTTTCTTCGAGGGAATCTTGCCGGCGGCGATCTTGCAGAAGATGCAATCGGGGTCGGTGTGCATGGCGCTCCTCAGTACGCGGCCCGGTTGTCGTTGAAGCGCAGCCAGCCGCGGATGCAGCGGTACAGGTACCACAAGCCGATGATCGTGTACGCGATGGCACCCGGCAACACCAGCAGGATCCACAGCGGCGCGGTCACGACGAGCCACAGCACCGTCCACCAGAAGGTGGCGATCATCCAGCTGTGGTGGCTCAGGTACACGGGGTCCTGTTCGTCCGAGCGCTTGATGTAGTTGGCGATCAGCGCGATGACCGCGAGCGTGCCCATGCTGGCCCACGCGATGGTGTGCATCGCGTACAGCACGTGCATCACCGTGCGGTCGCCGGCCGTCTTGGCCTCGAACTCGGCGAAATCGGTCTCTGCCATCTCACACCCCTCCTTGTTCGCGCTGGCGCACCTTGCGCAGCGCCTTCTCCTCGATGCCGCTGGTCCCGGCGCGGCGCTCCAGCTCGCGCACGACGTCGGCGGGCGACAGGCCGAAGTGCGCGAGCGCGACCATGCAGTGGAACCACAGGTCCGCCACCTCGCCGACGATCTTCGCGCGGTCGCCGCCGTGCTGCGCATCCTTGGCCGCCATGACGACCTCGGTCGCTTCCTCGCCGACCTTCTTGAGGATGGCGTCGGGCCCGCGGCTGAGCAGCCGCGCGACGTAGCTCGCGTCGGGGTCGCCGCCCTTGCGGCTTTCGATCACGGCCGCGAGCTGCGCCAGCACGTCTTCGTTGTTCGTCTTCACTTGTCGTAGATGGTTGTCGGGTCCTTGAGGACCGGTTCCACCGCGTGCCACGCGCCGTCCTTGTACAGCTGGAAGAAGCAGCTGTGGCGGCCCGTGTGGCAGGCGATCGAGGGGTCGTGGCCGTGCTGCGTCACCTTCAGCAGCACGACGTCGTTGTCGCAGTCCAGGCGGATCTCGTGCACCTGCTGCACGTGGCCCGATTCCTCCCCCTTGAACCACAGCTTGCCGCGCGAGCGGCTGTGGAACACGGCGCGCCCGGTCTCGGCCGTGAGGCGCAGCGCCTCGCGGTCCATCCACGCGAGCATGAGCACGTCGCCGGTGGACGCTTCCTGCGCCACCGCCGGCACCAGCCCCTGCGCGTCCCAGCGCACCTCGTCGAGCCACTCCATGCGGCTATTGTGAAGGATCAGGAGCGAACCGGGATGCCCCGGGCGGCCATGAGTGCTTTGGCCTGCCCCACCGTGTACTCGCCGTAATGGAAGATGCTGGCGGCCAGCACCGCGTCGGCGCCGCCTTTCTGGATGCCGTCGGCCAGGTGGTCCAGGTTGCCGACGCCGCCCGAGGCGATCACTGGCACCGACACGGCGTCGCTCACGGCGCGCGTCAGTTCCAGGTCGAAGCCCGACTTCGTGCCGTCGCGGTCCATGCTGGTGAGCAGGATCTCGCCGGCGCCGCGCCGTGCCATCTCGGTGGCCCATTGCACGGCGTCCAGGCCCGTGTTCTTGCGGCCGCCATGGCTGTACACGTCCCAGCCGCCGCCCTCGCGCCGCTTGGCGTCGATGGCCACGACGATGCATTGCGCGCCGTATTTCTGCGACGCAGCGTCGATCACGTCGGGGTTGGCGATGGCCGCCGAGTTGAAGCTGGTCTTGTCGGCGCCGGCGTTGAGCAGGCGCCGCACGTCGTCCACCGTGCGCACGCCGCCGCCCACGGTGAGCGGGATGAACACCTGCGCCGCCACGGCCTCGATGATCGGCAGGATCAGGTCGCGCCCGTCGCTGGTGGCGGTGATGTCCAGGAAGGTGAGCTCGTCGGCGCCCTGCTCGTTGTAGCGCGCCGCGATCTCCACGGGGTCGCCGGCGTCGCGCAGTTCGACGAAGTTGACGCCCTTGACGACGCGGCCGCCCGTGACGTCCAGGCACGGGATGATGCGCTTGGCCAGCATGCTCAGGAGCCCAGTTCGTCGGCGCGCGCCTGGGCTTTGACGAAGTCGAGGTCGCCCGTATAGATCGCGCGGCCGCAGATCACGCCCTCGATGCCTTCGCCTTCGACGGCGCACAGCTTCTCGATGTCGGGAATGCCGGCGAGCCCGCCCGAGGCGATCACCGGGATGGTGAGCGACTGCGCGAGCTTGACGGTCGCGTCGACGTTGATGCCCGTGAGCATGCCGTCGCGGCCGATGTCGGTGTACACGATGGCTTCGACGCCCCAGTCCTCGAACTTGCGCGCGAGGTCGATGACTTCATGCCCGGTGAGCTTGCTCCAGCCGTCGGTGGCGACCTTGCCGTCCTTGGCGTCCAGGCCCACGATGACGTGGCCGCCGAAAGCGGTGCAGGCGTCCTTCAGGAAACCGGGGTTCTTCACGGCGGCGGTGCCGATGATCACGTAACGCAGGCCGCCGTCGATGTACTTCTCGATTGTGTCCAGGTCGCGGATGCCGCCGCCCAGCTGCACCGGGATGTCGTCGCCCACCGCCTTGAGGATCGCCTTGACCGCCGCCCAGTTCTGCGGCTTGCCGGCGAAGGCGCCGTTCAGGTCCACCAGGTGCAGGCGGCGCGCGCCCTTTTCCACCCAGTGGCGCGCCATGGCGGCCGGGTCCTCGCTGAAGGTGGTCGCCTGCGACATGTCGCCTTGTTTCAGGCGCACGCAATGTCCGTCTTTGAGGTCGATGGCGGGGATCAGCAGCATGGGGGGGTGGGCGCGACATTCAACCGGGCAGGCCGGTGCGCTCAGGGATTCCAGTGGAGGAAGTTTCTGTAGAGGGCGAGGCCTTGGTCCGCGCTTTTCTCGGGATGGAACTGGGTCGCGAAAATGTTATCGCGACCGATGGCGGCGGTAAAGCGCACGCCGTACTCGGCTTCCCCGAGGCTGTGGCGCGCATCCGACGGGCGTGCGTAGAAGCTGTGCACGAAGTAGAAGTAGCTGCCGTCGGCGACGCCCGCCCAGACCGGGTGCGCGTGCATCTGGAAGACGCGGTTCCAGCCCATTTGCGGCACCTTGAAGCGGCTGCCATCGGGCTGCATCCGGCCCGCGAGGTCGAATTTCAGCACCGTGCCGCCGATCAGCCCGAGGCCGGCGGTCGGGCCTTCCGCGCTGCGATCGAGCAGCATCTGCATGCCGACGCACACGCCCATCAGCGGCTTGGCGGCGGCGCCTTCCAGCACCGATTCCATCAGCCCCGACTCGCGGAACTCGCGCATGCAATCGGGCATGGCGCCCTGGCCGGGCAGCACGATGCGCTCGGCCGCGCGCACATCCTCGGGTCGGGAGGTGACGACCACCTCCCAGCCCGAGCCCTGGGCGGCATGGCGCACCGCGTTCGAGACCGAACGCAGGTTGCCCATCCCGTAGTCGACGACCGCGACGCTGCGCATGAAAGGCGCCTAGAGCGACCCCTTCGTGGACGGGACGGTGCCGGCGCTGCGCGGGTCCAGCTCCACCGCCGCGCGCAGGGCGCGGGCGAAGGCCTTGAAGACCGTCTCGCACTGGTGGTGCGCGTTCTCGCCGCGCAGGTTGTCGATGTGCAGCGTGACGAAGGCGTGGTTCACGAAGCCCTGGAAGAACTCGTGCGCCAGCTGGCTGTCGAAGGTGCCGATCATGCCGCTCTTGAACGGCACGTTCATCACCAGGCCGGGGCGGCCGGAGAAGTCGATGACCACGCGCGACAGCGCCTCGTCGAGCGGCACGTAGGCGTGGCCGTAGCGGCGGATGCCCTTCTTGTCGCCGATGGCCTTGGCCACCGCCTGGCCGATGGCGATGCCCACGTCCTCCACCGTGTGGTGGCCGTCGATGTGCAGGTCGCCCTTGGCCTGGACGTCCAAGTCCAGCAGGCCGTGGCGCGCGATCTGGTCCAGCATGTGGTCGAAGAAGCCGATGCCGGTGGCGAGGCTTGCCTTGCCGGTGCCGTCCAGGTTCACGCGCGCCGTGATCTGCGTCTCGGCGGTGTTGCGGGTGACTTCGGCGATGCGTGCGGTGGTCATAGGGATGCGGCCAGTGCCTGCAGCATGCGCGTGTTCTCGTCGTGCGTCCCGACGGTCAGGCGCAGGCAGTTGGCCAGCAATGGGTGCATTTTAGAAACGTTCTTCACCAGGACGCCATGCGATTTCAGGCCGTCGAACGCCTTTGGGGCGTCGGGCACACGCACCAGGATCATGTTGGCGTCGCTGGGCCAGGCCTTCACGCCCGGCATTTCGCGCAGGGCGAACTGCAGGCGCTCGCGCTCGGCGCGCAGCTCCCTGGCCTGCTGCGCAAAGACTTCGGCGTGCTCCAGCGCGAACAGCGCGCACTCGCAGTTGAGCACGCTGATGTTGTAGGGCGGGCGCACCTTGTCGATCTCGGCCACGAGCTCCTTGCGGCCGATCAGGTAGCCGATGCGCACGCCGGCCAGGCCGAACTTGCTCATGGTGCGCATCAGAAGGACGTGCGGGTACTTCCCGAGGCGGCCGGCCCAGGTGCGGCTGGAGAAGGGCTGGTAGGCCTCGTCCATCACGACCAGGCCGGGCGCCGCCTCGAAGATCTGCTCGATCACGCGGTCGTCCCACAGGTTGGCCGTCGGGTTGTTCGGGTAGGCGAGGTAGACGATGGTCGGCTGGTGCTCGCGGATGGCCGCCAGCATCGCGGGGCCATCCAGCTCGAAGTCCGGCGTGAGCGGCACCTCGATGAACTTCAGCCCCTGCAGCTGCGCGCTCATGCCGTACATCACAAAGCCGGGCAGCGGCGCCAGGATGGACGCGCCCGGGATGTCGCAGGCCATGGCGATCAGCGAGATGATCTCGTCCGAGCCGTTGCCCAGCATGAGGTCGCAGCCCTCCGGCATGTTGGCGTGCTGCGCCAGCGCGCGGCGCAGGTCGTTCACGCGTTCGCCGGGGTAGCGGTTCAGCGCCACTGCGCCGAGGCGGCGTCCCAACTCCTCCTGCAGCGCGGGGGACAGCCGGTGCGGGTTCTCCATCGCGTCGAGCTTCAGCAGGCCGGCGGACGGCTGGATGGCATAGGCGTGCATGGATTGCACGTCCTGGCGGAACACCTTCTTCGCGCGGTCCAGTGCGCTCATCGTTTCTTCATCCTCATTTCGGCAGCGCGCGCATGCGCCTGCAGCCCCTCGCCGTAGGCGAGCTCCGCTGCGATGGCGCCGAGTTTCTGCGCACCCGCCTCGCTCACCTCGATCAGGCTGCTGCGCTTCTGGAAGTCGTACACGCCCAGCGGGCTGGAGAAGCGCGCCGTGCTGCTTGTGGGCAGCACGTGGTTGGGGCCCGCACAGTAGTCGCCCAGCGACTCGCTGGTGAAGGCGCCGAGGAAGATCGCACCGGCGTGCTTGAGCAGCGGCTCCCAGTACTCGGGCTTGCGGCTGGCGATCTCGAGGTGCTCCGGCGCGATGCGGTTGCTGATCGCACAGGCCTCTTCCATCGTGCGCGTGTGGATCAGCGCACCGCGGCCGTTCATCGACTTGGCGATGATGTCCTTGCGCGGCAGCTCGGGCAGCAGGCGGTCGATCTCGGCCTGCACGCGGTCGATGTAGGCGGCGTCCGGGCACAGCAGGATGGACTGCGCGAGCTCGTCGTGCTCGGCCTGCGAAAAGAGGTCCATCGCCACCCAGTCGGGCGGCGTGGTGCCGTCGGCGAGCACGAGAATCTCGCTCGGGCCCGCGATCATGTCGATGCCGACCTGGCCGAAGACGCGGCGCTTGGCGCTGGCGACGTAGGCGTTGCCGGGCCCGGTGATCTTGTCGACACGCGGAACCGTGGCCGTCCCGTATGCCAATGCGGCGACGGCCTGCGCGCCGCCGATGGTGAAGGCGCGGTGCACGCCGCCCACATACCCTGCGGCCAGCAGCAGCGCATTCTGCGCACCGGGGTGCGGCACGACCATGATGATCTCGGACACGCCGGCGACGTGCGCCGGGATCACGTTCATGAGCAGGCTGGACGGATACGCGGCCTTGCCGCCCGGCACATAGGTGCCGACGCGATCGAGCGGCGTGACCTTCTGCCCCAGCAGCGTGCCGTCCTCGTCGCGGTAGGACCAGCTTTCGCCACCAGCCTTCTTCTGCGCCTCGTGGTAGCTGCGAATCCTCCGGGCAGCCGCTTCGAGTGCGTCGCGCTGCGCGGCGGGCAAGCCGTCGAACGCCGCCTTGAGCTGCCCCTGGCCGAGCTCCAGCGCGCCCATCGACGTCGCGCCGAGCTTGTCGAACCGGTTGGTGTATTCCAGGACCGCCGCGTCGCCGCGGGCGCGCACGTCCGCAATGATCTTCTCGACCGCCTGCTCGACGCCCGCGTCCGTCTCGGCGGACCAGTGCAGGCGCTCGGCGAAGCGCTGCTCGAAACCGGCGTCGGTCGTCGCGAGTCGCAGCGGCCGGGCGGTCGGGCTCATGCCTGTTTCCCGATGGCGGCGCCCACCGCGTCGATGACGCGCCGCATCGCTTCCTGCTTCAGCTTCAGCGCCGCCTGGTTCACGACCAGCCGCGAGCTGATGTCCATGATGCGCTCGACCTCGACCAAGTTGTTGGCCTTGAGCGTGCCGCCGGTGGACACGAGGTCGACGATGGCGTCGGCCAGGCCCGTCAGGGGCGCCAGTTCCATGCTGCCGTACAGCTTGATCAGGTCCACGTGCACGCCCTTGGCGGCGAAGAACTCGCGCGCGATGTTCACGTACTTGGTCGCGACCTTCAGGCGCGAGCCCTGCTTGACCGCGCTGGCGTAGTCGAAATCGGAGCGCACGGCCACGCTCACGCGGCACTTGGCGATCTGCAGGTCCAGCGGCTGGTACAGGCCGGTGCCGCTGCCCCAGGAGGCGTTGTGCTCGATCAGCGTGTCCAGCCCCGTCACGCCCAGGTCGGCGCCACCGTACTGGACGTAGGTCGGCACGTCGCTGGCGCGCACGATCACCACCCGCACGTCGGGGCGCGAGGTCGCCAGGATCAGTTTGCGCGATTTCTCGGGGTCGTCCAGCACCTCGATCCCGGCCGCCTTGAGCAGGGGCAGGGTCTCGTCGAAGATGCGGCCTTTCGAAAGCGCGAGCGTGAGCACGATTTACTTGATCCGTTCGATGTCGGCGCCGATGCCGCGCAGTTTGAGTTCCATCTGGTCGTAGCCGCGGTCCAGGTGGTAGATGCGGTCGACCAGCGTCTCGCCTTCGGCGACGAGGCCGGCGATCACCAGCGACGCGGAGGCGCGCAGGTCGGTGGCCATCACGGTCGCGCCGGAGAGGCGCTCCACCCCCTCGACGATGGCGAACTTGCCGTCGACCTGGATACGCGCGCCCAGCCGCACCAGCTCGTTCACGTGCATGAAGCGGTTCTCGAAGATCGTTTCCGTGGTCTTCGACGAGCCTTCGGCGATCGCGTTGAGCGCCATGAACTGCGCTTGCATGTCCGTCGGGAAACCCGGGTATTCCGTCGTGCGGAAGCTTTGCGCCTGCAGCCGCCCCTTCGAGCGCACGCGGATGCCTTCGGGAACGGCTTCGACCGTCGCGCCGGCGTCGCGCAGCTTGTCGATCACGGCCTCGAGGTGGTCGGCGCGCCCGCCGCGCAGCAGCACGTCACCGCCCGTGGCCGCCACCGCGCACAGGAAGGTGCCGGTCTCGATGCGGTCCGGCACGACGCTGTGCGTGCAGCCATGCAGCCTGGCGACGCCTTCGATCGTGATGCGCGGCGTGCCGTGGCCCTTCACCTTCGCGCCCATGGCGTTGAGCATCTCGCCCAGGTCGGTGATCTCGGGCTCCTGCGCCGGGTTCTCCAGCACGGTCTCGCCTTCGGCCAGCGCCGCGGCCATCATGAAGTTCTCGGTGCCCGTCACGGTGATCATGTCGGTGCGGATGCTCGCGCCCCTCAGGCGGTCGCGGCCCTTGGGCAGCTTGGCGATCATGTAGCCGTGCTCGACCACGATGTCGGCGCCCATCTGCTGCAGGCCCTTGATGTGCTGGTCGACCGGGCGCGAGCCGATGGCGCAGCCGCCCGGCAGCGACACGGTGGCCTCGCCGAAGCGCGCAAGCAGCGGGCCCAGCGCGAGCACCGAAGCGCGCATCGTCTTCACCAGCTCGTACGGCGCCTCCGGGAAGTGCAGGTCCTTCGCGTCGATGCGCACGCGGCTTTCGTCGCGTTCCACCGCCACGCCCATGTTCTTGATGAGCTTGGCCATGGTGGCGACGTCCTGCAGGCGCGGGACGTTCTCGAGCACCACCGGCTCGTCGGTGAGCAGGGCGGCGCACAGCTCCGGCAGTGCCGCATTCTTCGCGCCGGAAATCCGGACTTCGCCGTGGAGCTCGCGCCCCCCGCGGATCAACAACTTGTCCATGTGTTCAATGCTGGCTGGTGGACGCCCATTCGGCGGGCGTCAGGGCCTTGATCGAGAGCGCGTGCACCTCGTCAGTCCGCATTCTCTCACCCAGCGTGGCGTAGACCCGCTGGTGGCGCTGGATCAGCCGGCGGCCCTCGAACTCCGGGGACACCACGACCGCCTCCCAGTGGCGGCCGTCCCCGGTCACCTCCAGGTGGTCGCAGGCGAGGCCCGCGCTGATGATGGCGTGCAGTTCGGCGGCGGTCATGCCCGGATTTTGTAGCCTGTGCGCAGCAGATTCACGGCAACGCCGCCCACCACCAGCAGGGCGGCCGCGACGACCGCGAAGCTCAGCCAGGGCGAGACGTCGCTGACGCCGAAGAAGCCGTAGCGGAAGCCGTCGATCATGTAGAAGAACGGGTTGAGGTGGCTCACGCGCTGCCAGAAGTCCGGCAGCGAGTGGATCGAATAGAACACGCCCGACAGGAACGTCATCGGCATGATGATGAAGTTCTGGAAGGCCGCCATCTGGTCGAACTTCTCGGCCCACAGGCCCGCGATCAGGCCCAGCGCGCCCATCATGGCCGAGCCGAGCAACGCGAACACCAGGATCCACAGCGGCTGGGCGAAGCCGGGCTGGCCGAAGATCGCCGTGACGACGAACACCCCGAGGCCGACCATCAGGCCGCGCGCCACGGAAGCGCCGACGTAGGCGACGAACCAGCTCCAGTGCGACAGCGGCGTGAGCATCAGGAACACGAGGTTGCCCGTGATCTTGCTTTGCACCAGCGACGAGGAGCTGTTGGCGAAGGCGTTTTGCAGCACGCTCATCATCACGAGGCCGGGCACCAGGAACGCGGTGTAGCTCACGCTGCCGTAGACCTTCACATGGTCCGACAGCACGTGGCCGAAGATCAGCATGTACAGGACGGCGGTGAGCACGGGCGCCGCCACGGTCTGGAAGCTCACCTTCCAGAAGCGCAGCACCTCCTTGTAGAAGAGCGTCTCCCACCCTTTCATGCCGCCGCCTTCTCCGACATCACGTCGAGGAAGACGTCCTCGAGGTCGGCCTTGCGGATCTCGACGTCCTCCACGCGCAGCCCGGCCTGGCGGATCGCCGCGAGGTACTGCTCGATCTCGTGCGCGTCGTGCGCCGGCAGCTGCACGATGCGCCCCGTCACGCGCGCCTTGGCGGCGAACCCTTCCGGTAGCGCCCCGTCCATCTTGAAGCGCAGCACGTTGCTCGATGCCGCCTTGAGCAATTCGCTGGTGCGCGCCAACGCCACCACGCGGCCCGCCTTGAGCATGGCGATGCGGTTGCACAGCGCCTCGGCCTCCTCGAGGTAGTGCGTGGTGAGCAGGACCGTGTGGCCTTCCTTGTTCAGGCGCGCGATGAAGTGCCACAGGGTCTGCCGCAGTTCCACGTCCACGCCCGCCGTCGGCTCGTCCAGCACGATCACCGGCGGCTTGTGCACCAGCGCCTGCGCCACCAGCACGCGCCGCTTCATGCCGCCGGAGAGCTGGCGCATGTTGGCGTTGGCCTTGTCGGCCAGCCCCAGGCTGGCGAGCAGTTCGTCGATCCAGGCGTCGTTGCCCTTCACGCCGAAGTAGCCGGACTGGATCTTCAGCGTCTCGCGCACCGAGAAGAAGGGGTCGAAGACGAGCTCCTGCGGCACGACGCCCAGCTGGCGGCGCGTCTGCGCGTACTCCGTGACCACGTCGTGGCCGTGCACGGTCACGCGGCCGCCGGTGGCGCGGGCGAGCCCGGCGAGGATGCTAATCAAGGTGGTCTTGCCGGCGCCGTTGGGGCCCAGCAGGCCGAAGAACTCGCCCTCCTCGATGTCGAAGGAGACGTCGTCCAGCGCCTTGAAGGTGCCGCCGCCGCGCGAGGGAAAGGTCTTGGTGACCGACTGGAAGGAGATCGCGGGCATGGGAGCCCGTGATTTTACGGGGCGGGGTGCCCTCCCTGCCCAAGCAAGGTCAAGGCGCCGCGGGCAGGAGCTGGGCCACGCCGTAGACGGTGGCCAGTTCGCGCAGGCGCTGCGGCATGCGCGCAACCGAAAAGGTCTTGCCGATGGCCAGCGCCTCGCGCCGGCACTCCAGCAGCACCGCCAGCGCCGACGAATCGAAGCGCTCCAGCGCCGCCGCATCGGCGACGACCGCCGTCTCCGGCTGGCGCCGCAGCGCCTCGGCCAGCATGCGGCAGCAGGCCGTCGCCTGGTCGTGCGTCAGTTCGGCGGGCAGGACGAGCATCAGCCCTTCTTCGCCGCGTTCTGCTTGTTGCGCTCGGCGAGCGCGGCGATCAGGCCTTCCACGCCCTTGCTGCTGGTGACCTCGGCGAACTGGGTGCGGTAGGTTTCCACCAGCCACACGCCCAGCACGTTGAGGTTGTAGATCTTCCAGCCCGCGCCCTGGCCCGGCGTTTTCTCCAGCCGGTAGTCGAGCTGGATCGGGTCGCCGCGGCCGCGGATTTCGGTGCGCACGACGACCTCGCTGTCCTCCGGCGCGCTGCGCATCGGCTTGACGCTGACCGTCTGCTCGTTGACCTGCGCCAGCGCGCCGGCATACGTGCGCAGCAGGAGGGTCTTGAATTCCTCCTGCAGGCGGGACTTCTGCTCGGGCGTGGCCTGGCGCCATGCCGGGCCCACGGTGGCCGCCGTCATGCGCGCGAAGTTGACGTTGGGCAGGATTTTCGTGTCGACCAGGGCCTGGATGCGGGAGACATCGCCCGCGCGGATCTTCTCGTCGCCCTTGATCTGGCCCAGCACCTCGTCGGACAGGCGCTTGATGAAGGCATCGGGTGCCTCGTCCGCAGCGAACGCGAACGTCGGCAGGCCGAGCGCGGCCACGGCGGCGAGGCAGGCACCCCACTGGTTGAAAGTGCGTCTTTTCATTCGTTTCCCTTTCGGTTCGGATGTTGCCGGTTGGAACCCGGCCGTGCCCGGCGGTTCCGGCCGCGGGCCCATCCTTGCAACTTGCTGCAATTCAACGCGCGGGGGCCGGCGCCGGTTGTCCGGCCGGCTTGGCGGGGGCGGCGTCGGGCTCGGGCGGCTCGGCACCATCGTTGTCCTTGCCGTCCTTCGGGTCCGAGTCTTTCCCGATGCCGATGCCCAGCTTGCTGCCGAGAGCCCCACCGCCGTTGCTGTTCCTGAAATCCATCACGTCGGCGCGGCGGCGCTGCAGGTAGGCCTCGCGCGTGAAGCTGTACTTGTCGAGCGACGCCTGGTCCAGCACGTCGCTGGCCCGCAGCAGGTTGGCGCGACGGTCCACCGCGCGCAGCCCCGACAGCAGGCTGCGCTCGTCGCCGCGCGGCATGTGCCACACCAGGTCGCCGTACAGCTCGATGGGGAACACGGCGGCGTCGCGCAAGGTGGACGGCCCGAGCACGGGCAACACGATGAACGGCCCCGCAGGCACGCCCCAGCGCCCCAGCGTCTGGCCGAAGTCTTCCTTGTGCTTGTCGATGTTCAGCAGGCTCGCGGCGTCGTAGATGCCGAAGAAGCCGACCGTGGAATTGATCTGGAAGCGCGCCCAGCTCTCGCCCGCGTCCTGCAGCCGCAGCTGCAGCACGCTGTTCACGGCCGACCAGGCGTCCTGCAGGTTGCCGAAGAAGTTCGACACCGCGGTGCGGCCCGCGGGCGGCACGCCGTTGCGGTACGCCGTGGCCACCGGCTTGAGCACGATCGAGTCGACGTGCTCGTTGAACTCGGCCATCTTGCGGTTGAAAGGCTCGAGCGGATCGCGCGGGTTGGGTCCCATCATGCTCGCGCAGCCGGTCAGCAGCGCGAACACCACGCCGGCTGCCGCCAGGCGCAGGATGCGAAAGGCACTTGCTCTGTCGTCGTTCATTTTTTCGGTGCCGCCCCTGGTGCCGCCGTATTGCCGCCGCCTTCGGCCGCCTTGTTGTAGAGGAACTGGCCGATCAGGTTTTCCAGCACCACCGCGGACTGCGTGTTGGTGATCGTATCGCCGGCGGCGAGGTTCTTGTCGTCGGCGCCGGCTTCCACGCCAATGTATTGCTCGCCCAACAGCCCGCTTGTCAGGATCTTGACCGAACTGTCCTTGGGAAATGTGTAACGTTGTTCCACGGCCATGGCCACGCGCGCCTGGAAGCTCTTGCCATCGAGCTCGATCGATTCGACCCGGCCGACCACCACGCCGGCGCTCTTGACCGCCGCCTGGCGCTTGAGCCCGCCGATGTTGTCGAACTTCGCGAAGACCCGGTAGGTCGGCTGGAAGCTCAGCGACAGCAGGTTGGCGGACTGCAGCGCGAGGAACAGGATCGCGGCCGCGCCCAGCAGCACGAAGAGGCCGACCCACACATCGCTTTTGGAGCGTTCCATTTCGTCTTTCTTCCCTAGATACTGAACATCATCGCGGTGAGCACGAAGTCGAGGCCCAGCACCGCGAGCGAGGCGACGACCACGGTGCGCGTCGTCGCGCGCGACACGCCTTCGGGAGTGGGCTGCGCCTCGAAGCCCTGCAGCAGCGCGACGAAGGTCACCGTGAAGCCGAACACGAGGCTCTTGACCACGCCGTTGCCCACGTCCTTCCACACATCGACGCCGCCTTGCATCTGGCCCCAGAAGGCGCCGGCGTCCACGCCGATCAGCAGCACGCCGACCATCCAGCCGCCGATGATGCCGACCGCGCTGAAGACCGCGGCGAGCATGGGCATGGCGATCACTCCGCCCCAGAACCGCGGCGCGAGGATGCGCTGCACGGGGTTGACGGCCATCATTTCCATGGCCGAGAGCTGCTCGCCCGCTTTCATCAAGCCGATCTCGGCGGTGAGCGACGTGCCGGCGCGCCCTGCGAACAGGAGCGCGCTGACGACCGGCCCGAGCTCGCGCACCAGGCTCAGCGCCACGAGCAGCCCCAGCGCTTCGGCCGAGCCGTAGCGCTGCAGCGTGTAGTAGCCCTGCAGCGCGAGCACGAAGCCGACGAACAGCCCCGACACGGCGATGATCGCCAGCGAGTAGTTGCCCAGGAAGTGCACCTGGTCGCGCACGAGGCCGAAGCGGCGCATCGCGACGCCGAAGGACGCGACGAGGCGCGCGAACAATCGCGCGCCGTAGCCGATGTCGGCCAGCTTGCCGCGCGTGGCATAGCCGACGTTCGAGGGATTGAGCCAGCGGATCATCGGGCGAGCCCCCGGTCGAAGTCCTGCGCCACCGTCGGCCCCGGGTAGTGGAAGGGCACCGGCCCGTCCTCGCGCGCGTGCACGAACTGGTCCACCAGCGGGTCCCTGGATGCCATCACTTCCTGTGGCGTGCCCTGCGCGGCCACCTTGCCGTTCGCGAGGATGATCACCTGGTCGGCGATGAGGAAGGTTTCCTCCAGGTCGTGCGACACCACGATGCTGGTGATGCCCAGCGTGTCGTTGAGCCGCCGGATCAGTTGCGCGGCGGTGCCCAGCGAGATCGGGTCCAGCCCGGCGAAGGGTTCGTCGTACATGACCAGTTCCGGATCCAGCGCAATGGCGCGCGCCAGCGCCACGCGCCGCGCCATGCCGCCGGAGACCTCGCGCGGCATCAGGTCGCGGGCGCCGCGCAAGCCCACGGCGTTGAGCTTCATCAGCACGATGTCGCGCAGCAGGTCCTCGGGCAGCTTCGTGTGTTCGCGCAAGGGGAAGGCCACGTTCTCGAACACCGACAGGTCGGTGAAGAGCGCGCCGAACTGGAACAGCATGCCCATGCGCCGGCGCACGGCGTACAGCGTCCCGGCATCCATCTTCGCGACGTCATGCCCGTCGAACAGCACCTCGCCGCCCTGGGGCTTGACCTGCCCGCCGATCAGGCGCAGCACCGTGGTCTTGCCGCCGCCGGACGCGCCCATGAGGGCCGTCACCTTGCCGCGGGGCACGGTGAAGGACAGGTCGTCCAAGACGCGGCGCTCCCCGTAGCCAAAGCTCAGGTGCCGGCATTCGACGAGGGCCGTCGGGTCCGTGGTGCTCATCCAGGGGAAGTTCGGTGGAAACCCTGAATGATAAATGTCGCTCGCGAAGCGTGCTTAGGACGGAATTAGCGCGGAAGGTCGCTAGCCCCTTGCAGGAACTCGTCGACCGCCCGGGCCGCCTGCCGGCCTTCGCGGATCGCCCACACCACCAGCGACTGGCCCCGGCGCATGTCGCCTGCCGCGAACACCTTGGGCGCGCTGGTCGCGTAGCCGCCGGTGAAGTCGGTGGTCGCCTTGGCGTTGCCGCGGGCGTCCTTGTCGATGCCGAAGCCTTCGAGGATGGTCTGCACGGGGCTGATGAAGCCCATGGCAAGCAGCACGAGGTCGGCCTTGTATTCCTTCTCGGTGCCGGGGATCTCGTTGAACTTCCCGTCCTTGAATTCCACGTGCACGGTCTTCAGGCCCGTGACCTTGCCCTTGTCGCCGATGAATTCCTTGGTGGCGATGGCGAACTCGCGCTCGCAGCCTTCCTCGTGCGAGGAGGAGGAACGCAGCTTGTACGGCCAGTACGGCCAGGTGAGCTCCTTGTTCTCCTGCTCCGGCGGCATGGGCATCAGCTCGAACTGCGTCACGCTCTTCGCGCCATGGCGGTTGCTGGTGCCCACGCAGTCGCTGCCGGTGTCGCCACCGCCGATCACGATGACGTGCTTGCCGTCGGCTCGGATCTGGCCCTTGACCTTGTCGCCCGCGTTCACGCGATTCTGCTGCGGCAGGAACTCCATCGCGAAATGCACGCCGTCGAGGTCGCGGCCGGGCACCGGCAGGTCGCGCGACTGCTCGGCGCCGCCCGTGAGCAGCACGGCGTCGAAGTCCTTGAGCATCTGCTTCGGGTCGACCTGCTCCTTGGCAAGGTTGGTGACCTTGGAGCCTTCGGGCAGCTTGCCGACCATCACGCCGGGGCGGAAGGTGACGCCCTCGCCCTTCATCTGCTCGACGCGGCGGTCGATCAGGTGCTTCTCCATCTTGAAGTCGGGGATGCCGTAGCGCAGCAGGCCGCCGATGCGGTCGTTCTTCTCGAAGAGCGTCACGTCGTGGCCGGCGCGCGCGAGCTGCTGCGCCGCGGCCATGCCGGCGGGGCCGGAGCCGACCACGGCGACCTTCTTGCCCGTCTTGGCCTTGGGCGCGCGCGGCTTGGCCCAGCCCTGCTCCCACGCGCGGTCGGCGATCGCATGCTCGATGGACTTGATGCCCACCGCGTCGTCGTTGATGTTCAGCGTGCACGCCGCCTCGCAAGGCGCGGGGCAGATGCGGCCGGTGAACTCCGGGAAGTTGTTCGTCGAGTCGAGCACCTGGAAGGCGTTGAACCAGTCCTGGCGGTACACGAGGTCGTTGAAGTCCGGGATGATGTTGTTGACCGGGCAGCCCGAGTTGCAGAAAGGCGTGCCGCAGTCCATGCAGCGCGCGCCCTGCACCTTGGCCTGCTCGTCGCTCAGCGCCAGGACGAATTCCTTGTAATGCTTCACGCGCTCGGGGACGGGCCGGTAGCCCTCCTCGAGGCGTTCGAATTCCATGAAGCCCGTGATCTTGCCCATTTCTTCTTGCTCCTCAGGTCCTTACTTGGCTGCCACGGTTTCGTGCTTCATCGCCACGCTGGCGTTGGCGCCGGCGCTGGCGGCTTCGACCTCGCGGTCGTACATCTCGATCAGCGCGCGCTTGTATTCGTTCGGGAACACCTTCACGAACTTCTGGCGGGCGGTGGCCCAGTCGTCGAGCAGGTCGCGGGCGCGGCGGCTGCCGGTCCAGCGGTTGTGCTCCTCGAGCAGCTTCTTGAGCAGTTGCTCGTCGGTCTGGTCCTTGTGCAGGCGCGTGCGGCTGGTGGCCGCCTGCTCGGTCGACGAGAACACGCGCTCCAGCGACACCATCGAGGTGTTGCAGCGGCTCGCGAACTGGCCGTCCTCGTCGTACACGTAGGCGATGCCGCCCGACATGCCGGCGGCGAAATTGCGGCCGGTCTTGCCCAGCACCACCACCGTGCCGCCCGTCATGTACTCGCAGCCGTGGTCGCCGGTGCCTTCGACAACCGCCGTCGCACCGGACAGGCGCACGGCGAAGCGCTCGCCCGCGACGCCGCTGAAGAAGGCCTCGCCGCTCGTCGCGCCGTACAGCGCCGTGTTGCCGATGATGATGTTCTGCGTGGCGACGCCGCGGAAATCGATCGAGGGACGCACGACGACGCGGCCGCCCGACAGGCCCTTGCCCGTGTAGTCGTTGGCATCGCCGATCAGGTACAGCGTGACGCCGCGGCACAGGAACGCGCCGAACGACTGCCCGCCCGTGCCTTCCATCTGGATGAACACCGTGTGATCGGGCAGGCCTTCGGGGTGGACCTTGGTGATCGCGCCCGACAGCATGGCGCCGACGGAGCGGTTCACGTTGCGTGCCACTTCGATGAACTGCACCTTCTCGCCGCGCTCGATGGCCGCGCGCGACTTCTCGATGAGGACGTTGTCCAGGCTCTTCTTCAGGCCGTGGTCCTGCTCCTCGACCTGGAAGCGCGCGACATCGGCCGGCACGTTGGGCCGCGCGAACAGGCGCGTGAAGTCCAGGCCCCGGGCCTTCCAGTGCTCGATGCCCTTCTTCATGTCGAGCAAGTCGGTGCGGCCGATCAGCTCGTCGAAGGTGCGGATGCCCAGCTGCGCCATGATCTGGCGCACTTCCTCGGCAACGAAGAAGAAGTAGTTGACGACGTGCTCGGGCTTGCCCGCGAACTTCTTGCGCAGCACCGGGTCCTGCGTGGCCACGCCCACCGGGCAGGTGTTCAGGTGGCACTTGCGCATCATGATGCAGCCCTCGACCACCAGCGGCGCAGTGGCGAAGCCGAATTCGTCGGCGCCCAGGATCGCGCCGATGGCGACGTCCCGGCCGGTCTTCATCTGGCCGTCGGCCTGCACCCGGATGCGGCCGCGCAGGCGGTTGAGCACCAGCGTCTGCTGCGTTTCGGCCAGGCCGATCTCCCACGGCGAGCCCGCGTGCTTGATCGACGACCACGGCGAGGCGCCCGTGCCGCCGTCATGGCCCGCGATCACCACGTGGTCGGCCTTGCACTTGGCAACGCCCGCGGCAATCGTGCCCACGCCCACTTCGGACACCAGCTTGACGCTGATCGACGCGTGCGCGGCGACGTTCTTCAGGTCGTGAATGAGCTGCGCCAGGTCTTCGATCGAATAGATGTCGTGGTGCGGCGGCGGCGAGATGAGGCCCACGCCGGGCACCGAGTAGCGCAGCTTGCCGATGTACTTGGACACCTTGCCGCCGGGAAGCTGGCCGCCTTCGCCGGGCTTGGCGCCCTGCGCCATCTTGATCTGCACCTGGTCGGCGGACGTGAGGTATTCCGCGGTCACGCCGAAGCGGCCGGAAGCGACCTGCTTGATCTTCGAGCGCATCGAATCGCCCGCGTTCAGCGCGTAGTCGACTTCGACGATGTCGTGGCCCAGGATCTCGCCGATGGTCTGGCCCTGCTTGATCGGGATGCCCTTGAGTTCCTGGCGGTAGCGCACCGGGTCTTCGCCACCTTCGCCCGTGTTGCTCTTGCCGCCGATGCGGTTCATGGCGACGGCCAGGGTGGCATGCGCCTCGGTGGAGATGGAGCCGAGCGACATCGCGCCGGTGGCGAAGCGCTTGACGATCTCCTTCGCGGGCTCGACCTCGTCGACCGGGATCGCCTTGGAGGGATCGATCCTGAACTCGAACAGGCCGCGCAGCGTCATGTGGCGCTTGCTCTGGTCGTTGATCAGCTGGGCGTACTCCTTGTACGTGTTCCAGTTGTTGGCGCGTGCGGCATGCTGCAGCTTGGCGATCGCGTCCGGCGACCACATGTGCTCCTCGCCGCGCACGCGCCAGGCGTACTCGCCGCCGGCGTCGAGCATGTTGGCCAGCACCGGGTCGTCACCGAAAGCCGCCTTGTGCATGCGGACCGTTTCCTGCGCGATCTCGAACACGCCGATGCCCTCGATGCGGCTCGAAGTGCCGGTGAAGTACTTGTCGATCGTGTCGCTGTTGATGCCGATGGCCTCGAACAGCTGCGCGCCGCAGTAGGACATGTAGGTCGACACGCCCATCTTGGACATGATCTTGGACAGGCCCTTGCCGACCGCCTTGACGTAGTTGTAGATGGCCTTGTCGGGGTTCAGCTCGCCCGGCAGGTCCTTGTGGATGGAGACCAGCGTCTCCATCGCGAGGTAGGGGTGCACGGCCTCGGCGCCGTAGCCGGCCAGCACGCCGAAGTGATGCACTTCGCGCGCGGAGCCCGTCTCCACCACGAGGCCGGCCGTCGTGCGCAGGCCTTCGCGGATCAGGTGCTGGTGGATGGACGACAGCGCCAGCAGCGCGGGGATCGCCACCTGCGTCGGCGACACGCCGCGGTCGCTGATGATCAGGATGTTCGCGCCGCCCTTGATCGCATCGACCGCCTCGGCGTTGATCGAGGCGAGCTTGGCCTCGACGCCTTCGCTTCCCCATGCGACCGGGTAGGTGATGTCCAGCGTGTAGCTGCGGAACTTGCCGTGCGTGATCTTGTCGATGTCGCGCAGCTTGGCCATGTCGGCGAAGTCGAGGATCGGCTGCGACACCTCCAGGCGCATCGGCGGGTTGACCTGGTTGATGTCCAGCAGGTTCGGCTTCGGGCCGATGAACGAGACGAGCGACATCACGATCGCTTCGCGGATCGGGTCGATCGGCGGGTTCGTCACCTGCGCGAACAGCTGCTTGAAGTAGTTGTAGAGCGGCTTGTCCTTGCTGGACAGAACGGCCAGCGGGCTGTCGTTGCCCATCGAGCCGATGCCTTCTTCGCCGGCCTGCGCCATCGGCGAGATCAGGAACTTGATGTCTTCCTGCGTGTAGCCGAAGGCCTGCTGGCGGTCGAGCAGCTCGACGTCGCTGGGCGGGATCGTGCCCGACGTATCCGTCAGGTCATCGAGCTTGATGCGCAGGTTCTCGATCCACTGCTTGTAAGGCTTGCTATTCGCGAGCGAGGCCTTGAGCTCCTCGTCGTCGATCATCCGGCCCTGCTCCAGGTCGATCAGGAACATCTTGCCGGGCTGCAGGCGCCACTTGCGCACGATCTTGTTTTCCGGCACCGGCAGCACGCCGGATTCCGAAGCCATGATCACGAGGTCGTCGTCGGTGACGCAATAGCGCGAGGGACGCAGGCCGTTGCGGTCCAGCGTGGCGCCGATCTGGCGGCCGTCGGTGAACACGATGGAAGCGGGGCCGTCCCACGGCTCCAGCATCGCGGCGTGGTATTCGTAGAACGCCTTGCGGCGCTCGTCCATCAGCGTGTGCTGCTCCCACGGCTCGGGGATCATCATCATCACCGCCTGCGCCAGCGGGTAGCCCGCCATCGTCAGCAGCTCGAGGCAGTTGTCGAACGTGGCCGTGTCGGACTGCGTCGGGAAGGAGATGGGGTAGAGCTTCTTCAGGTCGGCGGCGAGCACCGGCGAAGACATCACGCCTTCGCGCGCGCGCATCCAGTTGTAGTTGCCCTTGACCGTGTTGATTTCGCCGTTGTGCGCGACATAGCGGTAGGGGTGCGCGAGCGGCCACTCGGGGAATGTGTTCGTCGAGAAGCGCTGGTGCACGAGCGCCAATGCGGAAATGCAGCGCGGGTCGCGCAGGTCCGAGTAGTACTGGCCGACCTGGTCAGCCAGCAGCAGGCCCTTGTAGATCACCGTGCGGCTGGACATCGAGGGGACGTAGTACTCCTTCGAGTGCTTCAGCTTCAGGTTCTGGATCGCGGCGCTGGCGGTCTTGCGGATCACGTACAGCTTGCGCTCCAGCGCGTCCTGCACGATCACGTCGTGCCCGCGGCCGATGAAGATCTGCCGCAGGATCGGCTCCTTGGCCTTCACTGTGGGCGACATCGGCATGGCGTGGTCGACCGGCACGTCGCGCCAGCCGAGCAGCACCTGGCCTTCGACCTTCACCGCGCGCTCGAGCTCCTGCTCGCAGGCCAGGCGCGATGCGTGTTCCTTCGGCAGGAAGATCATGCCGACGCCGTACTCGCCGACCGGCGGCAGCTCGACGCCCTGCTTGGCCATCTCGTCCCGATAGAGCGTGTCGGGCAGTTGCAGCAGGATGCCGGCCCCGTCGCCCATCAGCTTGTCGGCGCCGACGGCACCGCGGTGGTCCAGGTTCTCCAGGATCTTCAGGCCCTGCTGGACGATCGCATGGCTCTTCTCGCCCTTGATGTGG
Organism: Ramlibacter sp. PS4R-6; assembly: GCF_037572775.1. NCBI lineage: Bacteria > Pseudomonadati > Pseudomonadota > Betaproteobacteria > Burkholderiales > Comamonadaceae > Ramlibacter > Ramlibacter sp. PS4R-6. Next base: position 1,286,751 of record NZ_JBBHKA010000001.1, on the reverse strand, counting down.
GCAACGAAGCCGACCCCGCAGGCATCGTGTTCGTGGGCGGCCGAATACAGGCCTTCGTGTTGGAGGTGTTCGATCTCGGCGGCCGTCGTCATGGCGCCCTCCTCGTGTTGCTGCGGGTTCGACATAGGGGAAACGAGCATACTGCGCCGCAACACCCTTGGCCAGCAAAATAATTGGGGTCAGATTCTAATTAATTGACTACTTGACGCTGGGAGATGAAATAGGGGACAGATCAATCCCGGACATGGTCTTGCCGCTCGCCTTCTGGGCGCCGTCAACGCGCGATGCGGGGACGGCCGGCCTTGGCCTTGCTCACGCGCCGCTCCGTGCGCCGCTGCAGGTCGGCGACGTAGTCCGGCTCGCCCAAGGCCCAGCCCCGGAAGGTTGCTTCAGTGAGCGCTTGCTGCTGCTTGGAGCCAATCCCGGCAGACACCAAGTCGGCATATGCCTGCTCGCGGGCGAACGGGGTGTTGCCCAGCTCCCAGTACAGGGGATGGGGTGTGATGAGCTTGTCGGCGCGCCTGCCCGTGTAGTGCAGGTAGCTGCACCAGAGGTAGTCGGCCGGATTCGCGACGAGCCCGGCCCGCACCGGGTTGAGGTCGATATAGACCATGCACGCCAGCAGGTAGCGCTCGGCCTGGATCAGCGTCGACTTGTAGCGCCCTTCCCAGAGCGTGCCGGTGCGGCCCTGGCGCTTGTTGAAGCCGCGCACGTAGCTGCGTCCCACCGCCTGCAGCAACTGCGGCACGCCGTCTTCGGTCTGCGGCGTCGCCAGCAGGTGGAAGTGGTTGCTCATCAGCACGTAGCCGTGCACCGCCACCTCGAACTTCTTCGCGTACTCCTCCAGCAGTTCCAGCAAGGCTTCGTAGTCGCTGCGGTCGGAAAAGATCGCCTGACGATTGTTGCCCCGCTGGATGATGTGGTGCGGGTAGCCGGGGAGCGTGAGGCGGGGAAGGCGGGCCATGCGATCGGGGGGTCGCCCGATCATAAATTGGAATCTGACCCCAATTAACCAATTAAAGGCCGGGGAAGCGGGGGGACTCGAGAGACGAGAGGCCGAACTCGGCGAGGATCGCGCGCAGGCGCTCGGCGGACGCGCGGCGGCGCTGGCCGGTGTGGCTGGCCAGGATCAATTCATTCTTCAGGCTGTGCTCCCAGCCCACCAGCTCGGTCACGGTGACCTGGTAGCCCATGGCCTCGAGGTACAGGCAGCGCAGGACGTTCGTCAGCTGGCTGCCCATCTCGCGCGTGTGCAAGGGGTGCCGCCACAGCTCCGCCAGCGGCGTGCGCGCCAGCGACAGCGCCTTGCTTTGCCGCAGGCAGGCCGCCACTTCGGCCTGGCAGCACGGCACCAGCACCATGTGCCGTGCGTGCTTGCGCAGCCCGAAGGCGATCGCGTCGTCGGTCGCCGTGTCGCACGCATGCAGCGCAGTCACCACGTCGATGCGATCCGGCAGGGCCGCGTCGGTCGCCGCGTCGGCCGCCGCGATGTTCAGGAACGACATGCGGTCGAAGCCGAGCACACGCGCCAGCTCGCGCGACTTCTGCACGAGCTCAGGGCGCGTCTCGATGCCGTAGATGTGCCCGCGCCCCAGCGGCTTGAAGAACAGGTCGTACAGCACGAAGCCCAGGTAGGACTTGCCCGCGCCGTGGTCGGCCAGCGTCGGCCCGCCCTCCTCGACCGGCACCTGCTGCAGCACCTTCTCGATGAACTGCACCAGGTGGTTCACCTGCTTGAGCTTGCGCCGCGAGTCCTGGTTGATGCGCCCGTCGCGGGTGACGATGTGCAGCTCCTTCAGCAGCTCGACCGACTGCCCGGGCTTCAGCTCCAGCTGCTGCGCCACGTCCTTCATTGCGTCGGCCCCACGCCCAGCGCCGCCCAGCCGTCGGCGCCCATGCGCTGCAGCGTCTCGATGTTGGCCTCGTAGATCGCCGCGGGATCCGGGAAGGCTTCGACGGCGCGCGTGATGCTCTCTTCGCGCAGCAGGTGCAGCGTCGGCCACGGCGAGCGGTTCGTGCAGTTCGCGACGTCGTCCTCGCCCGCGCCTTCGAAGCGGTAGTGCGGGTGGAAACTCGCCACCTGGATCACTCCCTCGAGACCGCGTTTGCGCACCAGGCGATCGGCCCGCGACAGGAAGTCGTTGAACTCGAGGAAGTCGTGCAGCGCGTGCGGAACGACGAGCAAGGTGGTTTCACGCACCGCCGCGTCGGCAGCCACGAGCGCATCGAGTTCGTTCGCGAAATCCTCGAGGACCCCGTGGCCATCGGTCGCCGCGCTGACGGCGCAGTGCACCAGCCCCTTCACGTGCACGGCCCTCGCGAAGGGACACAGGTTCAGCCCGATCACCGCACGCTCGAGCCAGCGCAGCGTGTCGCGGGCATGAACATCGTCGGCGGTTGGCATGGACCAAATTCTAGTGAGCACGTGCGGGTTGCCGGGCGATGAGCGCCGCGATGCACAGCCCGGCCGTGGCAAAGGCCGCGGTGACGGCGCCGCTCCATTGCCAGCCGCCAACGGCGGACGCGACGGCCGCCACGATGGGCGGCCCTGCGAACTGGCCGAAGGCCGACCACTGCTGCATCCAGCCGACTGTCGTCGACACGGTTTCCTCGCCGGGCGCGAGCCGCACGCCCAGGGAGAACAAGGTGCCCGGGATCAGGCCGCCAAGCATCGAGAACAACAGCGCGCCGGCATAGCGCAAGGGTGCCGCGACTTCGGCGAAGGCGAAGACCGCGCCGACCGCCATCGCGACGAACCCCGCCGCGAGCAGGCGTTGCGGCTTCGCGCCCCGTTGCAGCCAACGCCCGGCCACGACGTTGCCTGCCATGTTCACCACTGCGACGAGCGCAGTGGCCGCACCGGCCCACGTGGCCGCGACCCCGGCCTGGGCATAGACCGTCGGCAGGAAGCCGATCAGCGACAGCCACTGCGCCGAATACACGCCGAAGCACAGGGCAACGAGCCAGGGCCCGGGCGCACGCAAGGTGGTGCGCAGGCGCGCGGCCCACGGCCTTGCTGCTACAGCGCCTTCGTTTGCGGAAGCCGGCAGCGCCCATGCCACCACGGCCGACATCGCACCGGCAACGACGGCGAGCACGGCCCACCAGCCGCGCCAGTCGATGGCCGCCATGACGAGCGGGCCCGCCACCAGCGCGAGCGCCGTGCCGAGCGGCATGTACGCGCCCCACCAGCCAAGCGCCGCATTGACGCGGCGCGGCTCGACGAGCCGCCGGATCAGGCTGGGCGCGGGCATCGAAGCCAGCAGGAAACCCAGGCCCTCGACGGCGCGCAGCGCCATCAGCGTCGCCGCGTCCTGCGCGAGCGCACCGAGCGCGCTCGCGGCCGCGAGCAGCGCGAGCCCTTGCGCCATCGTGCGCCGCAGGCCCAGCGCGTCCGCCGCGAGGCCGACGGCCAGCCCGAGCACCATGCCCGCGAACTGGACCAGCGACAGCAGGAAGCCCGCCTGCACCAGCGTGATGTGCAGCGCGTCGCGCAGCACCGGGATCGCCGTGGGCAGCTTGCCGACGTGCAGCGCCGCGGCGACGCCGCCGGCGACCACGACCAGCGCGGGGTCCAGGCGGTGCGCGGTCACGCCAGCAGCTTGCGCCCGGTCAGGCGCTCGTGTTCGCGTGAGGCGAAGCGATCCGTCATGCCGGCGATGTAGTCCGCGACCGAACGCGCCGAGTCGGGCCGCGCGGCGAAATCCGCCTGCATCTGCGCCGGGTCCGCCACGTACACATCGAACAGCTCGCGCACGATCTGCTTCGCGTGGCCGGTCACCGCCATCACCTGCGGATGGCGGTACAGGTTGTGCAGCAGGAAGCGCTTGAGCGCGGCCGACTCCTGCTGCATGCCGGCACTGAACCCGACGAGGGGGGCAGCGCGGCGTGCCGCGTCCGCATCCTCCGGCCGCACGCGCGCCAACGCATCGCTGGTGGTTGCGATCACGTCGTACACCTGCGTGCTGAGCATGCGCCGGATCGCTTCGTAGAGCACGCGGCGCCCGCGCAGCTGCGGGTGGTCGCGCAGGGTTTCGGTGCGAAAGCGCTCGAACAGCGGCACCGCTTCGAGCTGCTCCACCGTCACCAGGCCCGAGCGCACGCCGTCGTCGATGTCATGGGCGTTGTAGGCAATCTCGTCGGCCAGGTTGCACAGCTGGGCCTCCAGGCTTGGCTGGGTGCGCTCGATGAAGCGCCGGCCCACGCCGCCCGGCTCCTGTTCCTCCAGCTTGCGCGCGTTCGCCGGCGAGCAATGCTTCAGGATGCCTTCGCGCGTCTCGAAGGTGAGGTTCAGCCCGTCGAAAGCGGGATAGCGTTCCTCGAGCTTGTCGACCACGCGCAGGCTCTGCAGGTTGTGCTCGAAGCCGCCGTGATCGCGCATGCACTCGTGCAGCGCGTCCTGCCCGGCGTGGCCGAAAGGCGTGTGGCCCAGGTCGTGCGCGAGGGCGATCGCCTCGACCAGGTCCTCGTTCAGCCCCAGCGGCCGCGCGATCGATCGTGCGAGCTGTGCGACCTCCAGCGAATGCGTCAGGCGCGTGCGGAACAGGTCGCCTTCGTGGTTGAGGAACACCTGCGTCTTGTAGACGAGGCGCCGGAAGGCGGTGGAATGGACGATGCGGTCGCGGTCGCGCTGGAACTCGGTGCGCGTCGGCGCCGGTGCTTCGGCGCGGCGCCTGCCGCGCGACTGCGCGGGGTCGCAGGCATACGGCGCGAGGTCCATCGCCTCAGGCCGTCGCCGTGCAGCGCTCGATCACGTCACGCACCAATGCATCGGGCGCGGGCCGCATGGACGCGCTGCCCGGCTTGTCGATGACGACGAAGCGGATTTCGCCCGCCTCCGCCTTCTTGTCGACGCGCATGAGTTCGATGAATCGGTCCGCGCCCAGGGCCGGCGCGCGCACCGGCAGCCCCGCGTCGCGCAGGATGCGCGTCAGCCGCTCGACGAAGGCGGCGTCGACCAGGCCGAGGCCCTGCGAGAGATGCGCCGCCATCACCATGCCGCAGCCCACGGCTTCGCCATGCAGCCACTCGCCATAGCCCAGGCCGGCCTCGATCGCATGGCCGAAGGTGTGCCCGAAATTGAGGATCGCGCGCAGCCCCGACTCCCGCTCGTCCTGGCCGACGACGGCGGCCTTGATCTCGCAGCTGCGGCGCACGGCGTGCGCGAGCAGCGCGGGCTCGCGCGCCATCAGGCCCGCGAGGTTCGTTTCGATCCAGTCGAGGAAGGCCATGTCGGCGATCGGGCCGTACTTGATCACTTCCGCGAGCCCCGCGCTGAACTCACGCGCCGGCAGCGTGGCCAGCGTGTCCAGGTCGCAGACGACCAGGCGCGGCTGGTAGAACGCGCCGATCATGTTCTTGCCCAGCGGGTGGTTGACGGCGGTCTTGCCGCCGACCGAGGAGTCCACCTGCGCCAGCAAGGTGGTGGGCACCTGCACGAAGGGCACGCCCCGCATGTACGACGCAGCCGCAAAGCCCGCCATGTCGCCGACGACGCCGCCGCCCAGCGCATAGACCACCGTCTTGCGGTCGCAGCCGTGGGCCAGCAAGGCGTCGAAGATGCGGTTGAGCACCTGCCAGTTCTTGTGCTCCTCGCCGTCGGGCAGTTCGACGATGTGCACCTTGGGGTGCCGCGCGGCGATGACGCGCGCGAGGCGCTGCGCATACAGCGGCGCGACCGTGGTGTTCGTGACGACGAGCGCTTGCGACGACGCCGGCGCGTCGGCCCACGCGCCGGCGTCGGCCAGCAGGCCGGGGCCGACCAGGATGCGATAGCTGCGCTCGCCCAGCGCGATCTCGATGGGGGACATGCCCGCCAGTTTAATTGCGCGCGGGGATCGCCCCCGCCAGCTCCAGCTGCATCAGGACCATGTTGACCAGCGTCGGCACCGAGGGACGTCCGGTCTCGATCACGAAATGCGCGGTCTCGCGGTACAGCGGGTCGCGCTGGGCATGCAGGTCGCGCAGTCGCTGGAGCGGGTCGTCGACCTGCAGCAGGGGCCGGGCCTTGTCGTGGCGCACGCGGCGGAACACCTCTTCGGGCGTGCTGTTCAGGTAGATCACGTGGCCGGCCGCATGCAAGGTGGCGCGGTTGGACTCACGGAGCACGGCGCCGCCGCCGGTGGCGATCACGCCGTCGTCCTGGGCGCACAGCTCTCGGATCACCTGCTCCTCGACGTCGCGGAACGCGACCTCGCCCTCGCGCTCGAAAAACGAACGGATCGAGCAGCCGATGCGCTGCTCGAT